>CALFYL010000345.1 GCA_937952135.1 uncultured Planctomycetia bacterium
CGCCGGCCCGGTTCGCGCGGGATTCCCTTTCCGAGCGGCCCGCGCGCACCAGGCTCCGAACCCGCAACCCACCCGCGCGCGCCGATCCGTCCCTTGCCGCCGGTGGAGCGTGCGGGTCGATCGGCACGGCCCGCGGTCACCTCCGCCTATGAGCTACACGAACGAAGCTGCTGACAACCTGCCGGACGAGCCCACGGAGCTGCCGGAGGGGCGGCCCGTCGGCGAAGCCTCCGACGCGAAGGGTGGGGAAGCAGCGCCCGCGCGGACGACGGCCGGAGCTCCGGCGAAGCCGGCGCGAAAGGAAGAGGACCCCGACGCGGTGCTCGAGTACACGCAGCTGGCGGTGGCGAGCCTCGACGAGCTTCGCGACGCCATGGCGTGGGCCTTTCAGGGCGAGGAGGAGGTCGGGCCGGGGCTGCTCGACCGCTTCGCCGAGCACGCGCGCATGGTGCTCGAAGGCAACGCGGTGATGAACCTGACCGCGATCGTCGATCCGCGCGAGATGGCGGCGAAGCACTACCTCGACTCGTGGCGCACGACGCGGCTGCTGCCGCTCGCGGGCCGTTCGTTGTGCGACATGGGGACGGGTGCGGGCTATCCGGGCGTGGCGGTCGCGCTCGCGGAGCCGCAGGCGAAGGTCGGCCTCGTCGACTCGACGCGCAAGCGCATCGACTTCGTGCAGTCGTGCATCGAGCGGCTCGGACTCGAGAACGCCAAGGCCTACGCCGAGCGCGTGGAGGACCACCTCGCGCGCAACAAGTACGACATCGTGCTCGTGCGCGCGGTGAGCTCGGTGCGCGAGAACGTCCGGATCCTTCGCAAGGTCCGTCACTCGCACAAGGACCTCGTGATGCTCAAGGGACCGTCGTGGTCGCGCGAAGCGCGCGCCGCGGAGCGCGAAGCCGAACGTCTGGGCTTCCGGCTCGACACGGTGTGGGAGCACAAGCTGCCGGGCGAGCTCGGCGATCGCGCGTTCCTCGTCTACCGCGCTCCCGGCGGGCACGGCAACTAGCCGCGCGGGAAGCTGCCGGCGTGTCGCTCTGGATGTGGATCGGGCTGGGAGTGGCCGCGCTGCTCGCGCTGGCGTTCCTGCTGTTCGTGATCGCGCACTACCCGAGCGACAACTCGTTCTGACCGCTCGCAGCGACCGGCGGCGCTTCGTGAAGGCGCTTCGCGCGCCGCGTCAGCCGATCCCGAGCGCGTGGAGCAGGCGCGCTGCGAGGACACCGAGCACGACGATCACGAGCAGGCTGATCGCGCTCCACTTCACGAAGCCCCACACGCTCGAAGCGGGCGGGCGGGAGTCGGCGTCAGGTCGCGGCTCGCTCATTCTCATCCGTTCTCGCTCGTGTCCACTCGCGCGAGCGGATGCGCGCGCGCCGAGAGAGAGTGGTGCCCGGGGGGGGAGTCGAACCCCCACTCCTGGTTAAAGGAACAAGGACCTGAACCTTGCGCGTCTGCCAATTCCGCCACCCGGGCTTTGGATGGGGGGAGGACGATACGGAGCGCGCGGGCGGCGGTCAACGCATCGCTGGAACGGCGCGGCGAAAAAAACGGCGCGCGAGCTCGGCGCGCTATGCTCCGAGTGCGGCCGAAGGCGCGGACAGGAACCTCGATGACGGACCAGGGAGACAAGCGGCGCGTGCTGGCCGAGAACCGCCGTGCGCGCCACGACTACGAGTTCCTGGACACGCTCGAGTGCGGGATCGCGCTCGTGGGCACCGAGGTCAAGAGCCTGCGCCAGGGCAAGGCCTCGATCGCCGAAGCCTTCGCGATGGTGAAGCGCGGCGAGTTGTGGCTCGTCGGAGCGCACATCCCCGAGTACGCCTTCGGGAACATCCACAACCACCCGCCCGTGCGCGACCGCCGGCTGCTCGTGCACCGCCGCGAACTTGCGAACTGGGAGAGCAAGGTCCGCGAGAAGGGAGTGACGATCGTGCCGCTGTCGATCTACTTCAAAGGCTCGCTCGTGAAGGTCTCCCTCGCGCTGGCCCGCGGACGCAAGCTGCACGACAAGCGCGAACGCGAACGCGAGAAGAGCGACAAGCGCGAAATCGAGCGCGCGCTTTCCGCACGCAGGCGCTGAAACGAAGCGCCGAACCCGTGCGCCGGATCTCGGCGCCGCGTCGCTTCGCGGCCCCCGTGCGCGGGGCGCGCGCTCGGCGAACTCTGGCTGCAAACGCGCGAGATTGCGCTAGGATCGCCGCGCTGATCGAAGGGGGCGCACTGGTTTCGACCGGTTTGCGTTGGCCTTGGGCGGCGTGCCGGGGATCTCGAGTCAACCCCGTTAATCCTCTTGGGACCGGCATTACATGCCAACAACTTTGCTCTCGCTGCCTAATCACTAGGCAGCCGTCCCCCGCGGGCTGCCCGTGACCGCGGAAGGACGCCACTAGCGGGCTGGCTGGGGAGGCTCTCCGTCGTGCCGAACCAGCGAGAACCAATCGACGGTGGTCGTGGGGCAGCCGGTCCGTGGGCGGCCTCACGATGTCGAAAATCACGGGCTACGCACGTAGAAACCTAACGCTCGCGGATTCCGGGACGCGGGTTCGACTCCCGCCGCCTCCACCATCCTCGCTGCCGGCCCTCGATGCCTGCTCCGTCCTGCTGCAGGGCGGCGCCGGACGGAAGGGCGCCGTTCGCCGACGAAGCTCGCGAGAGCCGGACTTCGTCGGCGAATTCGCTTGGAAGCGTGCGCGCCCTGCTGGCGCCGCTGCTGCGCGATGCAAACGTCCGAGTGCGAGCGCGCCTCCAGCGCGCGCGGCGCAAGAGCTTCGGCCACGCCCTTGCCCGCGCGAGCGTCGAACTCCAATCTACGCTCTCCGCTTCCGCCCTCGCGCCCCCAAGGAATCCGATGCAGACCGTGAGCCAGGACCTCGACCTGTTGTGCGTCAACACCCTGCGCACACTGTCCATCGACGCCATCCAGAAGGCCAACTCCGGCCACCCCGGTCTTCCGCTCGGCGCCGCGCCGATGGCCTACGCGGTGTGGCAACGGCACCTCGCGCACGATCCGAGCGACCCCGCGTGGCCCGACCGCGACCGCTTCGTGCTGAGCGCCGGCCACGGGAGCATGCTGCTTTACTCGTTGCTGCACGTCACCGGCTACGACGTGACGCTCGAGGACCTGGCGAGCTTCCGGCAGTGGCACAGCCGCACGCCCGGGCACCCCGAGACCTTCGCCACGGCGGGCGTCGAAGCGACGACCGGACCGCTCGGCCAGGGCGCCGCGAACTCCGTGGGCATGGCGCTCGCCGAACGCTTGCTCGCGGCGCGCTTCAACAAGCCCGGGCACAAGCTCGTCGACCACTTCACCTACGCGCTGCTCGGCGACGGCTGCATGATGGAAGGCATCACGGCGGAAGCCGCGTCGCTCGCCGGACAGCAGAAGCTGAGCAAGTTGATCTGGCTGTACGACTCGAACGACATTTCGCTCGACGGGCCGACCTCGCTCTCGTTCTCGGTCGAGGACGTCGCCGCGCGCTTCCGCGCCTACGGCTGGCAGGTGCAGCGCGTCGAGCGCGGCGACCACGACCTCGCCGGCCTCGACCGCGCGATCGCGGCCGCGAAGGCGGACACGACGCAGCCCTCGCTCATCGTCGTGCGCACCACGATCGGGTTCGGCAGCCCCGCGAAGCAGGGCACGAACGAGGCGCACGGTGCGCCGCTCGGAGCGGACGAAGTCGCCGCGACGAAGCGCGCCCTGGGATGGGACCCCGCGCACAACTTCCACGTCCCGGCCGAAGCCGCCGCGCACTTCCGCGCCGGCGTCGCGCGCGCCAAGGCGCTGCGGACGGCGTGGGACAAAGCGCGAGAGAGCTACGCGAAGGCGCACCCCGAACTCGCGCGCGAATTCGAGCGGCGCATGGCGGGGGAGCTGCCCGAGGACTTCGCCGCGCGCTGCGAGAAGGAATTGCCCCGCTGGGAAGCGGGTGCTTCGATCGCGACCCGCGATGCGGGCGGCAAGGTCGAGAACGCGCTCGCGGCGATCGTGCCCGAGCTGTGCGGCGGCGATGCGGACTTGTCGAGCTCGACGAAGACCCTGATCGCGGGAGAGGCCGACCAGAGCGCGGAGCATCCGGGCGGCCGCAACCTGCGCTTCGGCGTGCGCGAGCACGCCATGGGCGCGATCGGGAACGGACTGATCTACCACGGCGGCTTGCGCGCCTTCGTGTCGACGTTCTTCGTGTTCTCCGACTACATGCGGCCCGCGGTGCGGCTCGCGGCGCTGTGCAAGCTGCCGCTGATCTGCGTGTGGACGCACGACTCGGTCGCGGTCGGTGAAGACGGTCCGACGCACCAGCCGGTCGAACACCTCGCCAGCCTGCGGGCGATGCACAACTTGCGGGTGGTGCGCCCCGCGGACGCGAACGAGACCGCGCAGGCCTGGCGGCTCGCGCTCGAGTCCGACTCGGCGCCGGTGGCGCTCGTGTTGTCGCGCCAGAAACTCGAAGTGCTCGCGGGCACGGCGCAGAAGGCGCGCGAAGGCGTGGCGCGCGGCGCGTACGTGCTGAGCGAGGCCGAAGGCGGAGCGCCGCGCGTGATCCTGATCGCGACCGGCTCCGAGGTCGCGGTCGCGATGGGCGCGCAGCGCCGTCTCGCGGGCGAAGGCATCGCCGCGCGCGTCGTGTCGATGCCGTGCTGGTCGTCGTTCGCGGCGCAGGACGCGAACTACCGCGAAGCGGTGCTGCCCGCCGCCGTGCGCGCGCGCGTTTCGATCGAGGCGGGCTCGACCTTCGGTTGGGAGCGCTGGATCGGCGAACGCGGCGTCGCGCTCGGCATCGACGGCTACGGCGCGTCGGCGCCGGGAGAAAAGGTTCTCGCCGAGTACGGTTTCACCGTCGACAACGTGCTCCAAGCAGCAAAGAAGGCGCTCGCCAACGCGAACGGCCGCTCGGCGTGAACCGCACGCGACCGCTCCGCACGGGTCGCGCGCACGTCGCGCTTCTCGCCTGCACCGCACTCGCCTCGACGCTCGGCGGCTGCAAGTTCGTCGGCGCGACCGACAACAACTTGCGCGAGCTGCACAACGAGGACGGACTCCACCGCCGCACCGCGCGCGTCGTGAGCCACTACTCCTACGCGACGCGCGTCGGGGTCATGGGGCTCTTGCGCAGCGTGGGCGTGAAGGCGCAGGAGTCGGCGGCGGTCAAGGTCGAGGACCCGCTCGCGTCGTGCCTCGAAGCCCTGAACGAGCTCGCGACGTTCGACTCCGAGGATCCCTGGGTGCGTTCGATAAAGGTCGAGCACTTCAGCCGCATCGCGCGCTTCGATCCCTGGCATCTGTCGCGCGAGGTCGCCGTCTGTGAGCTCGGCAAGCTCGGCGCGCGGCTCGGACCGTGGCCCGAGCTGCCGCGCGGCGTGAGCGCGACGCCGGCGCCGGTCGAGCAGGTCGCGGCCGCGCTTCAGAAGCTCATCCGCGCCGCGAACACGCTCGCGCGCAGCGGCGAGACGCTGGCCGAGCTGACCGCGGTCGCGCCGCCGCCGAGCACCGACGACGACGCCAGCGCCGCCGCGGCGTGCGCCGAGATCGCCGCGCTCGAGCTCGACCTCGAGGGCGCCCATCGAGCGCTGCGGCTGTGCGCGATCCTCGAGCGCTCGCGGCTGGGGAGCGACCCGCGGCTGGCCCCCGTGCTCGACTTGCGCGCGAAGCTCGAGCGCCGCTGCATCGAGCTCGCGCTCCACGGTGCGTTGCGCGACGCGCCGCCCAACGCGAAGGAGCGGCTGGGGAACGACCCGGGCTGGGACAAGGCGGGGGTGCGGGCCGCCGCGGTCCACGCGACGGTTCGCGTGTGGGGCGCGCCGATGCTCGCGCAGCTCCTCGACCCGCGCGCGCTGCGCGGCGACGAAGCGCCGCGGTTGATCGCGCTGATGAACGAGGTCGCGCGCCACGGACTGCCGGGCGCGGCGGCCGACGCGCCGCCGGAAGAGCGCGAACGCCTCACGCGAGAGCAGAAGCGCGTCACCTGGGCGCTCGCGACCGACCACCCCGACGGCACGGTGCGCGTGGCGGCGCTCGGGGCGCTCGGGAAGATCAGCGGTCGCGGTCGTTTCTCGCTCGCCGACGAGGACTGGCTCGACTGGGCGCGCAGCGAAGGACTGTTCGTCGCGCCGAAGGACGAGAGCGAGTCGAAGCCGATCGAAGCCGAGAAGCCGCTCGACGGAAACGAGACTCCGTGAGCGCGCCGCCGAACGCTCCCGGCACGTCCGCGCCGACCCCGGGCCAAGATCCGCCGGGCCAAAATCCGCCCGCCCAAGGAGCGGCCGGCGCGCCCGCGAGCGGGCGGCGTTCGCTGTTCGCGGTGCTCAAGGTGGTTTTCGCCGTGCTCGTGCTCGCCCTGGTCGCGCGCGTGATTCCGTGGCGCGACGAATTGACGCACAAGTCCGGCGACGCGGCCGTGACCTTCCGCGGCGAGATCGTCGGCGACTGGAAAGCGCCCGCGGTTCGCTTCGTGTTCGACGAAGCGCAGCCCGTCGCCGAGCTCCCGCCCGCGCTGCGCGACGTTGCGCAGGGGGACCCAGCGCTGTCGGTCGAGGTGACGCGCGACGAAACGACCGCGTGGCGGCCGGGAATGCCGCGCGCGTTCCTCGACGTCGACCCCACGGGGCTCAGCGTCGCCTTGGGGATGGCGCTCGCCGGCATTTGCGCGACCGCGATGCGCTGGTGGCGCTTGCTCGGCGCCGCGGGCTGTCCGACGGGGCTCTGGCCCGCAACGCGGCTCACGTTCATCGGCTTCTTCTTCAACATCGTGGTGCCCGGTCTCACCGGCGGCGATCTGGTGAAGGCCGTGATGGTCGCGCGCTCGCACCCCGAACGGCGCGCCGCGGCGGCGATGAGCGTGCTCGTCGACCGCTTGATGGGCGTGCTCGTGCTCGTCGCCATGGGCGCCGTCGCGATCCTGTGGCTCGGCGATCGCTTCCCGTATCCGCGCGAGCCGATCCTGATCGGACTCGCGCTCGGCGCGGGCGGCTTGTTCGCCTACGCGAGTCCGAGCCTGCGCCGGCGCATCGGTTTCGAACGTCTGCTCGCGCGCCTGCCGATGGCGAGCACGCTCAAGCAGATCGACGACGCGCTCGTCGTGTGTGCGCGCAAGCCGCGCGAGCTCGCGTGGGCGATGTTCTTCTCGCTGTTCAACCAAACGTGCGTGATGGGCGCGCTCATCGCGCTCGGCGCGTCCTTCGGCGAAACCGCCCTCGACGTCGCGAACTACGTCGTCGTCGGCTCGATCGGCAACCTGGTCAGCGCGATCCCGCTCACGCCCGGCGGCGTGGGCGTCGCCGAAACCGTCTACGGCGAGTTGTTCGAGCTGCAGGGCGGAAGCTGGACGCTCGGGTTCGCCGTGGCGATCGCGTGGCGCCTGTGCATGGTGACCGCCGGTTTGTGCGGCGGACTGTTCCTGCTCACGCCCGGCGGACGCCTCACGGCCGCGGAGCGCGCTCAATTGGAAGGGGCCAGCGGCCCCGCGAAGTGAAGTCCCCTCAGACGCGAAGCACATCTGATGTCCCTCTTGGTGGTTGGAACCCTGGCGTACGACTCGATCGAAACGCCTTTCGCGCGCAAGGACGACGTCCTCGGCGGCTCGGCGGTCTACTTCTCCGTGGCGGCGGCGAACTTCGGCCGCGTGCGGCTCGTCGGCGTCGTGGGCGGCGACTTCGCGGCCAGCGATCTCGAGCTCATGAGCTCGCGCGGCGTCGATGTCGCCGGGGTCGAGCGCGTCGAGGCGGGCAAGAGCTTCCGCTGGGCGGGCCGCTACGAGGCCGACTGGAACACGCGCACGACGCTCGAGACGCAGCTCAACGTGTTCGAGCACTTCGATCCGAAGGTGCCGGCGCAGTTCCGCGACTCGAGCTACGTGTTCCTCGCCAACGCCGAGCCGAAGGTGCAACTGCGCGCTCTCGAGCAGTGCAGCCAGCCTAAGTTCGTCGTGGCCGACACGATGAACCTGTGGATCGAGATCCGGCGCGACGAGTTGCTCGAAGTGCTGCGGCGCGTCGACGGGCTGGTCCTGAACGACGAGGAAGCGCGCATGCTCACGGGCGAGCGCAATCTGATCCGCGCCGCGAGCAAGGTGCGCGAACTCGGGCCGCGCTACGTGATCCTCAAGAAGGGCGAGCACGGCGCTTTCCTCGTCGGCGAGGACGTGCGCTACGCGCTGCCGGCCTACCCCGTGGACTCGGTGGTGGACCCCACCGGCGCCGGCGACTGCTTCGCCGGGGGCTTCATGGGCTACCTCGCGGCGGCCGACTGCGTCGAGGGTCCGACCCTGCGCCGGGCGATGCTGTACGGAACCGTCACCGCGTCGTACTGCGTCCAGGGCTTCGGCGTCGAGGCGCTCAGCGCCCGGCGGCGCGCTCAGGTCGAGTCGCGCTTCAACGAGTTGCTGCACTTCGTGACGCTGTGAACCCGGCGGCCCGAGCCGCGCCGTCCAGCGAGCGCCTTGGCCGGCGTCGGATTTTTGGGAGATCGCGCGCTACCGGATGGGGGTTGGCTCGGTCTCGTGGGCAGCGCATGCTGGTGCGGGGTCCCGATCGACCGCGCCCGGAGTTGGGGGCCTCCGCAGGCTCCGAGACCGACGGAAAGTCAGGGGGGCGAGGCGCGGGGGGACGCCAGGCTCTCCTTCCTCTCCATAAAGTCGCGGACGCGGGGCTTCTCTCCGGGGTATGCCAGCGCTAGCATGCGCCCCTAACATTCACCGACCTTTTCAAGTCCGGCGACCCTAACATCGTCCACTCGACGCCGTCCGACCCTTGCGTACGGCCCAAACAGCGAGCCGGCGCCCACCACCCACGAGACACCTTCGCCATGAGCAACGCACCCCAACGCAACGATGCGACGACCCCGGACGCGCCCAAGCCCCTCGATCCGCAGAAGGGCAAGGCCCTCGCGGCGGCGCTGGCCGACATCGAAAAGAGCTACGGCAAGGGCGCGATCATGCGCATGGGCGACAAGGGACTGCTGCAGGAGATCCGCTGCATCTCCTCGGGCGCGTTCTCGCTCGACCTGGCGATGGGCGGGCGCGGACTGCCGCGCGGGCGCATCGTGGAGATCTTCGGACCCGAGAGCTCGGGCAAGACGACGCTCACCCTGCACGTGATCGCCAGCTCGCAAAAGGAAGGCGGCATCTGCGCCTTCGTCGACGCGGAGCACGCGCTCGATCCCGCCTACGCGCGCAAGCTGGGCGTCAAGCTCGAGGACCTGCTCATCAGCCAGCCCGACACGGGCGAGCAGGCGCTGGAGATCGTCGAGACCCTCGTGCGTTCGAACGCGGTCGACGTCGTGGTCATCGACTCGGTCGCGGCGCTCGTGCCGCGCGCGGAAATCGAAGGCGAGATGGGGGACAGCTTCGTCGGCTTGCAGGCGCGCTTGATGAGCCAGGCGCTGCGCAAGCTCACGGCGGCGATCTCGCGCTCGGACGTGCTGGTGATCTTCATCAACCAGATCCGCGAGAAGATCGGCGTCATGTTCGGAAGCCCCGAGACGACGACCGGCGGCCGCGCGCTCAAGTTCTACTCGTCGATGCGTCTCGACATCCGCCGCATCGGTCAGATCAAGGACGGCGAGGAGGTCGTCGGCAGCCGCACGAAGGTGACGGTGGTCAAGAACAAGGTCGCGCCGCCCTTCCGCAAGGTCGAGTTCGACATCATGTTCGACCGCGGCATCAGCTACGAGGGCGACCTGCTCGACCTCGGTGTGCAGCACGGCGCCGTGCTGAAGTCCGGCACCTGGCTTTCGTTCAAGCACCCGAAGGAAGGCGAGATCCGCCTCGGCCAAGGTCGTGAGAAGGCGCGCCAGCTGCTGATCGACAACCCCGCGCTCGCCAAGGAGCTCGAGGCCATCCTGCGCACGAAGCTGACCGGCAAGGAACTGGTGTTCGGCGCCGAGTCGCGTCCCGCGGAAGGTTCGAGCGACAGCGACGAGGGCGTCGCTCCCGCGCGCTCGAACGGCGCTGCGGTTGCGGGTGCGAACTCTGGGGGGACGAGTTCGACCGCCAACTCGACCTCGCCTTCGAGCGCTTCGGGCGGGGCCGCGTCGAGCTCGAGGATGAGCAAGACCAAGGCGTGAGCGCTCGCGGCGGTCGCCTCCGCCGCGTGAAGCTCGACAGTGCACGCGCGGGCGGGGCCATGGCTCCGCCCGCTTCGTTGCTCGCAGCGAGTGGGGCACGCCCGGCGGTGCATGGGTCAGGCCCGGCGGTGCGTGGGTCACGCCTGGCGAATAGGTTCAGCGACGCGCGCCGCTACACTTCGCGGCTCGTTCCGCGCTTCACCGTTCGCGGTGAAGACCTTCCGATCCGCGTGAGTGTGGTTCCCGATCCATGAGCTCGAACGTCCCCAAGACCGCCGCCCAGGTGCGCCAGGAGTTCCTCGACTTCTTCGTGGAACGCGGCCACCGCTACGTCCCCTCGAGCCCCGTCGCGCCGCTCGACGACCCCACGCTGCTGTTCACGAACGCGGGGATGAACCAGTTCAAGGACGTGTTCCTGGGGATCGGCAAGCGCGACTACAAGCGCGCGGTGAATTCGCAGAAGTGCATCCGCGTCTCGGGCAAGCACAACGACCTGGAAGAGGTGGGGCTCGACACGTACCACCACACGTTCTTCGAGATGCTGGGGAACTGGTCCTTCGGCGACTACTTCAAGGACGACGCGATCGCCTGGTCGTGGGAGCTGCTCACCAAGGTCTGGGGGCTGCCCAAGGAGCGCCTGTGGGTCACGGTGTTCGCGGGCGACGAGAAGGACGGCCTGCCGGCGGATGAGGAAGCGGCCCGCATCTGGCGCGAGCGCACCGACATCGATCCCACGCACATCCTGAAGTTCGGCCGCAAGGACAACTTCTGGGAGATGGGGGAGACCGGCCCTTGCGGCCCGTGCACGGAGATCCACATCGACCGCGGCGGTCCGGGTTCGAATCCGCTCGACGGCGCGGACCGCGCGATCGGCGTGAACGCCGGCAACGAGCGCTTCATGGAGCTGTGGAACAACGTGTTCATGCAGTTCAACCGGCTCGACGACGGCTCGCTGCGCGAACTGCCGGCGAAGCACGTCGACACCGGCATGGGCTTCGAGCGCGTGCTCGCGGTGATGCAGGGCAAGTCCTCGAACTACGACACGGACCTGTTCCAGCCGCTCTTCCGGCGCATGGAGCAACTCACGGGGCTCACGTACGGCGCCGACAAGTCGGTCGACATCGCGTTCCGCGTGTGCGGCGACCACATCCGGGCGCTCTCGACGGCGATCGCCGACGGCGCGCTGCCCTCGAACGAAGGCCGCGGCTACGTGCTGCGCCGCCTGCTGCGACGCGCGTCGCGCTTCGGCCGCCAACGCATGGGGATGAAGCAACCCTTCCTCTTCGAGGTTGTCCCGACGGTCGTCGAAGTGCTCGGCCCGGCGTTCCCCGAGCTCGCCAAACGCGCCGACCACATCCGCACGCTGATCAAGAGCGAGGAGGAGTCCTTCGGCGTCACGCTCGAGCGCGGGCTCGTGCTGTTCGAGCAACTGGCGCGCAAAGTCGAGGCGGGCACGAAGGAAGCCGGCGCCGAGAAGCGCTTGCCCGGCGGCGAGGCCTACGATCTCTACGCGACCTACGGTTTCCCGCAGGACCTCGTCGAGCAGATGGCGCGCGAGCGCGGCTGGTCGCTGGACCAGGCCGGCTGGGATGCGGCGCAGGCCGCGCACCGAACCGCGAGCCGCTCCGAAGGCGCGTTCAAGCAACTGCTCTCCGCGGAACAACTCGGTGGATTGCCTCCGACGAAGGTCACTTGCCACGACGAGGGTTCCAGCGGCGTGCGGGTGAAGGCGCGCGTGCTGCGCAACTTCCAGAGCGCGGGCCAGAAGGACCGCGTCGTTCTCGACGCGACGCCGTTCTACGCCGAGAGCGGCGGACAGATCGGCGATGCGGGCGCTCTGCGCGATGCCAACGGCAAGACCGTGTTCGAAGTCGAGCAGACGCAGAAGCTCGGCCCGGTCGTCGTCCATGTCGGCCGCGCCCTGTCGCCGCTCGCCGAGGGCGCCGCGGTCGACGCCCAGGTCGATGTCGTGCGCCGCGACGCCACGCGGCGCAACCACACCGCGACGCACCTCTTGCACAGGGCGCTCAAGGAAGTGCTCGGCGCGCACGTGGCGCAGCAGGGCAGCTACGTCGGCCCCGACCGCTTGCGTTTCGACTTCTCGCACACCAAGGGCGTGAGCCCCGAGGAGCTCGAGCGCATCGAACGCCTCGTGAACGAGCACGTGTTCGGCAACGCGAAGGTCGTCACCACCGTCGAGGAGCTCGAAGCCGCCAAGGCGCGCGGGGTGGTGGCCATGTTCGGCGAGAAGTACGACGCGCAGGTGCGCGTGCTCGACGTCGGCGGGTGGTCGCTCGAACTGTGCGGCGGCACGCACGTGCGCGCCGCGGGGGACATCGGACCCTTCGTGATCGTCTCCGAACGAGCGGTCGCGGCGGGCGTGCGGCGCATCGAAGCGCTCACGGGCGCGGAAGCGGTCGCGCACGTTCAGCAGCAGCGCCGGACCCTCCGCGACGCGGCGCAGGCGTTGAAGAGCGCACCCGAGGAACTCGCCGCGCGCATCGAGCAGCTCCAGACACAACTCAAGGAAGCGCGCAAGCGCGAGGCGGCGTCGAACAAGGCCGACGTCGCGGGGCTCTTCGACAGCGTCAAGGCGCGGCTCACGACGCGCGCCGGCGTGCTCGGCGGCGTGATCGACCTCGGCGACGTCGACGGCGAGGCGGTGCGCGAGCTGGGCGACCGCCTCAAGTCGCTCTCGCCGGACATCGCCATCGCGTTGCTCGGCCGAGCCGAGGGCCGCGTTCCGTTCCTGATCGCCTGCGAAGGCGCGGCGCTCGCGAAGGGGCTCAAGGCCGGCGAGCTCGCGAAGATCGCGGCCCAGCACCTCGGCGGTGGGGGCGGCGGGCGCCCCAACGTCGCCCAGGGTCAAGGCCTCAACGCCCAAGCGGCGCCCGCGGCGGTCGCGGCCCTCGAAGCTGCCTTCGCGAAGGCGCTAGGCTGACCTCCTCGCCCGCGCAGGAAGCGCGCGCTCGGCGCTCTCACCGCGCTTCCAGCGACGAGTCACGCAGCGTCGGGGCCGGCGCTCGCGTTGACACCTTCCACCCACGCCGGTATCGTCCTCCCCCCTCAAACCACGAGCTGCGGCCTCTCGGCCCCGACGCCTCTCGCGGGCTCGCCTCCCCGGCTCGCTTCGAGCCGGTCACGACCCCGGAAACCGCCCAGAGCGGCGCCGCCGAGAACTCTCCGCCGACACGTCCACGCTGCAACGCCACGCGCCATGCCGAACCCCAAACGACGCCACTCCAACCACCGCACGCGCATCCGTCGTTCGCACGACGCGTTGAAGGCCTTCGCGACGAATTACTGCGCCCGCTGCAGCGCGCCGGTCCGCTCGCACCGCGTGTGCGAGAACTGCGGCTACTACGGCTTCAGCAAGGGCGCGGACAAGCGCGGCGCCGAAGTCCTGCAGCGCGAAGAGTTCTAACGAGCGCGCGGCCCCGTCGGTCCGCTCGCCGCCGGTCCGCTCGGGCCCCGGCCTCGCTCGAAACGCGCGCGAACTCGGCGGCTCGCTCGCGGCGCGTGCGAGGCCTCGGCGCCCACGCCGCGCGAGTGTTCGCCCGGCCCAACTTCGCGGCGCAGGCGCTCCGACTCGTCGCTCGAGGCCCCGAGGCGCGGCGGTGCGCCCGCACGCCGGATCGGGAGCGCATGTCCGCGCTTCGCGCACGCGCCGAGTTTCGCCCCGAACGCGTCCGCGAGAGTGGCCCGGCGCACCTCGCGAGTGCGACCAGGGGACGCTCTCCCAGCGACAGCTCCTCCGCGGCGACGCGCGTCGCCGTTCGCTCTCGACGAACCAGCCCCCGAGTTTGAACAAGGGTCCACATGCTCGAGCATCGAATTGCCTTGGACGTCATGGGCGGGGATCTCGCGCCCGACGCAACCCTGAGCGGCGCACTCTCGCTGTGCCGTTCGCAGGGCGCGCGCCATCTCGACCCCGCGCGTGTGGTGCTGGTCGGCGACCAGGCCTTGATTCGGGCGCGGCTCGATGCACTCGGCGGCGGCGCGTTGCTCGACGGCGAGCAGGGCTTTGCGATCCAGCACGCCTCGGAAGTCATCGGCATGGCCGAGTCGCCGGCCACCGCGCTGCGCGCCAAGCCCGATTCGTCGATCGCGGGCTGCGTCGGCGCCGTCAAGCGCGGCAAGGCGGGCGCGGTCGTGAGCATGGGCAACACCGGTGCGGTGGTGGGCGCCTGCACGATCGGACTCGGCACGCTCGAGGGCGTGCGCCGTCCCGCGATCGCCGTGACGCTCAGCCTCACGGGCCGGCCGGTCACGCTGCTCGACATGGGCGCCAACATCGTCGCGAAGCCGCAGGATCTCGTGCAGTTCGCGTCCATGGGCGCGGTGTACGCGCGCGATTGCCTCGGCGTCGCCGAGCCGCGCGTCGGCCTGCTCAACATCGGAAGCGAAGCGACCAAAGGCACCGACCTCCTGAAGGAAGCCCACGCGCTGCTCGCCGCGAGCGACGCGCGCGTTCAATTCGTCGGCAACGTGGAAGGCAACGACATCTTCCATTCGGCCGCGGACGTCGTCGTCACCGACGGTTTCACGGGCAACGTCGTGCTCAAGCTGCTCGAAGGATTCGCGGGCTTCATGCTGCAATTGCTGTTGAGCGAGTTGCGTTCGCACAAGGTCGAGTGGACGCAGGACGCGCTCACCAAGGTCAAACGACAAATCGACTACGCCGAGTACGGCGGCGCGCTGCTGCTCGGCGTGAACGGCATCGTGGTCAAAGGTCACGGCCGCTCCGACGCGAACGCGGTCGCGAACGCGCTGCACGTCGCGGCGCGGGCGCTCGACGCGGACGTGAACCGCCACATCGTGGCGGGCTTGCGCGAAAGCTGATTCTCGCGCTCGTTCGCGAACCTCTCTCTTGCGCGCGTCGCAATCGGCGCCACGGCCCGGCGAACGTCGTCGGCGAGCCGTCGCGGCCCGCATTTCCGGCCGGGATTTTCGGCCTGGGGAGCGCCCGCGCGGAACAGTAGAATCCCGCCTCTCCCGACGCCGCATCGGCCGCGCACAACGCGCGCTCCCTCGCTTCGGCGTCGTTTCGTTTCCACCTTCCATTCTTTCGACCCCACCATCGTCCATGGGTTCACGCGTCGCGGTAGGGATTGCGGGCACAGGCGCGTACGCGCCGCCGCGGGTGATGACCAATCACGATTTCGAGACCCTGGTCGACACCTCGGACGAGTGGATCGTGCAGCGCACGGGCATTCGCGAACGGCGTTTCGCCGCGCCGGAGCAGGCGACGAGCGACCTGTGCATCCACGCCGGCCGCCAGGCGCTCGAATCCGCGGGGATCGCAGCGTCCGAACTCGACTTGGTGATCGTCGGCACGCTCACGCCCGACTATCTGCTGCCCGCGTCGGCGACGCTCGTGCAACACGCGCTCGGCGCGACGCGCGCGGGCGCCTTCGACATCAACGCCGCGTGCACGGGCTTCCTCACCGCACTGCACACGGGCGAGTCGTTCGTCGCCGCCGGACGCGCGCGCAACGTGCTCGTGATCGGCGCCGAGTGCCTCTCGCGCTTCCTCGACATGAGCGACCGCGCGTCGTGCATCCTGTTCGGCGACGGCGCGGGCGCTGCGGTGCTGCGGCCCCTCGCGGATGCGGGCCACGGCGAGATCCTGCGCTCGACCCTCGGTGCGGACGGCGGCGGCTACGAGCTGATCCACATGAAGGGCGGCGGCGCGCGCAATCCGCCGACACTCGAGAGCGTCACGCGCGGCGATCACTTCATCCGCCTGCGCGGCCGCGAGGTGTTCCGCTTCGCGGTGACGAAGATGAGCGAGCTGATCGAGGAGATGGTCGAAGGCTACGACCCGGAGGAGGTCAGCGTCGTCGTGCCGCACCAGGTCAATGCGCGCATCATCGAGGCCGCCATCGAGCGCCTCGGCTGGCCGATGGAGCGCGTGTTCATGAACATCCACAAGTACGGCAACACCTCGGCCGCGACGGTGCCGATGGCGTTCCACGAAGCGATCGAGCAGGGCCGCGTTCAGAAGGGCAAGCTCGTCGTGTTCGTGGCCTTCGGCGCCGGCCTGACCTGGGGCGGCACGCTCCTGCGATGGTGATGCCTGCGATGGTGAGGTCGCCGCTGGTGAGCTCGCCGATCCACCGTTCGAAGCTGGCGCGTTCGCAACGTGCGCCGACTCGGCGAGCTCGCCGCGCCGCGCCGCTCGGGCTCGCGCGAGCCTCCAACGCCCGACCGCAGTCCCCCTGATCGAGCTACGAATCCACGTGAAGGAAGCCGTTCTTTTCCCGGGCCAGGGCGCGCAATTCGAAGGCATGGGGCGCGACTGGTGCGAGGCCTTCGACCTCGCGCGCGAGACCTTCGCGCAGGCGAGCCGATGCCTGGGCTTCTCGCTCGAAGCCGCTTGCTGGTCGGAGGGCGAAGCCGTCAACCGCACCGACGTCGCGCAGCCGGGCATCCTCGTGACCTCGGTCGCGGTGATGCGCGTGCTCGAACAGCGCGGGCTCGAGCGCGCGGCGACGCCGCTGACCGCCGGACTTTCGCTCGGCGAGTACACCGCGCTGTGGTGGGCGGGCGCCCTGGAGTTCGAGGATGCGGTGCGGCTCGTGCGCTTGCGCGGCGAGGCGATGCAACGCGCGAGCGAGCTGCGCCCGAGCGGCATGACGAGCCTCATGGGCGCGACGCGCGAACAGGCGGAGACGCTCGCCGCCGTCGGCGCACAGCACGGGATCTGCTCGGTCGCCAACTTGAATGCGCCGGGCCAGGTGATCGTGAGCGGAGAGCTCCGTGCGCTCGACGCCGTCGACGCCGCGGCGAAGGACCACGGTGTGCGCCGCACACGCCGCCTCGTCGTCGCTGGCGGATTCCATTCCGAGTGCATGCGCCCCGCGGCCGAGGAGCTCGCGCGCGCGCTCGCGAACGTCGAGGTCAAAGCGCCACGTTTTCCGGTGATCTCGAACGTCGACGCGCGCGCGGTGAGCGATGCGAACGGCGTGCGCGAGCGTTTGGCGGCGCAGGTTTGCGCGCCGGTGCTGTGGGAAGACAGCATGCGCGCGGCGCTCGCCCAAGGCGTGCGCGCTTTCCTCGAGCCTGCGCCGGGAAAGGTGCTGGCAGGACTGCTCAGCAAGATCGACGAGTCGGCGCGAGTGCGCGCGGCCGCCGCCCCCAGCGACCTCAGCACGGCGCCGGCGGCGACCTGACTCGAACGCCCGCGAACCCGCCCACGAATTCGGACCTCGGGCAGCGCCGCGCGAGCGCGCGCCGTCGAAGTGCTTCGGAAAGCACGCCCGGCGCGCCCGCCGCCGCGCAGTCCGGCCCTCGCCGCGCCGCGCCGCCCCTTGCAATGGGCGCGGTCCCGCGTTCGAATCCCCCCGCAAACTCTCCCGTCCCACCTTGGATCCCATCGAACAACACCTGCGCGGCAAGGTCGCCTTGGTCACCGGCGCCTCGCGCGGCATCGGCCGGGCCATCGCCCTCCGCCTGGCCGCCCGCGGCGCCTCCGTGGCGTGCATCGCGACCAGCGCCGAGCGCGCCCGTGAGACCTCGGAAGCGTGCGCGAAGCTCGGCGTCGCGTCCTCGGCCTACGGCGTCGACGTGGCCAAGACGAACGCGGTGGGGGAGCTGGTGACCCAGGTGCAGGCCGAGCTCGGCGGGCTCGACTTGCTGGTCAACAACGCGGGCATCACGCGCGACCAGCTGCTGCTCCGCATGTCGGAGGAGGACTTCGACGCGGTCATCGCGACGAACCTCAAGGGCGCGTGGAACTTCATCCGGGCCGCCTCGCGCCCCCTGATGAAGTCGCGCGGCCGCATCGTGAACATCGCCTCGGTCGTCGGGCTCACGGGCAACGCCGGGCAGGCGAACTACGCCGCGAGCAAGGCCGGGTTGATCGGCCTGACGCGCTCGGTCGCGAAGGAACTCTCTTCGCGCCAAGTGTGCTGCAACGCGGTCGCGCCGGGGTACATCGACACCGACATGACGGCCGCGATCGACGCCAAGGCGAAGGAAACGCTCGTCGGCGCGATCCCGCTCGGCCGCACCGGCAGCGCCGACGAGATCGCTCTGGCCGTGGATTTCCTCGCCGGCCCCGGCGGCGCCTACATCACGGGCCAGGTGCTCGTCGTCGACGGCGGCCTGTCGCTCTGACCCGCCACTTCAGTCCCCCTCGGTGTTGTGCGCGCGTCGCGCGTCGCCGAGATCCCATCGAAAATTGCAACCCCCCACGGAGACCACACAGGTGACCACCGGCTCGATCGAAGAGCGCGTACGCAAGATCGTCTGCAACCAAATGTCGGTGCCTGAAGAGAAGGTCACGCGAGAGACCTCCTTCATCAACGACCTGGGCGCGGACTCCCTCGACACCGTCGAACTCGTCATGGAGTTCGAGGACGAGTTCGAGATCTCCATCCCCGACGAAGACGCGGAGAAGATCCAGACCGTCGGCAACGCCATCGACTACATCACCTCCAAGAGCTGAAGCTCGCGACGCGAGGGGAGCGGGCCGAGCCAGCGCTCGCGCCGCGCGCGCCGCACCGTCACTCGGTCGACACCCGTGGGAGTCGCCGCAGGTGGCGAGGGCGGAACGAGCGGGCAGCGGGCTCGACCGACGCCGAGACTCAACCGACGCCTGGATCGGCTCGTTCGAGTTGCCTGCGGACTTCGAGGGGGGCGTTCGACCTCGGCGCCCGTTGCTCCCCGCGGCCGACTCTCAACGGTCCCTCGAGCCCGCGGGGCGAGCGCGAACCGAATTCGCTCGAGCCGATTTTGCTCCGACCTCGGGCCTCCGAACGAGCATCGAACGGCGAGCGAGACCTCGGGTCGCGCCACGGGGCTTCCGCCGCTAAGGTCGCGACGCTCCAGCTCGCCTGCGCGACGCGCACGCGGCTCGCGGCCGGCGACGGCCGCGATCGACGGCGTCGGCAGCCCGAGCGCGGCGCTTCCCCGGCGATCTCTCATCGACGCGCACCGCGAGCGGCCGGCCTCGCGCAACAGCACTTCTGAACTTTGAACCAGCCGCCCCGCGGGGGCACAGGCGGATCCGAATGCGACGGGTTGTCATCACTGGATTGGGCGCCATCAACGCGCTCGGGAACGACGTGGAGACCACGTGGACCCGGGTCTTGCGTGGCGAGAGCGGGGTCAGCCCGATCACGCGCTTCGATGTCTCCGACCACCCGGTCAAGTTCGCGGCGCAGGTGGCCCTCGACCCGCTCGCGAATTTCGCCGGACCCGATCTGCGCAAGCTCGACCCGTTCACCATGTGGGCGCTGGTCGCGGCCGACGAAGCCTTCAAGGACGCGGGCCTGCAGCCCTCGGCGCTCGAGGAGGCCCGACGCGAACGCTTCGGTTGCATCATCGGCACGGGCATCGGCGGAATCACGGGCATCGAGGAACAGCACATCGGCCTGATGGAACGCGGCCCGCGGCGCGTCAGCCCGCACTTCGTCCCGAAGATCATGGCGAACGCGGTCAGCGGCCAGGTCGCGATCCGCCACGGCCTGCTCGGAACGTGCTTCACGACTTCGAGCGCCTGCGCTTCGGCGGGGCACGCGATCGGCATGGCCTGGCGCGCGATCCAGTGGGACGACGCCGACGTCGTCGTCACCGGCGGCTCGGAGAGCGCGACGACTCCGATGTCGCTCGCGGGGTTCGCCAACATGAAGGCGCTCTCCACGCGCAACGACGATCCCGCCGCGGCCTCGCGGCCCTTCGACAAGGACCGCGACGGCTTCGTGATGGGCGAGGGCTGCGGGATCCTGGTGTTCGAGGAGCTCGAGCACGCTCGCAAGCGCGGCGCGCGCATCTACGCCGAGGTCAAGGGCTACGGCTCGACCGACGACGCGCACCACATCACGGCGCCCGAGGAGTCCGGCCGCGGCCCGGCGCGCGCGCTGCGCGAAGCCTTGCGCCACGCGCGCGTCGACGCTTCGACGGTCGACTACATCAACGCGCACGGCACGAGCACGCCGTACAACGACGCGATCGAGACGCGCGCGATCAAGCTCGTGCTCGGCGATCAGGCGCGCAAGGTCGCCGTCTCCTCGACGAAGTCGATGATCGGGCACTTGCTCGGCGCCTCGGCGGCGGTCGAGCTGGTCGTCACGGCGCTCTCGGTGCACCACGGCGTGGCGCACCCGACGCGCAACTACACCACGCCCGACCCCGAGTGCGACCTCGACTACATCCCGGGCGCGGCCCGCGAGATGAAGATCCGCAACGCGCTGTCGAACTCGCTGGGCTTCGGCGGCCACAACGTCTCCATCTGCATCGGACAACTCGACTGACGGAACACCGAAACCACGCGGGAAAATCGCACCTCGTTCGCGACGGCCGCGCCGGGGCGCTCACGCGCTCGCGGACGCTTCGAATCCGCGCGCGGGCTTTCTACGCAAGAATCCCCCTGCGCAGATCCGCACGCTCGTGACAGGCTGAACGAAACGCCCCCCGGAAGATCGCCCCGAAGTTCGCTCCGAAGATCGCACGACGAACGCACTCACCATCGACCCGCGGCCCTGATCGCCGCTCCGGCCGCTCCGGCCGCCGGAACGACAGGGCCTTCACCTCCCTGACCCTCACCACCGAACACCCCGCGGAGACCCCCGTGCAGAAGAAGTTCCAAGACATCCTCCACCGCTACAAGATCGAAGTCTTCCACCGCGAGCACGACAAGTCGAACCTGAACGACCTCACGAAGCAGTGCCTGCACGTGACCGAGGACGTTCTGCAGCAGAAGTACAGCTACCACTTCCACAAGCTGCCCGACGCGAACCGCGCCGAGATCATCAACATGATCAACAACTACGTGCGCGAAGCGATCCTGCCGCCCGTGGTGGAGAGGCTCGTCGAACGTCAGATGAAGCTCGAGCTGCGCCTCGAAGCGCTGCTCAACATGAACCGCGAGCTGCTCGAGGTCCTCTCGGAGGACCGCGAAACGTCGGCCGCCAAGCGCTGAGAGCTCGAAGCAATGAGGCTGCGAGCCCTTCGGATGTCCGCTGCGCCGCGCCCTGACGGGCGCCGGCCGTCGTGAACGCTCGGGAATCCCGGCTGCGCGAACGCGCCGCGCAGGCCGGACAGTCGCACGTCTTCGAGCGCTTCGAGGAGCTGACCGACGCGCAGCGCGAGAACCTGCTCGGCGAGCTCGAACGCATCGACTTCGGGCTCGTCGCGCAGCACGCGGCGCTCCTGAACGCGCCGGCCGAGGCGTCGGGCGTCGAACTCGCGCCGGCGCCGGTGTTCCCGCTCGTCCGAGGTCCCGAGCACGAGAAACGCGCGCGCGCGGCGCGCGAGCACGGTGCGCAGAGCCTGGCGCGCGGTGAAGTCGGCTTCCTGGTCGTCGCCGGCGGCCAGGCGTCGCGCCTGGGTTACGACGGCCCCAAGGGCGCCTTTCCGATCGGCCCGCTGAGCCGCGCGACGCTGTTCGAGCTCTTCGCTCGCCGCATCCTGGCCGCGCGCAAGCGCTACGGCGCCGCGCTCCCGTGGTACGTGATGACCTCGCGCGCGAACGACGCGGCGACGCGCGCGTTCTTCGACGAGCACGGCTACTTCGGGCTCCCCGAACGCGACGTCGTGTTCTTCAGCCAGGCGATGGCGCCGGCGCTCGACTTCGACGGCCGCATCCTGATGTCCGGTCCGGGAGAGGTGTTCCTCGCACCGAACGGCCACGGTGGAACGCTCTCGGCCTTCGCGGAATCGGGCGCGTTGGACGACGCCGGGCGCCGCGGTGTGAAGCGCCTGTCGTACTTCCAGGTCGACAATCCGCTCGCGGCGCTCGCCGACCCGCTGTTCCTCGGGCTCCACGAACTCGAGGGCGCGCGCATGTCGAGCAAGGTCGTGCAGAAGCGCGACGCAGCGGAGAAGGTCGGCGTGATCGGCCTGATCGACGGCCGTTTCGGCTGCATCGAGTACTCCGACCTGTCCAAGGAGCTGCGCGAAGCACGCGACGAGCACGGCCGGTTGCGTTTCGGCGCGGGAAACATCGCGCTGCACGCGATCGACGTGGATTTCCTCGGCGAGCTCGCGGGCGGTGAGTTGCGCCTTCCGTGGCACGTCGCGCGCAAGTCGATGAGCGTGTGGGAGGCAGGCCGAAGCGTTCAGCGCCAGGGCGCCAAGTTCGAGACCTTCGTGTTCGACGCGCTCGCGCGGTCTCCGCGCAGCGTCGTGCTCGAGGTCGAGCGCGCGGCCGAGTTCAGCCCGGTGAAGAACGCGAGCGGTGAGGACTCGCCCGCGACGACGCAGGCGGATCTGCGGCGCTTGCACGCGAAGTGGGTCGCGGCCGCCGGCCTTCCCGCGCCGCCGGAGGACGAGAACGGCGTGCCGCTCGTCGAGATCGATCCGTTGCTCGCGGAGGACGAGGGCGCGTTCTGCGAACTCGAGCCGCCGCCTCCGGCCCCGGGCGTGCGCGGGCACTGGTACCGATGAACGAACTCGAAGCGGCGGCCTCCAACTCGGCCGGTTCGATCGCAGAAGCGGCGACGCGGCGCGCTGTGCGAGTCGCCGTGATCGGCGGCGGCGCCTCCGGCGAGCGCGAGGTGTCGCTCGCCACCGCGCGCGGCGTGCGCGGCGCCCTGAGCGCGGCGCCGGACGGCGCGCTGCACGAAGCTGCGCGGGCGACTGCGCTCGAGCCCGCGAGCGATGCGACGGCGCCGTCCGCGGAAGAGCTCGACGCGCTTCGCGTGCTCGACGTGCTCGCGATCGAGCTCGAAACCGACGGCCGCTGGAGCTTCGACGGCCGCACGCTCGACGCCGCCGCCGCGCTCGACGCCCTGCGCGACATCGACGTGTTCTTCCTGTGCCTGCACGGCGGCGCAGGCGAGGACGGAACGCTCCAAGGTTTGCTCTCGGCCTCCGGAAGGCGCCACACGGGCTCCGGCGTCCGCGCTTCGGCGCTGTGCATGGACAAGCTCGCGTTGCGCGGACTTGCGCGCGAGTGCGGGATGCGCGTGGCGCCCGGCGTGTGCCTCGGCGCGGGCGACTGGCGAACGCAGCGGCCCGCGGAGCTCGCGCGAGCGCTGTCGATCTCGCGCAGCGGTTGGGTCGTCAAGCCGCGCTGCGGCGGCTCGTCGGTCGACACCGCGATCGTGCACGATGCGAAGGCGTTGTCGCTCGCGATCGAGCGCGTGCTCGCAGGCGGCGACGATGCGCTCGTCGAGGCGCGCGTCGACGGAGTCGAGCTCTCGTGCGGCGTGCTCGAGGGCGCGAACGGGTCGCGGGCACTCACGCCGATCGAGATCCAACCGCGCGACGGCCAGTTCTTCGACTACGAGCAGAAGTACTCGACGCAAGGCGCACGCGAAGTGTGCCCGCCCGAGAACGTCGACGCGCGCTCGCTCCGCCGCGTGCAGGCGCTCGCCGAGCGCATCCACCGCAGCGCCGGATGCCGCGGCTATTCGCGCACGGACTTCATCGTGCCGCGCAGCACGTCCAGCGCGGGTGAGACGCTGTTCGGCGAACCCGTGCTGCTCGAAGTGAACACGCTCCCGGGGCTCACCGAGCGCTCCTTGCTCCCGCAAGAAGCGGCCGACGCCGGCATCGGCTACCGCGAGCTGTGCCTGCGCATCCTCGCGGCCGCGCTCCGAGCTCCCGCGGATGCAGCGGAGCCGCTGAGCGCCGTTTGAAGAACCGCACGCCGAACATGAACCCCTCGAAGTTGCGCGTGGCCGTCGTCGGCGCGAGCGGAAGGCTCGGAGCGTTCGCCGCGAAGCTCTTCGAATCGCACCCGCGCTTCGAACTCGTCGCGCGCTGGGACCGCGGCGACGACTGGCGCCAGCTCGCGAAGCGCTGCGGCGCGAGCGTCGCGTTCGAGGCGACGCGCGCCGGCCAAGGCTTCGAGCACGCGCGCGCGCTGCTCGATGCCGGCCTGCGCCCGGTGGTCGCGACCAGCGGAGTCGATCCCGCGCAAGTGGGGGAGCTGGACGCGCTCGCTCGCAAGCTGGGGCTCGGCGGCGTGGTGGTGCCGAACTTCAGCCTCGGCGCGTGGCTCATGCAGCGCGCCGCCGAGCTCGCGGCGCCGCACTTCGCGCAGGCGGAAATCGTCGAAGCCCACCACACGCGCAAGGCCGACTCGCCCTCGGGCACCGCGGCCGACACCGCGCGTCGCATCGTCGCCGCTCGGGAGCGCGCGCACGCAGCGCCGCTCGCGGCGCAAGAGCACGGAAACGGCGGGCGTAGACAGGCCGCGCGCGGCGAACTTCGCGACGGTGTCGCGCTCCACTCGCTGCGACTCGACGGAGTGTACGCGCGCCAGGAAGTGCTGTTCTCCGGAGTGGGGGAGCTGCTCGCGATCCGGCACGAGATGGGCGGCCCGGAGGCCTTCGCGCCGGGCATCGAGCTCGCGACTTCGTTCGCGGCGCGCGCGAGCGGAGTGCACCTGGGACTCGACGCCGTGCTCGGCTCGCCCCCGCCGGCGCCGTGACCCGCGCGCGCGCCGCGCCGTTGTGGACAGCGCGAGAGCTCGACGTCATCATCTGCGGCTCGCTCTGGGCGCCGGGGTGGCGGAACTGGCAGACGCGATGGATTCAAAATCCATTTCCCGCAAGGGAGTAAGGGTTCGATTCCCTTCCTCGGCACCATCTCGCTCGGAGTCCTCTCGGCTCACCCGTGAGCGAACGCTTCGACGATGGCTGAACTCCCCACGAGCTCCGCGCGCTCGCGCATGTCGCGCGCCTTGTTGCCCGTGCTCTTGCACGACATCGGAAACACGACCCAGCGCCTCGTCGGGGTGCGCGCGTTGCTCGAGCTCGACGAGAACGCCCTGCTCGGAGACGCGGGCGCGGATCTCGCGTGGGCTTCGGAACGCGCGCAGGAACAAGGCTGGTTGATGGGCTTCGTCGCCGCCCTGCTCGGCGTCGAGATCTCGCCCGCGCGACGCTGGCCGGATGCGCTCGGCGCGAGCCTCACGCTCGTCGCGGCCGGACTCGCGCGCGATGGCTACGCCTGCAAGCTCCAACGCTCCGAAATTCCGCGCTGGAGCGGGGCCGAGCGCGCGCCGAGCGATTTCGAGCTGTGCGTGGCGCTCGGTGCGATCGTGTTCGGCGCCGGCGCGACGCAGCATGACGTGCCGCTCGAGGTGCAATTCGAAGCGCGCGGTTCGCAGGTGGCCGTCGTGGGTTCGCGCGGCGCCGCAGCGGCGGGCGCGGCCTTCGCCGAAGTCGCCGGCGTGCTCGGAAGCGGGGTGGCGTTCGAGCCGGTGGGGGACGCGTGGAGCGTGCTGCTGCCGGCGAGCTGGGTGAGCTGGCCCGTCCGCTGAGCCGGCGAGCCCGCGACTCCGACCGAGGCTTGAGACGCGGACGCGCCGTGCGAGGATGGCGGCCATGTTCGGTTGGCTTCGAGACCTCCTGGCGAGTGAACCCGCGCCCGAGCCCTACGGCGACCCGGCGCGCCTCGCCCAGGTGCGGGAAGCCCTGGACCGGCTCGCGCCGCTGCTCGAGCTCGACGGCGGACGCATCGAGCTTCTGGGAGTCGACGAAAGCGGGCGCGTCGAAGTGCGGCTCGAGGGCGCGTGCCGAGGCTGTTCGGCGCGCTCGACGACGCTGGACGACGGCCTCGCGCCGGCGCTGGCGGCCAGCGCGCCGTGGTTCACCGGCCTCGTGGCGCACTGAGAAGCGCTGACGGACGAGCGCACCGAAGCGCCGCGCCGCGCGAGAAGCGCGGCAAGCGCTCGATCGCCGGCGCGGCGTGGACCCTACAATCTTCGGCTTCCAATGAGTTTCGAGCCCATCGACGTCGACCGCGCCCTCGAGGAGTTGCGCCAGGTTCTGGCTGCGCGTCCCCAGGTCGCCGCGGAGTTCCTCGCGAGCCGCACCGAGTTCTTCGGGCAGGTCGCGCCGCTCGTCGACGGCGATGAGGCGCGCCGCGCCGCGCGCCGCCACAGCGAGTGGTTCCTGCTGGAGCGCTCGAGCGACGCCCTCGGCGGCGCGCCGATCGAGTGGGCCCTGCACACGCGCAGCGAGCTGGGTGACGCCGAGCTCTCTGACGAAGCGCTGCAGGCGCTGATCAGCTCGCGCTGCGGGGTGTTCGAAGTCACCACGGTGACGCCCGGCGAAGGCGCGTGGGTGCGCGATCTCGGCGCGGGCGGCGAGTTCCCGCTGCACGAGCCGGCGGCGTCGCTCGAACTCGCGCCGAAGGACGTGATCGTCGGCCGCTTGTTCGCTGTCGGCGCGTCGCTCTACAGCGTGTCGCCGGCGGCGGGGGTGTTCCGCAACACGAAACTGCTCGACGCTCTGGTGCGCGACGTCGAGACGTTGCGCGCGGGGCGGCGCGGCGTGCTGCGCCTGTCGCAACTCGAGCTCGAGAACATGTTCTGGGGCGGCCCGGCGAGCTCGGCGCCGAAGCAAGGCGATCCGGTCGTCCGCGCGCGGGAGTTCCTCGTCGGTTCCGGGGTGAGCGAAGCGCTCGCGTCGTCGATGCTCGAGCAATTGAAGAGCACGCCGTACGAGGCCGCGCGCCTGGTGCACGGCGTGCGCGACGGACTCGCGCAGGTTCTCGAGCGCCTGGCCTTCGAAACCAACGTGGACCTGGCGCAAGCGCGCGTGCTCCTGCTCGAAGCGTGGCCCGCACTCGCGACGCCGACCGCTCCGCGCAAGCGCAGCGACCCGGCGCCCCATCGGCGCGGCGACGTGCGCGCGGCGATCGACGCGTTCGACCGCGGACGCGACGCGGGCCGCGACCTCGAGGAGCTGTTCGGAGAACTCGAACGCGACCTGGAGCTCGAGCCCGAGGAGATCGACCCCGACGCCATCGACGGCGCGCCGGCGCCGGACTTTCCGGGGGTGGTGAACGCGATGGTCGAGGAGTTCCTGTGGGAAGTCGAACGCGAGCACGGCGCGAACGAGGCGCGGCAGCTCGCGCCGATCTCGAAGTTCGCGCAGTTCGGCGCGCACATCGGCGTGTTCGAGAACATGGGCGCCCACGACCTGCTGTTGTTCGCCGCCGTGTGGCTGCCCGAACGCGGCGGGCTGCGCGACGCGAACCAGGCGAGCGCGGTGCTGAGCGCGCTCAAACGCTTCTGCGCCTGGAGCCAGGAGAGCCAGGACGTCGCCTTGCTCGACGCCTACAGCGGCCACGTCGAAGCGCTCGAGCCCGCGCTGCCGCGCTTGATCGAAGCGAACGCGCTGCGCAACGAGGCGGCGAGCGATCCGTCGCGCGGAACGCTCTACGAGTTCCTGCGGCGCGACGGCGCGCGCGTCACGCTGCGCGACCGCAAGGGCGACGAGCAGGAGCTCGAGATCGACTCGAAGCTCGCCGGAAAGCTCGAGCCGGGCGATTGGCTGCGCGCGAGCGTCGAAGGCGGCGTCGCGCACGTGCACTGCTGCTATCCGCCGCAGATGGCGCAGCTCGCGCCCTGACTTCCTCGCGAGTTCAGCGTCCGTCGCGGGTTCAGCGCGCGAGGCCCGCCGGCAACTGGATCTCGCACACGAGCTGGTTCCAGTCGGCGACTTCGCCGGGGTTGCGCAGGTAGACCTCGCGGATCGGTCCGTTCTCGACCCAGCTCATCTGGTTCAGGTACGCGAAGAGCGCCGGGTAGGCGCGCGGAACGTCCGGATAGGGGCCCGCGACGTAGGCGTAGACCACCGTCGTGCTCGGAAGCACGTCGTAGGCGAGCGGCGCGCGGGCCTGGGCGCCTGGGGCGACCGGGAGGCAGGCGCGCAGGCGCAGCTCCGAAGTCGGCGTGCGGCCCGGGTCGTCGTAGTAGAGCGCGAACGGCGGGCCCGAAGCTTCCAGGCCCTGTTCGCGAGCCGCGGCGAAGAGCGCCTCCAGGGAACGGCCGACGTGGGTGTAGCTGCCGCGGGCTTCGACGTAGACGTAGGGCTGGTCGAGGCGGTGCTTCCAGTTCACGTCGACGGTCTCGTAGGGCGCGCGCGCCACTTGGAGCTCGAACTCCAACTCGCCGCCGGCGGCGCCCGGAGTCTCACGTTGTCCGACCTGGGCCGAGCAAGCCGCTAGCGACAGCAGCAGGAGGCAGCGCGCGAAGGCGATCTTCATGGGCGGATGGTCGACTCGATCGCCCGACTCCTTGAGCACGCACGGATGCGCCAGCGCGCGCCTGACGCTGGCCCGGCCGTCCCAGGGACCCCGAGGTGGCCCCAGGGCCTATGCCAACTTCCGATAATGTATGTTATGTTGCACACCCAGGTAGTCGTCGCTTTGGACCTGACGCCTCGGCGAGGCTGCGGCTCGGCGCCCGCTCAGCTTCGGCTGGTCGCCGCGGATCCCGGGCCGCCGGGAAAGCGCGCCACGGTCTTGGGCGGCGGCGGCGGACTCCAGTCCAGGTCGAGCCCGATGAAGGCGCAGCGCAGGTGCGGCGCATCGCGGGCCGGCCAGTCGACGACAAGATTCCGAGCGGACGACGACACGATGCCGAGCGACGGCGAGGCCCTTTCGGTCGGTAGCGCGAGCGCACGCCGCATCACGAGTTCCAAGGCGAGGCTCTCGACGTGGACGGCGATCTGCTCGCCGGCGTGGCGTCGGGCGAGTTCGTCGAGTGCGGCGAAGAGCTCCGTGTCTCGCTGCGATCCGAAGCGCGCTCCGAGCGGCGGTTCGACACCCGACGAACCCCGTGCGGGATCTTCCACGCCTCGCGGACGTCGTCGGTTCCCCGGCGCGGCGCGCGGGCTGTCGAGACGCTCGAGTTCCGCCTCGCCGAACAAGCCGCGCCAGGCGTAGGCGGCGACGATCGGCGCGGCTTCGGGCAGCGCCTCGGCCGCGAACTCCGAAACTGCGTCCGCAGTCGCCGCTGTCGACCAAGCCGTCAACCAAAGCCTTGTCAAGTCGCTCACGACTCCATGCTAGCGACGCTTCGAGTCGGTTCGAACAGGCCCGGCCGGCGGTCGGCGGCGCGCGATTTCGGGCCAAGACGATTGCCGCCGCTGACGCGCTCCGATACGGTCCCGCGCCCATCCTCGCGGCGCGCGATGCGGACGAACCACAGGTCCGCGCGCGCCCGAACGTCCCACCCGTCATGAAGCATTCGCGGAGCCTCAGTCGATGATGAGCCGCTGCCAAGTCTTCTTGCGCTCGTCGATCGGCAAGAAGCTGTTGATGGCCCTCACGGGCCTGTTCCTGATCGGCTTCCTGGTCGCGCATCTGGCGGGCAACCTGACGCTGTTCGTCGACGCCGACGGCGGCGCGATGGCGGTCTACGCGCAGAAGCTCGCCGACCTCGGTCCCCTCCTGTGGATCGCCGAGGTCGGCCTGTTCGTGCTGTTCGTCGTGCACTTGGGCCTGGGCATGCGCGCCGCGATGGAGAATCGCGAAGCGCGGCCCGCGCGCTACAAGGACACCGCCCCCAAGGGCGGGCGCAGCCCGGCTTCGGTGACGATGATCGCCACCGGGGTCGTGATCCTGCTGTTCCTGATCGTCCACCTGATCGACTTCCGTTTGGTGGACGGGCTCTTCGCGCACCCCGAGCCTGCGACGCTCGCCAAGGTCGTCGTCGAACGCCTTTCGTCGCCGCTCGGCGCCGCGATCTACTTCTTCGGCATGGTCGCCCTCGGCGTGCACCTGTGGCACGCGTTCCAAAGCGCGCTCCAGACACTCGGCCTCCGCCATCCGGCCTACGACAAGTCGATCAAGTGTGTCGGCGCGGTCCTGGCCGTCGGCGTCGCCGGCCTGTTCGCCGCCTTCCCCGTGCTGTGCCTGATCTACAAGGGCGATTGGCCCTGGAGCTGATGCCCCGCGCCGCGAGGCCCCCACCATGCAAACCACGAGCAAGAGTCCGTCGGACCTCTTCACGCGCGCGACCACGTCGCGTCTCGACTCCAAGTGCCCCACCGGGCCGATGGCCGAGCGCTGGGACAAGCACCGCTTCGAGCTGAAGCTCGTCAACCCGGCGAACAAGCGCAAGTTCCACGCGCTCGTCGTGGGCTCGGGACTCGCCGGCGCGTCGGCCGCGGCCTCGCTCGCGGAGCTCGGCTACCAGGTCAGCGTGTTCTCGATTCACGACAGCCCGCGCCGCGCGCACTCGATCGCCGCGCAGGGCGGCATCAACGCGGCCAAGAACTACCCGAACGACGGCGACTCGGTGCGCCGCCTGTTCTACGACACGGTCAAGGGCGGAGACTTCCGCGCGCGCGAGTCGAACGTGCACCGACTCGCGCAAGTCTCGAACGCGATCATCGACCAGTGCGTGGCGCAGGGCGTCCCGTTCGCGCGCGAGTACGGCGGTTTGCTCGACAACCGCTCCTTCGGCGGCGCGCAGGTCAGCCGCACGTTCTACGCGCGCGGCCAGACGGGCCAGCAGCTGCTTCTCGGCGCGTACCAGTCGCTGATGCGCCAGGTCGGCCTCGGCAAGGTGACGCTGCACGCGCGCCACGAGATGCTCGACCTCGTCGTCGTCGACGGAGTCGCGCGCGGCATCGTCACCCGCGACGTGGTGAGCGGCGAGATCGAATCGCACGCCGGCGACGCGGTGCTGCTCTGCACCGGCGGCTACGGCAACGTGTTCTACCTCTCGACGAACGCGAAGAAGTCGAACGTGACCGCGGCGTGGCGCGCCCACAAACGCGGCGCGCTGTTCGCGAATCCGTGCTTCACCCAGATCCACCCCACCTGCATCCCGGTCAGCGGCTCGCACCAGTCGAAGCTGACGCTGATGTCCGAGAGCCTGCGCAACGACGGGCGCGTGTGGGTTCCGGCGAAGAAGGGCGACTCGCGTTCGGCCGACCAGATCCCCGAGAGCGAGCGCGACTACTACCTCGAGCGCCGCTACCCGAGCTTCGGCAACCTCGTACCGCGCGACATCGCATCGCGCGCGGCGAAACAGATGGTGGACGACGGCCGCGGCGTCGGCGGCAACGGGATGAGCGTGTTCCTCGACTTCCGGGACGCCATCCAGCGCGAAGGCGCGGACAAGATCCGCGAGCGCTACGGCAACCTGTTCCAGATGTACGAGCGCATCACCGCGGACGACCCCTACCGCATTCCGATGCGCATCTATCCCGCCGTGCACTACACGATGGGCGGCCTGTGGGTCGACTACAACCTCGAGAGCACCGTGCCCGGGCTGTTCGTGCTCGGCGAGGCGAACTTCTCCGACCACGGCGCGAACCGCCTCGGTGCGAGCGCGCTGATGCAGGGCCTGGCCGACGGCTACTTCGTGATCCCCTACACGATCGGCGCGCACTTCGCGGGCCGCAAGTTGCCCAAGGTCAGCACGGACCACGAGGCGTTCCGCGAAGCGGAGGCCGCGGTGCGCGCGCGCGTGGGCAAGCTGCTGGCCACCGACGGCCGCCGCACCGTGGACCAGTTCCACCGCCAGCTCGGACTGGTGATGTGGGACCACTGCGGCATGGGCCGCAACGAATCCGGCCTCCTGGCGGCGCTCGACAAGATCCGCGGACTGCGCGAGGAGTTCCACGCCGACGTGCGCGTGCTCGGCGAGAACGAGAGCGTGAACATGTCGCTCGAGAACGCCGGCCGCGTCGCCGACTACTTCGAGTTGGCGGAGCTGATGGTGATCGACGCGCTGCACCGCCGCGAGTCCTGCGGCGGGCACTTCCGCGAGGAGTACCAGACCGAGGAGGGCGAAGCGCGGCGCGACGACGAGAACTTCTGCTACGTCGCGGCTTGGGAGCACGCTGCCTCGGGTTCTGGCTCGGGCGGTGCGCCGCGTTGGTCGCTGCACAGCGAGCCGCTCACGTTCGAGGAAGTCAAGCTGACGCAGAGGAGCTACAAATGAGTGCGGGTCACGACGACCACGGTTCGGGAGGGCTCGACCTGACGCTCCACATCTGGCGTCAGGAATCGAGCGAGGCGCAGGGACGGTTCGAGACGTATCCGTTGCACGACGTGTCGCCCGACATGTCGTTCCTCGAGATGCTCGACGTCCTGAACGAACAACTCGTGCGCGAGGGCCGCGAGCCGGTCGAGTTCGACCACGATTGCCGCGAAGGCATCTGCGGCAGTTGCGGGGTGATGATCAACGGCCAGGCGCACGGTCCGGACCGCGAGACGGCGACGTGCCAGCTGCACATGCGGCGCTTCAAGAGCGGAGAGACGATCTTCATCGAGCCGTTCCGCGCGCGCGCCTTCCCGGTTCTGCGCGACCTCGTCGTCGACCGCAGCGCCTTCGACCGCATCATGTCGAAGGGCGGGTTCGTCTCGGTGAACACGGGCGCCGCGCGCGACGCGAACTCGATCCTGATTCCGAAGGAGAACGCGGACCTGGCGATGGACGCCGCCGCGTGCATCGGCTGCGGCGCCTGCGTGGCCGCGTGCCCGAACGCCGCCGCGATGCTGTTCGTCGGCGCGAAGATCTCGCATCTGGGGCTCTTGCCCCAAGGCCGTCCGGAGCGCAGCCGGCGCGTGCTCGCCATGGTCGCGCAGATGGACGCCGAGGGCTTCGGCAACTGCGGGAACATCTACGAGTGCGAGGCGGCGTGCCCGAAAGCCATCTCGGTCGAGAACATCGCGCGCCTCAACCGCGACTACTTGATCGCGAGCGCGACCGAGCGTCCGCCGACCGCCTCCGGCGGCGGCGCCTGAGCGAGCGAAGCGACGTCCGACGAACCAGGTTTCGCGAGCGGGCTCCGACCGGCGTCGCTGCGCCGTCCGAGTGGCGCTCGCCGAACGGAATGCACCCCAACGGCGAGACCGCTCGCCGCTCGAGTTCCTCCGCTCCGAGCTCGGATCGACTCGCAGCGGGTCGCAACTCCCCCATCGGTCGAGCTAGTCCCTGTGTGGGACGCCGCGGCGCCGAACGCCGAGCGACCCGGCTTTACCGCGGAGTCACGGGCCCAGTGGACGGCGTAACGATCTCGGAACGCGAACTTCCCACTCCCAAGGGGCGCCCCCGCTCCAGCGGGCTTGGCGGGGTCGGAAGGCTGGAATCGGTGACCGGCACGCCACTTGCCTCTGAGAGCGCGGGCTCTACGCTCAGTCGCGCGCGGCGCCGTTTTCAAGCACGCTGACCTTCGACCGCGCGGACAAGCCCACACGTCCACAAGCTCGCCAGTTCATTCGGTCCAGACCCACTTCCGTCCAACTCGAGCCAGTCGAACGCGAGTGAGTCCACCCGACCCAGTTCCTTCGAACCCACCTTCCATCCAACCACCCTCCATCCGATCCACCTTCCCTTGAATCCACTCAGAGCGGCGGCGAACTCCGCCCCGTGGCCTGAGAGACGAACCACCACCATGAAGAAACTCCTCATCGCAGCAGGTCTGATCGCGGGCGGCGCGGTCCTGCTCCAAGACTTCTCGTCCGGTCACGGCGGCACCTACCGCGGTCCGGGGGACACCGTCCCCGCGGGCGGCGGCGGCGGCGGCGGCGGCGGCCCCTCCTCGCCTGGCTCGGGCGGCCCCAGCGCCCCCGGCGGCGGCGGCCCCTCCTCGCCTGGCCCGTCGACCCCGGGCGCTCCCGGCGGCGCACCCGGCGGTTCGGGCGGCGGTCCGACGTCGCCCGGAGGCGGCGGCAGCACCGGCCCCGACCTCAGCATCTGGGACTACTGGTGGGGCTTCAACCGCGAGCCGTACATCAACCTCAAGTCGCACATCCACTCGGACGCCGTCCAGACGGGTTCGGACGACTTCTTCCTGGGCCGCGGTGAGAAGACCCAGGCGCGCGACTCGCTGCGTCCTTCCGAGCGCACGATCCGCGGCACGATCGTGCCGGAGCTGATCAACGCCCTCAAATCGGAGCGCTCGAACCACATCGTGACCGGCGCGATGGTCGCGCTGGCCAAGATCGGCGACCCGAAGGGCGAGAACGGCGCCGGCGAAGCCGGCTTCTCGCAGCACATCAAGCTTTTCCTCGCGGACGGCAACCAGGAAATCGCGGAGACCGCCGCGCTGGCCCTGGGCATCCTCGCCACCGACAGCCCCGCGAACGTCGAGATCCTCACCGCGCTCGTGAACAACAAGAGCGACATCGTGCGCTCCAAGCACGACGTGCAGATCTCGGGCAACGTGCCGGATCGCAACCGCGCCTTCGCCGCCTTCGGCCTGGGCCTGATCGGCTACAAGGCGAGCGACGAGACGCGCAAGCAGATCGTCGACACGCTCGTGAAGCTGTTCGACGGCGAGGGCGCCAAGATGGCCGCCCGCGACGTGCCCGTCGCGCTCATCACGGCCATCGGCCTCACGCCGCTGCCGATCGACGAGGCGGCCATGGCGACTCCGCTCGAACCGGGCAAGGAGTTCGCGCGCCCGACCGAGGTCAAGAACCGCTTCGACCAGATCGTGTGGCTGATGAACCGCTTCGAAGACGAGCGGGGCGTCGACTTCAACGTTCGCGCGCACGTGCCGCAGGCCGTGGTGCGTTTGATGGCGGACCTGCCCGCGGGGCCGGGCGCCGACAACGTGCGCAAGGCCGTCGCTGACCGCTTCCTCAAGGACATCGTCAAGCTGAGCAAGGCCAAGCAAGAGATTCAGCAGAGCTGCGTCATCGCGCTGGGCCAACTCGGCGACTGCGACGAAGAGGAGCTCGACGTCAAGATCCGCAAGGGCCTGATGGAAGCGCGCGACGAACTCGCCGCCAACCTGATGGCGAAGCACTTCGCCGCGATCGCTCTCGCTCAGTGCGCGGGTCGCCCGGGCCTCGGCAAGGAACCGATGAAGGGCCTCGATCCGAAGAACAAGGAGAACGTCCGCGAGTACCTGCAGGAGACCTTTGCGAAGGCCAGGGGCCAGTACCGCCCGTGGGTTGCGCTCGCGATCGGCGTGCTCGAGCGCGCCGCGACCGACAACAAGCAACCGATGAGCACGGACATGGCGGCGGTGTTGCGCGATGCACTGCGCGACGCGAAGTCGCCGCCGGATGTCGGCGCGTACGCCATCGGCCTGGGCATCATGCGTGACTCGGGCGCCAAGGAAGTGTTGCGCGACAAGCTCAACAACGTCAGCGACGACACCGCGAAGGGCTTCACCGCCGTGGCGCTGGGTCTGATCGACGACCGCGAGTCGATCGAACTGATCCAGGGCATCATCGCCAAGTCGCAATACCGTCCCGACCTCTTGAAGTCAGCGGCCATCGGCCTGGGCATCCTGGGCGACAAGTCGGTCGTGCCGGCGCTCGTCGACATGCTCAACCAAGCCAAGGGCATGTCGTCGCAGGCCGCGATCTCCTCGGCCCTCGGCTTCATCGGCGACCAGCGCTCGATCGATCCGCTCGTCGCGATGCTCAAGGACAAGCAGAAGACCGACAACGCCCGCGGTTTCGCCGCGGCGGCGCTCGGCATCGTGGCCGACAAGGAAGAGTTCCCGTGGAACACCAAGATCTCGGTGAACATCAACTACCGCGCGAACACCGCGACGTTGACCTCGCCGGACGCGGGCACGGGCATCCTCGACATCCTGTGATCGGCCTGTGATGCGGGGCGCTCTCCCAAGCCGGCCCACTCGCGGCCGGCGGCGGACGAGCCCCTGAAGACAACGCCCGGACTTCCCCGCGGAAGTCCGGGCGTTCTCGTTTCCTGCGGGCCCCGGCTCGTGGCGGTTTCCCCGCCCGCTCGAACGCTCTCGCCGGGTTGCGCTCCGCGCGGAGCTCCACGCGCCCCGTCACCAAGCGCGCCGGCGACGTCAGGCCACGGGGGCTTCGCCCGCGCGAGGCGCGTCCGACGGCGCGCGCGAGAGCACCAGCAACGCGCCGAACGCGAGCCCGAACCCGGCGACGCAGATCCACAGCGCGCGGCGCGCCGCGTCGCTTGCGGCTTCGTCCCGCGCGAGCACCTGTGCGGCGAAGGCGCTCTGCTCCGCGTGCAGCTCGAGCCACGACTCACGCGCCGCCGCGTCGAGCGAACTCGAGTCGATCGCCGCCTTCCAGCGCGCGAGCAAGTCCTCGGCGACGCGGCCCAGTCCCAGCGTCAGCGCGCAGAGCACCGCGTTGCGCGCGAGGTCCAGGCTCTGCGGCGCCACTTCGAGCCCGGCGAGCGCCTCGTCCAGCGCCGCGGGCAGATTCCCCGCGTTGTACAGCACGTGGAAGCGCCACTCCGCGCGCAGTTGCGGCGATGCGATGAAGCGCGTCTCGTTCAACGCGAGGTCGTAGCGGCCGCGCTCGAACTGCGCCGCGACCTCCTCCACGGCCGCAGCCTGTGCCGCGTCCTGTGCTGCATCCTGCGCCGCTGCGCCCGACGCGACGAGCGCGACGCCGAGCAGCGTGCGGGTGACGCTAGCGAGCCGCGGCCAAGCGCTCACGCGCCCCCTCCAGCGAGCGTTGTTGGAGCCGCTCCAGCGGACTGCGATCGTCTCGCAGCGGCGCGTCCGCCGCGGCGCCGTGGAACCGCCGCCAACAGCCCTCGGGCGAGAGCGACGGCAGCAGCGCCTTGGCGACGGCGCCCTCGAACCAGTAGTCGTCGCCGTCCGGCGCGGTCGGCCGCGCGCCCGACCGCGCGAAGAGCACGATGTTCCGCGAACGCGGAGTCAGGTAGCCGACGCACTCGCCGTCGAAAGCCGCCGCGAGCGTGGTCGCCACCGCCTGCACGACCGGGTCGTCGAAGCCGAAGCCGCCGACGTTCACCGCGATCCAGCCGTTTTCCGCGAGGCGCGCGCGCATCTGCGAGAAGGCTTCGAGGGTCGCGAGGTGCGCGGGGATCTCGACTTGGTTCTGGTAGGCGTCCAGCACGAGCAGATCGAACTCGCCCGGCAGCCCGCGCAGCCCCGCGCGGCCGTCGACTCCGGCGAGCACCGTGCCGCGCTCGGTCGCGAGGTCGAACCACTCGAAGCCGAGCTCGACGACCCGCTCGTCGATCTCCAGGCCGCTCAGTTCGAGCTCAGCAGCGGGCGGCGAGGCGCCCTCGAGCACGCGGAACGCCGTCCCCGCGCCGAGCCCGATCACGGCGACGCGCCACGGACCTTCCGCGCGCGCCCACCAGGCCGGCAGCACGAACAGGTCGTAGTAGAAACCCGGCCCGAGCAGCCCCTTGTGCGCGACCCACACCGACTGGAACGAGTCGAGCCCCTCGTTGACCTGCAGCAAGCGCTGCGGCTCGCCCCAGCGGCGGTCCTCGACGACGCGGATCGACTGGTAGCGCGACTCGGCCTCGGCCAGCACCTCGACGCCCGGCGGCGCCGGCGAGCGTTCGAGGCGCGAGAGCAGCGTGGCGGGAAGCGTCGCGCAGGCGAGGGCGCCGGCGACGAGCCAGCCGCCGCGCGACTGGCTGAGCAGCCCCACGATCGCGCTGCATCCGAGCAGCACGAGGGCCGCCGCCACGAAGGTCCACGACAGCCCGAGCGTGGGCGCGAAGACGTGCGTCGTCCCAAACGCGCCCGCGAGGCTGCCCAGGGTCGAGGCGCACAGCACGGTGCCGCCGGCTGTCCCCGCGTGCGTGCGCGAGATGCGCTGGTAGCACTCCGTGCAAAGCGGCGCGACGGTGCCGAGCAGCGCCGCGGGCGGAAGGAACAGCACCAGCGTCGCGGCGAGGCTGCCCCACAGGAGCAGCGACGCCGACTGATCGAGGGTCAGCTCGCGCGGGAGCAGCACCTCGCACAACGGGCGTGCGAGAGCGGGCAACCAGGCGTTCCACGCCGCCGCCGCCGCGAGCAGCCAGGCGAGATCGCGGGTCGGTCGAGCGCGCACCGCCAGTCGCGAGCCGAGCAGATACCCCAGCGCGAGCGCGAGCAGGATCACGCCGATGACGTTGGTCCACACCCCGGCGCTCGAGCCGAACCACGGCGCGAGCAAGCGCACCGCGGCCAGCTCGACGGTCATGGTCGCCGCGCCCGCGAGGGCGGCGACGGCGAGGAGCAGCACGCGCGATCCGGCTTCGCTCATGGCTTGGGGGACGCACCGAGACGCGGGGGCAGGTCGAGCGGGACGGCTGGGCGCGCGAGGGGTTCGTGCGCCGGAGAGACCGCGCGGCTAGCCGGCTCGCCGCGCGAGGCCACGCTGGAGCGCCAGCTCGGGAGCGCGGCCGAGGGCCGCACTCGGCGGCGGGTTCAGGCCGGGCGAGTGCGAACCTGTGGCGCTCAGCGCGGGATGTCGAGGGTGATCTGGGCCACGAACACGCGGCCCGGGTCGCTCGTGCCGCGCGAGATCAGTCCGAGCATGTCGTCCACGCTGCGCGCGACCTTCTGCTGCTGGTTGTGCCCGTTCAGCACAAAGGTGATCGGCTTGGAGAGGTCGACGATCGCATCGTTGAGGTAGAGCGTCACGCTGCGCACCTCTTCGCTGTCGATCTTGATCGTGTTGGTCGAGCGATCGGCCGTCGCGGTGACCGTGCCCTGCAGGCCTTCGGTCTTGGGGAACATGAGCCAGTAGGCCTTGAACACCTGCAGCGGCTCGGGGGCGATCACGATCTTCGCCGGGTTCGCGGCGCGCGTGGTCTGGCCCATCCACGACCACAGGTCGGCGACCGTCGCGTCGGGTTTGATGGTGCAGTTCGAGTAGCCGAGCTGCTTCGCGTCCTCCTCGAACTTGGCGCTGTTCGCGCCGCCTTGGAGGAACGTCGGCAAGTTGCAGAAGTTCGCCGCGCCGATCTCGCCGGTGTCGCCCGCCAGGCCGGCGATGCCCGCGAACAGGTGCGGGTACTTTGCGCCGAGCACCATCGCCGCGGGCACGCCTTGTTCGCGACCCAGCACGTAGACCCGGTCGAAGTCGATCGAGACCGACGTCGACACGTCGCGGAACACGGCCATGGCCGCGAACAGTCCGCCCTTGCGCCCGTCGGACTCGAGCACGCTCCACAATTCGGCTTCGACCGGCATACCGACCACCGCGATCGCCGCGCCATCGCGGAGCGCGGGCTCGTGCAGGTCGTCCTGCAGGAAGGTCATCGGCGCGAGCGGCTTGCCGTCGCGCATCCCGGGCAGGCACAGCACGAGCGGCAGCGCCGGGCCGGAGGGCTTGTAGGCCGCGGGCAATTGCAGCGCGTACTCGAAGGTCTCGCCGCCGAACTCGGCCTTCAGCGCCGCGGCCTTGCCGCCGCGCACGTTCTTGGCCTCGCTCGAGTACCCGAGCGCCTTGCCGAGGTCCAAGTGCGACGCGAGCGCGGCCTGCACCGCCTCTTCCGGGTCCTTGATCCCGCGCTTCTTCCCGAACTTCTCGAGGTCGCCGACGATCTCCGCGCGCGCCTTCTCGCGGTCCTTCTCGCTGGTCTTCTCGCCGAAGAACTTGTTCAGCGCGCGGCCCATCTTCTTGTGGTCGGCGTCCGACCAATCGAGTGTTTGCCACGCCGCCGAGGCGACCGAAGCCGCGAGGAACGCGAGCAGCGCGATCGGAGTGAAGCGTCGCAAACCGAGCGAGAGGGTTTGATTCAGCATGTCGTCGGGCAGGTTGGAGTAAGGACCTTTGTCCGGGCGGCGCACGGGTGGCGCGGCGGGGTCAAGAGCTTGTGCTTTGGGGGATCGAGGGTCCAGTGCAACCCTCGCGATCGGTGAATCCTGGAGCGCGACGAACCCGGCCGTCTGCGCTGCGCGCGCTTGCGCCGCGGCAGGTCGACTCGAGTGCGCGCGCGCCTCAGGACGTGAAGCGAACGACACCTTGCCCAGCGGCGATTTCGCCCATGCGCCAGCAGCTTTCGCCGAGCGCCGCGAGTTCGCGCTGCACCGCGTCGGCCTCGTCGCGCGCCACGATCAGCGCCATGCCCACGCCCATGTTGAGCACTTGGTAGGACTCCTCGCGGTCGACGTTGCCGGCTTGGCAGAGGTAGCGGAACAGCGCGGGCGGAGTCCACGACGTGCGGTCGATCACCGCATCGCAAGCGTTGAGCACGCGCGGCAGGTTGTCGACCAAACCGCCCCCGGTGATGTGCGCCATCGCGTGGATAGCACCGCGCTCGAGCAGCGGCCACAGCACCTTGAAGTACGAACGGTGTTCGGCGAGCAAGGCCTCCCCGACGCTGCGGCCCTCGAGTTCCGCCGGTCGCGCGTCGACTTCGAGCCCCTTCACGTCGAACAGGATCTTGCGCGCGAGCGAGTAGCCGTTCGTGTGCAGGCCCGCCGAGGGCAGGCCGAGCAGCACGTCGCCGGGGCGCACGCGCGAGCCGTCGAGCAGCTTCTGAGGATCGACGATGCCGACGATGAAGCCCGCGAGGTCAAAGTCCCCCGGCGCGTACAGGCCGGGCATCTCCGCGGTCTCGCCGCCGAGCAGCGCGACCCCGTTCTCGCGGCAGCCTTCCGCGCAGCCGCGGATCAATTCGCTCACGACTTCGGGCGCCATCGTCCCCACCGCGACATAGTCGAGGAAGAACAGCGGCCGCGCGCCCTGCACGAGGATGTCGTTGACGCAGTGGTTCACGAGGTCGCGCCCGACGGTGTGGTGGACGCCGGCGCGTTTGGCGACCTCGAGCTTCGTGCCGACGCCGTCGGCGCTCGCGACGAGCATGCCTTGCCCCACGCCCGCGCGCGCGAGGTCGAAGAGCCCGCCGAAGGACCCGATGTCCCCCACGACCCCCGGCGTGAACGTCGCGCGGATCGCGGGCGTGGCGCGGTCGACGGCGCTGTACTTCTTCTCGATGTCGACGCCCGAGTCGCGGTACGAAACCGAGCGGGCCGAAGCAGATCCAGGAGTGCTGTGGGTGGTCATGTGGGCGATGCGGTCCAGCGCGCGAACATACCGCGGGTCGCGCGCCAAAGGCGCAAGGATCCGCTCGCGATTGTCGAAGGCCAGGGGCTCGGGAAGTTCGTCGAGCGAGAACCAGGCGGCGTCCAGCGCGTCGTCGCCCGCGCACACGTCGCCGCGGGTGACGGCGCACAAGTACACGGCGAGGTTCAGGGGCCGTCGGCCCGGCGTTTCGACGCGCAGCAGGTCGAAAAGCTCGAGCGCTTCGACCTCGAGGCCGCATTCCTCGCGCACCTCGCGCGCGGCCGTCTCGGCGGCGGTCTCGTGCAGTTCCTGGTAGCCCGCCGGCAGCGCCCACGAACCGCGGCAGGGATCGATGGCGCGCCGCACGAGCAACACGCGGCCACGCGCGTCGAGCGCGATCGCCGCAGCGGCCGAAGCGGGGTTTTCGTACAACACGAAGCGGCAGCTCGGGCAGCGGAGCCGCTCGCGGCCCTCCACCCAGCCGGGCGCCAAAATCGCCCCGCACTGGGTGCAATGGCGCGCCGCGCCCCGTCCTGCCAATCCCTCTGCAGCCAATTCGTCGCTTTCTCGCGCGCACGCGGCGCGGCGGATTCCCGCCCCGCGCGCACCTCGGCCCTTGGACGCCCCGCGGCGGCCCCTAAACTTACGAACGCTCGCATTCTGGAGCAACCACCGCGCTTCCTCGGAGCGCACCCCGCATGCGCTCCCTCCTGGTCCTCGGCTGCACCGGCTCGATCGGCGTTCAAACGCTCGATGTCGTGCGTGCCTCGGGTGGCCGCTTTCGCGTCACCGGCCTCGCCGCGCGGGCGTCGTGGCGCGAGCTCGCGAAACAGGCGCTGGAGTTCCAGCCGCGCTACGTCGCGCTCGAGGACCCGAGCGCCGCCGAGGACCTGCGCGCGCTGCTGCCCGCGTCGATCGAGCTGCTCGCCGGCCCGGACGCGCTGGAGCGGCTGTGCGAGCGCGCGGACTTCGAGCTCGCGGTGCACGGCGTCGTCGGCGCGCGCGGCGTTCGCGCCTCGGAGCGCGTGCTCGCGCGCGGGAAGCTGCTCGCCCTCGCGAACAAGGAGTCGCTCGTCGTCGCGGGCGCGGAGCTGATGGAGCTCGCGCGCGTGCGCGGCGGCGCGATCCTCCCGGTCGACAGCGAGCTGTGCGCGATCCACCAGTGCCTCGCGGGCGCGCCGATGAAGTCGGTGCGGCGCATCGTGCTCACCGCCAGCGGCGGGCCCTTCCGCGACTTCGAGCCCGAGCGCCTCGAGGGCGCGACGCCCGCGATGGCGCTCAAGCACCCGACTTGGTCGATGGGCCCGCGCATCACGATCGGCTCGGCGACGCTCATGAACAAGGCGCTGGAAGTCGTCGAGGCGCACCATCTGTTCGGCCTCGAGCGCGCGCGCATCGAAGTCGTGATCCACCGCCAGTCGATCGTGCATTCGCTCGTCGAGTTCGTCGACGGCTCGGTGCTCGCGCAGATGGGGCCGCCCGACATGCGCGGCCCGCTGCACTACTGCCTGCACCACCCAGGGCGCGCGCCCTCGACGCTGCGCGGCTTCGACGTGGAGCTCTTCCGCCAGCTCAGCTTCGAGCCCGTCGACCCACGGCGCTTCCCGGCGCTCGAGCTCGGCTTCGAATGCGTCGAACAGGGTGGCGACAGCGGGGCGGTCCTCAACGCCGCCGACGAAGTGACCGTGCAGGCCTTCCTGGAGGGCCAGATCGCGTTCCCGCAGATCACGAGCATCAACCGCGACGTGCTCGCGCGCCGCCCGCGACTCGAAGGCTCCATTGAACGCCTGCTGGAAGCCGACCAAAGGTCCCGTGAGCTGGCTCGCCTCGCCATCGCGCAAGCCGCCCTGGCACGAGCCGACCTCGGCCCGGCCGCCATCGAACAAGCATCCGCGGCCGCCGCTCGTCCGCAGCGCTGAATCGAAGGGCTCCTCGGACCCGCCCGTTCGCGATCCTCGCCTCCCGCTCCCCTCTCCGCCTTTGATCACCCCCGTCGGCCCGCCCTGCTCTTCGGGCCGCTGACCCGCACAAGCCGCTCCCCACCCGACGCGCATGGATTTCGATTCGACTTGGCGCACCGTCCTCATGGTGCTCGGCATCGGGCTCGTGATCTTCGTTCACGAGCTCGGCCACTTCCTCGCCGCGCGGATGTGCGGCGTTCGCGTCGAGACCTTCAGCCTCGGCTTCGGACCGCGCCTGATCGGATGGCGCCGCGGCGACACGCTGTACCAGATCGCGCTGCTGCCGATCGGCGGCTTTTGCCGCATGGCGGGCGAGGATCCGACCGCGAACGACGGCCGCCCGGCGCCGGACGAGCTGCGCGCCAAGAGCGTCGGCCAGCGCTTCTTCATCTACTCCGGCGGCGTGTTGATGAACGTGGTCTTCGCGTTGCTCGCGATGCCGATCGTGCTGTTCCTCGGCGCCTCCTTCAGCGAGCCCGTGGTCGGCGAAGTCGAGCGCGGCGGTCCTGCGTGGCACGCGGGCATCGAACCCGGCGCGCGCATCCTGTCGGTCAACGGCGCGCCGACCGCGTCGTTCGACTTCATCCAGCAGGAGGTCGCGCTCGGCTCGCCCGACATGACGGAGCTCGTGGTGCTCGATCCCGGCGCGAGCGAGCCGCGCACGTTGCGCCTCGAGCCGGACTACCACAAAGAGATCGGCATCAACACGATCGGCGTCGTCCCGGGCGCGGATCGAAACGGCGCCATCGCGGTGACCCCCGGCTCGGCGGCGGCGGAGGCGGGCCTCACCAACGAGGACCGCATCCTCGGAGTGCGCTGCGAGCTTCCGGAACTGCCGCTCGACGCGCAGCTCGCGCTCGTGACCTCGACCGGCGCGCCGCTCGTGCTCCGCGTGCAACGCGGCGACGAACCCGAGCGCGAAGTCACCGTCACGCCGCGCACGAAAGAGCGCGAGAACAAGCGCATGCTCGGCGTCGCGCCGATCGCGGACCTCGTGAAGGACCTGCGCGCGAGCGAGCGCGTCAAAGCGCTCGGCCTGCGCATCGGCGACCGCGTCCTCAGCGTGAATGGAAAGCGCCTGCACCGCCCCCTCGACTTCGAACTCGGACTGGTGGCGGGGACGGACGGCACACAGTTCGAGATCGAGCGCGACGGCCGGCGCGAGACCCTTCGCGGACCGAAGTTGACGCGCGACGAGGCGCTCGCGCTGAGCCGCGACGTGGCCTTCGAGATCCCGCCGAAGGAGGTCGCGATCTACCTGATGCCGCACGCGAGCGTGCGCGGCGTGCTCGAGGACGGCGACCGCGTCGTGGCGGCGGGCGGCGTGCCCTTGGGCGACTGGGAGAGCTTCCTGCCGATGGTGCGTTCGGCCGCCGAGCAAGATCGCAGCCTGCTGCTGCGCATCGCGCGCGAGGGCGCCGACGGGCGCGTCGAGGTGAGCGAGCTCTCGGTCTCGCCGGGCCCGGCGTTCGACACGCTCTACGGCTTCGCGCAACGCGAGGCGATGTACACCTACCGCGCGAGCAGCGCGCTCGAAGCGCTGCAGGTCGGAGTGCAAGCCAACTGGAAGTTCGCGAGCGACACGTGGTCGATGGTCAAGCGCATGCTGCTCGGCCAGGTTTCGCCCAAGAACATGGGCGGGATCATCTCGATCGGAGTCGTGTCCTACTCGTGGTCGGAGCACGGCGTGCTGAAGCTGCTCTTCTTCCTGTGCATGCTCAGCATGAACCTCGCGTTCATCAACGTGCTGCCCATTCCGCTCTTGGACGGCGGCCACCTGTTCTTCCTGATCATCGAGAAGCTCAAGGGCAGCCCGGTTTCGGAGCGCGTGTTCGGCTACAGCCAGGTCGTCGGCCTCGTGCTGATCCTCACGCTGCTCGTGTACGTGACCTACAACGACATCATGCGTCTCGACCGCTTCTTCAGCAGTCCGTGAGCCGCGGGGACCGAGGAGCGGCGTGAGGGTCCGAAGTTGACGGCGCTGGCCTGGGGCCGCGTCTTGCGCCTGTCGCTCGCTCCGTCGGCGGTGGCGGACGTCGCCGCGGGTCTGTTCATCGCCCACTGGGGGCTTTTTCCGCCGCTTTCCAGCGTGTGGCCGATGCTCGCCGCGAGCGCCTGCGTCTACCACGGAGGCATGGCGCTCAACGACTGGGCGGACCGCGACGACGACGCGAGAACGCGCCCGGAACGGCCCATCCCCAGCGGCGAGCTGCGCGCCTCGCACGTGGGCGTCGTCGGTGCAGCGCTGCTCGTGCTCGCCGTCGGTTTCGCGGCGCTCGTGTCGCCGGCCGCAGCGGCTTGGGCCGCGGGTCTCGCCGCGCTCGTGCTCGCTTACGACTTCGGATCGCGCGGCGCGTGGTCGGGGCCGTTCCTGCTCGGCGCTTGCCGCGCGGCGAACCTCGCCTTCGGGTTGCTGCACGCCTCGACGCTTTCCGACCACTTCGCGCACGCGCTGCCGCGAGCGTGGTTCGCGCTTCCGCTGCTCTACGGCGCTTACGTTTTCAGCGCTTCGAAGATCGCGCGCTTGGAAGACCGCGCCGACGATGCGGGAGTCGGCGGCGTCGCGCGCGTCTACGCGGGTCTCACCGCGTTGCTCTTGCTCGCGCCCGCGGTCGTCGACGTGCAGCGCGAATCCGCGCTCGCGCCCGACCTCGTCGCGCTCGCCGTCGCCGCCGCCGCGTCGTGGAGCCTGCTTCGCGCCGCCGCGACCACGCGCGAATGGACGCGCGCCGCCTGCGGCCGCTTCACCGGCCTCGCGCTGCGGCGCTTGCTCGTCTTCACCGCGGTGTGCGTGCTGAGCCACCGCGGAGCGACGTCCGACGGATGGGTCCTCGCGCTCGCGATCCTGGCGGGTTTCCCGCTGTCCGCGGCGCTGCGGCGCGTCTTCCCGCCGACCTGAGCGCCCGGCTCGAGCTCAACCGTCGCTCGAAGCCGCGAGTGCTCGAGCTTCGCGCGCGAGCCACTCCAGCGCGGTCGCGCGCGAGACGAGTTCGCCTTCGAGCTGCCGCTCCTCGGCGAGTTCGAGCACGCGTTTCCAGTGCGGTCCGCGCGGGATCTTGCTGCTCTCGAGGTCGGCGCTCGTGAGCAACGGCGCGGGTCGCAGTTCCTCGGGCGCCAGCGAGGCGGCCCAGAGCGCGAGAGCCTCGAGCGCCTCGTTCGGCGCACCGTCCACGCTCCGCCACGCACGCAGGCACGCGAGCGCGTTCGCCCAGTGCGGCTCGCGCACGAGCTTGATGCGCGCCGCGCGCGGAGCGGAAGCGAGCGGACCCAGCGCATGAAGACGCTGCTCGAGCCGCCACGTCGCCGCCAGCCCGTCGAACAGCGCGCGCGAGGGGCGGAGCGCCTTCACGAGCGCGTGTGCGCGCGCGCGAGCCGCCGCGTCGTCGCTCGCGTGGCCCCAGGCCGGATCGAACAGCACCGCGAAGCCGCGCTCGGCGCCCGGACGCTCGCCGAGCGCCTCCAGCGCCCGCCAACGCAGCTCCGTGGACTTCGGACCCACGTCCGACGCCACGAGCGCCGCGTGGCCGGGACAGAGCACTTCGAGCACGCCCGAGCTGTCGAGCAGCCGCAGCGCTCGCGAACAGGCGTGGCGGTCGAAGACCAGCAGCAATTCGCCCAGCCGGCGTTCCGCGCTGACCCCGCGCAGCGACGCCAGGCTCGCGCGCGCCGCCTCGAAGGTCGGCGGGTCGATCTCGAGCTCGTTGGCCGCCGCGAGCCGCGCCATGCGCACGAGCCGCAGCCCGTCCTCGGCGAAGCGCTCGCGCGGATCCCCCACCGTGCGCAGCCGCCGCGCTCGAAGATCCTCGAGCCCGCCGAAGGGGTCGGCGAGGGCGTCGTCGAGCGGATCGAGGTAGAGCGCGTTGCACGTGAAGTCGCGCCGCGCGGCGTCGTCGCGCAGGTCGGCGCTGAAGCTCACCTGGCTCGGCCGGCGCGCGTCGTGGTGGCCGAGCTCGCTGCGAAAGGTCGTGACCTGGGTTTCGACGCCTTCGACGACGACGATGATCGTGCCGAAGGCCTTGCCCACCGCGGCGGTGTGCTCGAAGAGCTTCTCGACCTCGTCCGGAAGCGCGTCGGTCGCGAGGTCGATGTCCTTCGGCCGTTTGCCGAGCGCCAGGTCGCGCACCGCGCCGCCGACCAACCACGCCTGCCGGCCGTTCGCGCGCAAGCGGCGCGCGATCGCCACCGTCGCCGAGCGCAGCGGCGGCGCAAGGCACTCCATCGAAGGGCGCTCGAGCATGCTTGAAGCGTACCAACGGCGCGCGCACAATCGGCCGCGTGAGGATCTTCGCTGTCCACGCACGTTCGGCGCCCGCGCGCCGTGGCGCATTGCACTGGGCCGACGCATCGGTGCTGCTCGCGGTCGGAGTCGTCGTGCTCCTGGTCTCGCTGCCGCGGCTGCGCGAGTTCGCGCTGCGCGAGAACGAGACCGACGCGCGCACGCTGGTCACGCGCCTGGGTGAAGTGTGCGCGCGCGAAAAGCACGCGGGCAGTCTGGCGCAAGCCCTCGAACTCGAACCGCAGCTCGTCGCGCGCCTCGACGACGCGGAATGGCTCGACCACGGCCGCGTCCTGCGCCGCCACGGCTACTTGTTCGAACTCGACGCGAGCCGCACGCCGGCGCGCGTCGTCGCCTGGCCCTGGGAGCACGGGCGCACCGGTTTCCGCGCCTTCCGCTGGGAGGCGGGCGCGCTCGAGATCCACTCGAACCGGGCCGGCGCGTGGAGCGGGACCGAGGCGTCGCCGCGCGCGGACGCGCCCGGCGACGGCTGGCGTCCGGTCGAAGCGCCCTGAGACTTGGCGCTGGCGTCGAGCGTCGAAAGCGAGCGCTGAAGACGAGCGCTGAAGACGAGCGCTCTCTCGCCGTCGCTCGCGTTCAGCGCGGGCCCGGGTAGCAGCGCCACAGCAAGCACTGCAACGCGAGGCGCGCGTCGGCTTGCTCGACGCGCAACGTGGCGCGCTTAAGCAGCGGCGCGGCGTCCTCGACGGACGCCATCAACGTCAGACGATCCGCCGCGAACACGAGTTCGTACGGCGAGAGCGCCTCGGTCTCGATCAGACGCATGAGTTCCGCGCGCGCGAACGGGGTCGGCCGCGTGGTCAGCGCCTCGAGCAGATCGAAGCGCAACGCGGGGTCCTTCGCGGAGGCGAGTTCCTCGGTCGCGAGCCGCTGACCGGGCTCGCCGAGGTTGCCGACCAGGCGCAGGAACCAGCGCTGCGCGGGCATGCCCTTGATCACGCCCTGCTGGCCGCGCGCGCGTTCGCGCAGCAGGCGCGCCGCGTCGTCGAGCGGAATGCGTGCGATCGATTCGAGGATCGACACGCGCTCGGCGAGCGGTGTCGCGCCCTCCGCGGTGACGCGTCGCGAGAGCACCTCGAGCGCGCGCGCCGCGACCTCGCGGTCCGTCGACAGCGCCGGTTCGAGCGCGCTCATCGCGAGGCCGAGGGATTCGTACGGGCCGTCGCCGATCAGCGCGAGCGCGCGGTCGATCGCGAGACGGTCACCCTGGCGGATGAGGATGTTGAGGCACGCGGAGGCGAGGGTCTCGTCCGCGGACAGCGAGCCCGCGCGCAACGCTTCGATCGACGCCGCGCTGGTCGGCGCGAGCGCGTTGATCGCGCGCAGACGCACCTGGGGAAGCGTTTCCTCGAGCGCGAGCTTGGCCACCTCCTCGGGCCGCCCCGCCGCGGAGAACGCCGCGATCGCGAGCTCACGCCGCCAGGGCTCCTCGGCGCGCAATTCGGCGCGCAGGAACTCGAGCGCCCCCTCGTCGCCCGCGCGCGCCGCGGGCGCCGCGAGGTGCGCCTGAAAACGCGGCGGCAGCTTCGGCCGCAACTCGTTCGCGCGCCGTGCGACCTCGCTGCTGGTCGAACTCGAAAGCGCCTGACAGAACACATCCCAGTTGTTCGAAGCCTCGCCCGCGGCGATCCAGTCGAGGTAGATCAGGCTGACGCGCTCGGGGTCGACCGCGTGCATCGCCGTCGCCACCTTGATCTTGTTCTCGTTCGATGCGCGCTCGAAGACCGCCAGCACCGCTTCGAGGTCGGACGGCTTGCCGTGCTTGCCGAGCGCCTGCACCGCCTGCACCGCCACGCCCTCGAACGAGCTCTCGAGCGTGCGCAGGAGCACTTCGCGAGCGCCGGGATCGTCGCTGCGCTGGCACACCTCGACGGCGTTGCGCAGGTGCGCGTAGCCATCCCGGTCGTTGAGGTACGTGTCCACGATGCGGCGTGCGACCGCGATGCCCTGCGGTCCGCGCGCGGCGAGTTCCTCGCGCGCACGCCGCAGCGCATCCCGGTCGCCGTGGAGCACCATCTCGGTCAACATGCCGAGCGTGTCGGCCGTGTCGACGTCGTAGTGCTCCGATTTGACGCACGGCGCGAGCAGGTAGTCGATGCGCGAATCCTTCGCGAGAAACGCGTCGGAGGGTGCGGGCGCGGCGGCGGACGTCGAATTCGCGTCGTTGGGGGGAGCAGCTTGCGTCGCTTCACTCGGCGCCCGCGATGCCGCATCCGCGCTCGCCCCGCTCGGCGCCGGTTCGTCGCCGCCGCAGCCCGTGGCGAGGGCGAGCGCTCCGAGCGCAGCCGCGAGCGCCCCCGCGGGGCGGGACGGGTTCGAGATCCGTCGTGAGGCGCGGCGAACGTCCATCGTGCTACGGAGCGACTTCGCCGAGCACGCCTCGCACGAAGTCCAGCGCCGTGAAGGCCTTGACCATGTTGGCGCGGGCGAAGGTGTACGAGTACAGCGACTCCGCGAGCTGCTGCTGGAACTCGAGCACCTGGAAGTTCGTCGAGAGCCCTTCGCGGTAGCGCGCTTGCTCGGCGGCGAGCTGGCGGCGCGCGAGTTCGCGGCTCGCCGCGGCGGCGCGCACGGCCTCGAGCTGGTAGCGCGCGTTGCGCTCGGCCACGCGCACTTCCTCGACGATCTGCGACTCCAGGCGTTCGTAGGTGAGGCGCGCGGAGCGAATCGTCGCGCGCGCGGCGCGCTCGTTGTTGAGCGCCAGGCGGTTGCCGATCGGCGTGCTGAACGACAGGCCGATCGTCGTCGAAGGCAAGTCCCAGCCGAAAGCGCCGTCGAGCGCGTCGCCTTCGTTCGGCGACTGCACCGCGCTGCGCGTCGAGAGCGTGAAGTCCAAGGCCGCCTGGCGTTCGCTCTTCGAGCGCACGAGCCCCTGCTCGGCCACGTCGATCTCGAGCGCCTGCTGCTTCAACTCGGAACGCCGTTGCAGCGCGAGCGCCACGGCCGAATTCCAGTCCCCGACGACCGGCGGTTCCTCGGTCGGCAACTCGCTCTCGAGACGCAGTCCGCGCTCCCAGGTGTGTTGCGACTTGCCGGGGTACATCAGCCCCTTCAGTCGGTCCTCGGCGTTGTGCACCGCGACCTGGCGCGCGAGCTGCTGCTCGATCCGCTGCGCGACGTTCGTGTCGGCCTGCAGCACCTCGACCTCGGTGCCCACGCCCGCGTCGAGCCGGCGGCGGTTCTGTTCGAGCTGCTCGCGGCCCAGCGCGAGCGTCTCGTCGGCCACGCGCAGCTGCTCGAGCGCCGCCACGAGGTCCCAGTAGGCGTCGCTCACCGCGCGGTGCAGCGTCTGGCGCGTCTGTCGGATGCGCTCGACCTCCTGGAGGTAGCGCAGCTCGAACTCGCGCTGCAAGCTCGTCGCGTAGGTCTCGCCGCGCCCGCGCAACAGCGGTTGGTTGAACGCCAGCGCGACGGCGGAGCGCACCGGCAGCGGCGCGTTGAAGCCGTCCGTGCGCGAGAGGTCGACCGAGGCGCTCAGCGAACCGCCCGTCGTGAGCGGGTAGTCGACGCCGCTCGACATCGACTTGGTCTCGGCGTCGAACGTGATGGTCTGGAAGTTCCCGCCCGCGAAAACGAACTGCTGCACCTCGGAGTTCGTGTACTCGCCCGAGAGGCGGAACACGGGGTCGAAGCGGCCCCAACTGCCCGCGAAGGTGAACGACGCGACCTCGGCGTTCTGCTCCTGGAGCTTGAGCCCGAGGTCGTTGGAGATGGCGGTCTCGATGGCCAGCTCGAGGGAGAGCTGGAGCGGCTCCTCGGCCTGGCACGCGGCGCGCAGAGGCGCCGCCGGACTCAGGGCCGCGATCGAAACGACGGCGACGGCAAGCGGGCTGGGACGGGACATAGGCGCAAGAGCGTAGCGGGCGCCTCCAGCCCAGGCCACGTAGCGGCGCCGCGAGTCCGCAAAGGTTGTTCCCGCGGCGAGCTCAGCGAACCCCGCGCTCGGTCCACAGGCGCGTGTAGGCGTCCGACTCGCTCGGAGCAGCGGCGCGCAGGGCTTCGAACCACGCGGCGCCCAGGAACGACGCCGACTCGTTCGCGTCGGCCGGCGCAGCGACGCCCAGCCGAGCCGTGCGCGCCAGCGCCATCTCCGCGAGCGGCGTGCGCGGAGCGGAAGCGCTCGGCCCGAGCGTGAGCAAGCGCTCGGCGAGCGCCGCCGCGTTGGCGAGCTTGTCGCCGAGGGCCACCCGGTCGAGCTCGAGCTCGAGTTCGAGCGCGAGCAGGTCCTGTTGCGCCTCCGGAGCGTTCGCCTCCGCGAGCGCGTCGAAGCCCGCCGGCGCCTCGCCGTGGATCGCGTGGCGCGCTCGCGCCCACAAGCGCCGGCCGAACGCGTCCGCGGGCCGGTTCTCGAGCGTCGCCGCGGGCCACGCAAAGGCGCGCAGTCCACGCGCCTGCTCGCGACGCTCCGCGGCCCAGCGATCCTCGACGCCTCGCTCGACCGAACGTCCCGGGCCGGGCTGGACTTCGACGAGCCCCGGTTCGAGTTCGGAAGTCGACGACTCGAGCGGCAGCGGCGGCTGCTCGGGCACCGCGAAGTTCGACTCGCGCGGCAGCGGCTCGATCCTGCTGAAAAAATGCGGCGCCGGGCGTTCCGCGCGCAACACGATCCAGGCGAGGACGGGCAGTGCACCGACGTGGATCGCGAGCAACGCGGCCGCTACGCGCAGCCACATCGACGCGCGCAGACGCTCGCGCGCGAACGACAGCACGAGCCGTGCGTCGCCGCGCCAGGAGTTCGGCTCGGAGAACGTCCCACCCCCATTTTGAGCGAGCACGGTCTGCGCGAGCACGCGCTCGACCAGCGCGGCGCCGCGGCGGTCGGCTTCGACGCCGACGTCGACGTCGGCGAGCTGGCGCAGGCGCGCGAGCCCGGCGCGAAGCTCCGCGAGGCGCTCCGCGCAGGCCCGGCACGTCGACTCCTCGACGGCGAACCCGCGCGACACCGCGGCTTCGAAGAGTTCGCGCTCGTCGAGATGGCGATGCTCGGCGTTGGATTTGGATTTCATGCGTTCCCTCCTTCGAGGAGTTCGCGCAGCTTGCGCAGCGCGTTGAACACGCGGGACTTCACCGTGCCCACGGGAATCGACAGCGCTTCGGAGATCTGCGCGTAGGGCAGTTCGCGGAGCACCGCGAGATCGAACACCGCCGCGTGGGCCGGCGGAAGTTGGGCGATGGCGCGCTGCAGGCGCCGGCGGTCCTCGGCGAGCGCCGCGATGGCGAGCACGTCGCTCGCGGGCGCCTCGAGCCGCTCCGAGAGCGGCGCGCCGTCCCCCTCGGCGCCCGACAGGTCGTCCAACGACGCGCCGCCCGGCCGGACGGCGTTGCGCCGGCGGCGGTCGATCCACGCGTTGCGCGCCACGCGCAGGGCGTAGGACGAAAAGGCCGCGCGCGGCTGGTAGTGGGTGGCGCTCTTGTACAGCTTCACGAGCACGTCCTGGGTCAGGTCCTCGGCCTCGGTCCGCTCCGCGCCCAGGTGGACGAAAAACGAGAGCAGGGTCGAGACCTCGGTGCGGACGAAGGACTCGAAGAGCGTGGGATCGCCGGCCTGGAGCGCGACGAGCGGGTCCCGGTCGGCTTCCCAGTTGCCCTTCAAGGCGCCCTCTCCAACGCGGCGGAGGCCCGCGGGTTCACGACAAGGCCCCTGAAGGTGGGCTCGGAGGCGCGTGCGGAGGTGGATTCGGCGGTGGAATCCGGGCTGGGATCGCGGGCTCGACCGGGGCTGAGGGCCCGTGCGCGAGCGGCGCGAGCCTCGGTTCGTCGCCCGTCCACGTCACGCGGAGGCGCCGCTGCTCGGGCCCTGCGTGCTCCAGCCGCACCTCGAAGCGCTCGGCGGGCAGCCAGCCGGCCACGCGCTCGGCCCATTCGATCGCGCTGACGCCCTCGCCGCGCAGCCAGTCCGCGCCCCCATCGCTGAGGAAAGCCTCGCCGCGCTCCGCCATCCACGCGTCGAGGTGGTTCAGCGGGAGGGGCCCCTCGTAGGCGTGCATCAGGGTGAAGGTCGGACTCGACACCGGCCCCTCGACTCCCAGTCCCGCCGCGAGGCCGCGCACGAAGCAGGTCTTTCCGGCCCCGAGCTCGCCGTGGAGCGCCACGACGTCGCCCGCGCGCAGCAACTTGGCGAAGCGCGCCGCGAAGGCTTCGGTGGCGTCCGAGCTGTCGGTCCCGAGCTCCAACTCGAACCCCACGCGCGGTTCAGGCGCCATGCACCCAGCCTCCGCGGCCGTCGAACTCGACGAGCTCCTCGCCGTCCTCGGCGCGCGGGTAGCGCAAGCCGGCGCCGCGCCGCACCGCGCCGAGCAGCGCGAAGTTCGGGAAGCGCTTCGCCGCCTCTCGCAGCGCTCGCGGCACGGCCGTCGCGGGCAGGGTCGCGACGAGCTCGTGATCCTCGCCGTCGAAAAGCGCGTGGTGCAGCGCCGGACGGCCGCTTCGCCGCGCGGCCCTGCGAGCGTCGCGGTGGATCGGCACGTGGCCGAGGGCGATCTCGACCTTCGAGGCGCGCGCGATGCGCCACAGATCGAGCGCGAGTCCGTCGCTCACGTCCATCATCGCGGTCGCTCCCAAACGGACGAGCCAGCGACCCGCGTCGAAGCGCGGCTCGATGCGCAGGTGCCGGCCGAGGCCGCTGCCGCCGAAGGGACCGGTCGCGACGACGATCTGGCCGGCACGCGCCCGCGAACGCGAGACCGCGCGCGATGCGCGGCCGAGTTCGCCGACGGCGGTCACGGTGAGCGAGAGCGGGCCTGGCGCGCAGGAGGTGTCGCCGCCGACGAGCTGCGCGCCGTGGCGCGACGCCTCGCCGGCGACGCCACGCACGAGCTGGCGCAGACGTGCTTCGCTCTCGCCGCGCGGCGCGCGCAAGGCGAGCAACACCGCGCGAGGAAACGCGCCGCTCGCCGCGAGGTCGCTCAAGGCGCGCGCGCAGGCCTTGCGGGCAACCGCGGGCTGCGGAGCGCCCGCGAGGAAGTGCACGCCCTCGATCGCTTGATCGACGCACAGCACAGCGCGCTCGAGCCGGCCCGCGAGCACCGCCGCGTCGTTGCCGAATCCCGCGGCGAGTCCGCGCGGCGCAAGCGTGCGCGACATCCAGCGGTGAAGCGAGTCTTCGTTCCAGCCCACGGCGCAATCCTACGCAGCGTCAGCTCGCGGAACTCGAGCGCATCCACGCGCGCACGGCCGCCGCGGGATCGCTCGCGCCGAAAATCCCGCTGAGAACGGCCGCACCCGCGGCGCCGCAGTCCCGCAGAGCTCGCGCGTGTTCGGGCGCGAGCCCGCCGAGCCCCCACACCGGGGCGCGCGAACGCGCCACCGCGCGGCGCAGGCCGTCGAACCCGATCGGCGCGCGCGCGCCGGGTTTGTTCGTACGCAGAACGGGGCCATGGAACAAGTAGTCGGCGCCGAGCCAGGTCTCGTCCGCGTCCTCGGCGTGGGTCGACAGCCCGATCGAGATCGCCGACGCCAGCCACGGCCGAACTTCGCCCGGCGCCAGCGACGCGCCTCCGAGGTGCAGCGCATCGGCGTCGGCGGCCTCCGCGAGGTGCGCGCGGTCGTGCACGCACAGCCAGCCGCCTTCGCGGCGCGGCCACAGCTCGCGCACCTCGCGCGCCCACGCCAGGAAGTCGCGATCGGCGAGCTGCGCCTCGCGCAACACGAGCCCGCGCAACCCGGCTTCGAACGCCGCGCGCGCCGCCGCGAGCCAGCGCGCCGCACCCTGCGCGTCGAGCGCGCCCGGACTCAAGGCGACCAGCCCCGGGGGCCTCACGCGCTCGCGCCCTCGAGCTCCACGAGGTAGCCGAACTCGCGCAGCAGCGTCGCGAGGCGGCGCGGTGCGTAGCGCGACTTGAGCTGCAGCCGGTGCTCGTCGAGCACCTCGCGGACGAAGCTCTTCACACCCGCGTCCTGCTGGAAGCGCCGCAGCGTGTCCGCATCCTCGCCGCGCAGCACGAGCTTCGCGTCGAGGATCATCAGCCCCGCGCGGTTGGCCCAGTCGCGCAGCGAATACAGCACGTTCTGCGGCGTCGGCGTGCGCGACTGGTTTCGAAGCGTCGACAGGATGCGCGCGAGGTGCATGCCCTCCGACAGCGCGCGCTGCACGGAGCGTTCGTGGATGCGGAAGTGCAGCGTCTCGCCCTGCTTCTCGCGCACGCAGAAGCGATCGAGTTCGTGCACCAGCTCGGCGTCGTCGCCGGTCGGGAACAGCACGACTTCGAAGTCGGGCGTGACGATCAGGCTGCCGAGCATCGGCGGCGAGTGCGGCGAACCGTCGGCGAGCCCGAGCAGCTTCGCGCCGACGCGCGTGAGGCGCATGGCCACGGGCCGGCCGCCCTTGTCGTAGCCGAGGTCGACCAGGCCGAGCAGGTACAGGCGCTGGCGCACCCAGCGCGAGATGTTCCACGCGAGGCGCTGCGGATCTTCCATCGGCGCGTAGCCCGCCGCGCCCGTGCGCGAGGACATCGCTTGCTCGACGGCGAGTTGATCGAGGCTCGCGAGGTAGGTGTTGCGCGAGAGGAACGGCAGGTACATCAAGTCGTACCAGACCAGCGGCTCGACGCGCTTGAGCAGGCGCATGAAGATGCGCCGCAGGTGCGACTGATGGCGCCAATCGCCGGCGACGTCGCGCTCCTCCACGACGTACTCGACGAGCAGTTCGAGCTTCTGCTCGAGGCTGCGCTGCTCCCACGCGCGGCCCTCGTTCGTCATCGCGAAGGTGCGCTCGCCCGTGGACTCGATCAGGCCGAAGCTGCGCGTGAACTCGAAGATGAAGTCGAGCACCGCGGCGCGCGTGAGCTCGCGGCCCGGGTTGGGGATCAGCTCTTCCTGGATGCGCTTCTCGGTGGTCTTGAAGATCTCGCCGCGCACCGTGAAGCGCACGTTGTGCTCGAGCAGGTAGCCCATGAAGCGCGAGATGTTCGACACGAGGTCGACGCCGAGCGAGTGCTCTTCGTGCGGCCGGTCGGGGTCGCTGGGAACCGCGACGCGGCGCAGCCACGCGAGCGCGACCTCGTTGAAGATCAGCAGCGTCTCGTCGCCGTGTTGCAGGCCGTAACGCGTCAGCTCCAGCCGCTCGACGGTGCCGACCAGCGACTCCTCGAGCACCGCCTTCCAGCGCGCGCCGTTCCACGCCGATTGCTCGGCCTCCATGCGCTCGAACAGCGAGCGCGGCAGCAAGCCGCCGAACTGGATCACGCACTTCTCGACGAGCGGCCGCACGTCCTCCGGCAAGCGCTCGATGCGCGCCACCGCCGCCGCCTCGTTGGAGTACATCTTGTACATCTCGCGCAGGCGCGTCGGAGAAGTGCGCCGGCTGCGCGACGGGTCGTCGTACTGGCGGTCGAGGAATCCGCGCAGCGTCAGCATGTCGAACACGCCGCGCCGCTTCGCGCGCTGCTGGCGCAGCAGCGCGTCGCCGAGCTCCACCGGCAGCGCGAAGGCGCTCGAGTCGCCCTTGTGCGGCTTGCGTTCGGGCGCGTCGACGATCAGTCCGTGGCGCTTGAGCGTCTCGAGCGCCGAGTCGATCTCGAAGCTCGAGAGCCCCGTGAGCGACTTGTCGGCTTCCAGTTCGGACGCGCTGCGCGTGTAGTTCGGCGCTTCGAGGAACGGCCCCATGACGCGCGTCGCGCGCCGGCCGAGCGTGCCCAGCCGCGCTTCGACGCACTCGCCGTCGCCCATCCAGCCCGCCAGCACGCGGCGCAGCTCACCGGGGTTCGACGGCGGCGGCGCGGCGTCCGCGGGCGCCCAGAAGCGGTGCAGCTCCGCGAGCTCCTGGGCGTTCGCCGCGTCGAGCCGCGCCGCCAGCCGCGAGCGCGACTGCGCCGGCCGAGGGCTCGCTCCGCCGCCGCTCGAAGCGCTCGCGGCGTCGAAGGACGGGCTGCGCGGATCCTCGTAGTTCACGACGCGGTCCCCGTGGAGGCGGCGCCGTTCGCTCGCGTCGCGCTGCCCGCGCACGACTGCGACGCGCCGTCAGGGAGCTGCGACGCCTCGACGATTTCGTAGCTGTAGCCCTGTTCGGTGAGGAACAGTTGACGCTTCTCGGAGAACTCCTGGTCGCGCGACCCGAGCGTCACCACGGAGTAGAACGCGGCCGCGGAACCGTCGCTCTTCGGGCGCAGGATGCGGCCGAGCCGCTGCGCCTCCTCCTGCCGCGAGCCGAAGGTGCCGGAGATCTGGATCGCGACGTTGGCCTCGGGCAAGTCGACGGCGAAGTTGCCGACCTTCGACACGATGAGCACGCTGATCTCGCCGGACTTGAAGGCCGCGTAGAGACGCTCGCGCTCCGACGACGGCGTCTTGCCCATGATCAGCGGCGCGTCGAGCCGCCGCGCGAGCGCGTTCAGCTGGTCGATGTACTGCCCGATGATCAGGATGCGGCCGCCGGCGTGCCGGGCGATCAGGCGCTCGACGACTTCGGTCTTGGCCGGGTTCTCGGAGGCGACGCGGAACTTCGCGCGCGCGCTCGCGGCGATGTAGGTCGGCTTCAGCGCGGCGTCGAGCGGCACGCGCACCTCGGTGCACGTGGCGGTGGCGATGAAGCCCTGGCCTTCGAGCACCTTCCAGGGCACGTCGTAGCGCTTCGGCCCGATCAAGCAGAACACTTCGTCCTCCTTGCCGTCCTCGCGCACGAGCGTCGCGGTCAGTCCGAGCCGCCGGCGCGCCTGCAGGTCCGCGGTCGCGCGGAACACGGGCGCGGGGAGCAAGTGCACTTCGTCGTACACGACGAGGCCCCAGTTCTCCTTGCTGAACAGGTCGAAGTGCTCGAACTGTTCGGTCTTCGAACGCCGCCAGGTGAGCATCTGGTAGGTCGTGATCGTGACCGGAGCGACGCACTTGTGCTCGCCCGTGTACTCGGCGACCTGCTCGGGCGCGAGCTGCGTCTTGTCGAGGATCTCCTCGCGCCACTGGCGCACCGCGACGGTGTTCGTCGTGAGGATCAGCGTCTTCGCGCCCACGAGGCTCATCACGTACAGCCCGACGACCGTCTTTCCGGCGCCGCACGGGAGCACGATGACTCCGTTGCCCCCCGCGACCGAACCGCCCGCATGGAACGTGTCGCCCGCGGCGCGCTGGTAGGGCCGCAATCCGAAGGCCGAGCCGTGCAGGGTCGCGCCACGCAGCGCGATCTCGAGCCGGTCGCCCTCGACATAGCCGCCGCGGTCCTCGACCGGATAGCCGATCTTGATCAGCGTCTGCTTGATCGAGCCGCGCGAGAGCGGATCGACCCACACGCGCTTGCCTTCGTCGACCGAGCACAGCTTGCGAACCGCTTCGTGGCCCAGCGCCTCGCGCAGAGCATCGGCCGAATGCGAGACGAGCTCGAAACGCGCGGCGCCGCTCCCGTCGTCGCGCCGCTCGATGCGCAGCAGGCCGTAGCGCGAGATCCAATCGCGGATGTCGGCGACGACGCGCTGCGGCACCGGCACGCACGAGAAGTCCTCCAGCGTCTGCGCGATCGCATCGGCGCTCACGCCCAGCGCGGCCGCGTTCCAGATCGAAACCGGAGTGATGCGGTACGTGTGCAGGTAGTCGGGGCTCTTCTCGAGCTCCGCAAAGGCGCTCAACGCGTCGCGCGCGGCCGCGAAACGCGGGTGCTCTTCGGTGAGCGGCTGGCCGGCTTCGTCGCGCACGGGCCGGCCCTTGGCGTCGACCACGGCGCGCACGGTGTGCAGCATCAGCGAGCGGTCGCTCTGCACGATCAGGGGGTTGTCGGGTCGGATCACGAGCGGGTTTCCTGGGGCTGGACGCGCGTGGCGCGCTTGCGCGGCGCCGCCGGGGACAGCGAGCGGTCGCGCTCGCGAGCGAAGAGGAACGGACCGGTGACGGACGCGGGATGCGCCGCCAGTTCGCGGGGCGTGCCCGAAGCGATCACGCGCCCGCCGTCGACACCGCCGCCGGGGCCGAGTTCGAGAAGCGTGTCGCACACGGTGAGCAGTTCGACGTGGTGCTCGATCAGCACGACCGCGTGGCCTTCGCGCGCGAGGCGGTCGAGCACGCGGCTGAGCATCTGGACGTCGGAGGCGTGCAAGCCGGTGCTGGGCTCGTCGAGCACGATCACGCTCTGGCCGCGCGAAGCGCCTTCGAACAGCTCGCTCGCGAGCTTCACGCGCTGCGCCTCGCCGCCCGAGAGCGTGGTCGAGCTCTGTCCGATCGACATGTAGCCCAGGCCGACGTCGTGCAGCGTGCGCAGGATCGAGACGGCGCGCGGGTGCGCGGCGAGGAACTCGAGCGCCTCGTCGACCGACTGCGCGAGCACGTCGGCCACCGACTTGCCGCGGTAGTGCACTTCGAGCACGGCGGGCGCGTAGCGCTTGCCTTGGCACTCGTCGCACTCGAGCCACAGGTCCGCCAGGAACTGCATCTCGACCAGTTGCGCGCCCTTGCCCTCGCAAGCCTGGCAACGGCCCTTCGTCGAATTGAACGAGAAATGGCTCGGCCCGAAGCCGCGCATGCGCGCGTCGGGAGTGCGCGAGAAAAGCTCGCGGATGGGCTCGAGCAGGCCGGTGTAGGTCGCGGGCGTGCTCGCCGGCGAGCGTCCGATCGGACTCGCGTCGATGAGCACCGCGCGCGGCGTCCACTCCGCGGGCAACTCGAGCTTCTTCCACCGTCCGCGCGGCGACTCGCCCGCGAGCGCCGGCGCGAGCGTGTCGAGGATCAGCGTGCTCTTGCCCGCTCCCGACGGCCCGCAGAGGCCGGTGATCTGGCCGAAACGCGCGAGGAATTCGACCTCGCGCAGGTTGTTGCCCGTCGCGCCGGTGAGGCGCACGTACGAGCCCTCGGGCAGGCGAGCCTCGTCGGAAAGCGCGGGCGCGAGTTCGTTCGAGCGCGTGAGCACGTACTCGCCGCGCAGCGCCGCTCCGGTGATCGATTTCGGGTTGGCCTCGATCTCCTCCGGCGTGCCCGACGCGACGACGTTGCCGCCCAGGCGTCCGGCGCCGGGCCCCATGTCGACGAGGAAGTCGGCGCGCCGCATCACGCTCTCGTCGTGCTCGACGACGAGCACGCTGTTGCCGCGGTCGACGAGCTCGCGCAGCGCATCGGTCAAGCGCTCGACGTCGCCGGGGTGCAGGCCGACCGTCGGTTCGTCGAGCACGTAGCACACGCCGACGAGCTGCGATCCGAGGTTCGCCGAGAGCCGCACGCGCCGCGCTTCGCCGCCCGAGAGCGTGTGCGTCGCGCGATCGAGCGTCAGGTAGCCGAGGCCGACCTTGTCGAGCAGCGCGAGGCGCGAACGCAGCTCGGCGACGACCGGCGTCACCGCTTCGCTCGCCGCGCGGCCGAGCTCGAGCTTGCCGAGCCATTCGAGCGCGCGCGTCACCGACCAGGTGAGGAACTCCGGCAGGCGCGTCCGGCCGACGGTCGTCGCCCGCGCATCCGCGCCGAGGCGCTCGCCTTCGCACACCGGACAACGCACGGTCGTCATCACCGTTTCGAGCAGCGAGGCCCACTCGGCGTCTTCGGTCTTGCGGTGCCAGGCGTCGATGTGCCCGCACAGGCCCGGCCAATTCGCGGTGAAGCGCTCCTCGATCTCCGCGTTCGTGCTCTCGCGTTCGATCACGACGTTGTACTGCGGCTTCGCGCCCACGCCGTGCAGGAGCAGCGCCTGCTGGGCAGCGGTGAGCTTCGCGAACGGCCGCTTCAGGTCGACCTTGTGCTCGCCCGCGACCTTGCGGAACAGGTGCTCGTAGTAGCCCTTGCCCTTCACGAGGTAGCGCGCGAACTTCGCGTGCAGCGCGCCGTCGTCGAGCGGCAGGCTCGGGTCGACGACCAGCTTGGCCTCGTCCGCGCGGCTCGCGACGCCGAGGCCGCCGCAATCCGCGCACGCGCCGGCGTGCGTGTTGAACGAGAACAGCCGCGGATCGAGCTTGTGAACCAGCCGGTGGCCGCACTGCGCGCACGCGCCCGCGGTCGAGTACTCCAGGCGCGCCGTCTTCTCGCCCGCCTGCGCGGCGATCACGATGCTCACGCGTCCCGAGGCGTGCTCGGACGCCTGCTCCGCCGCTTCGGCGAGCCGCGCACGCGTGTCGGGGCCGAACGCGAAGCGGTCGATGACGAGGTCGACGCGCGAGTCCGCCGCGATCTTCGGCCCGAGACTCGATGCGCTCTTCGGCGCGGTCTTCGGCGCTTGCTTTCCACCCTCGGCGGCGTCCAGGCGCGTCTCCACGCCGTCGACGAGCGCGCGCACGAAGCCCGCGGCCTTCCACGCCTGCACGTGCTTCGCGAACAGCTCGGCCGAATCCCCCGCCTCCGCCCCGCCGGCGCCGAGCATCGGCGCGACGACCCAGCCCTTGCGGCCCGAGTGCGACTTCAAGACTTGCTTGGCGATGCGCGCCGGATCGCTCGCGACGAGCGCTTCGCCGTGCGTCGGGCAACGCGGCGTTCCCGCGCGCGCCCACAGCACGCGCAGGTGGTCGTGGATCTCGGTCGTGGTGGCCACCGTCGAACGCGGATGGCCGCGCGAGGTGCTCGCCTCGACCGCCACCGACGGCCCCAAGCCTTCGATGCGATCCACCGGCGGCTTGTCGCGGTTGCCCAGGAACTGCCGCGCGTAGGTCGAGAGCGACTCGACGAAACGCCGCCGGCCCTCGGTGTAGATCGTGTCGAGCGCCAGCGAGCTCTTGCCGCTGCCGCTCGGACCCGTGAGCACGACGAGCGAGTCGCGCGGAATCTCGATCGACACGTGCTTGAGGTTGTGCGTGTTCGCGTCGACGACGGCGATCACATCGGAGGGCTTGCGTTCCGGCTCGTTCGTCGCGGCCTTCGCGCGCCGCTCATACTCGCCGCGAAGCGCCGCGCCGGTGGCCGAGCGCTTGTGCTTGGCGATCGCCTCCGGCGTCCCGGCGGCCACCAGCTCGCCGCCGTTCTCGCCGCCGCTCGGCCCGAGGTCGATGACCCAGTCGGCGGCGCGCACCACGTCGAGGTTGTGCTCGATCAAGATCACCGTGTGGCCCGCGTCGACGAGCTTCTGCAGCGCGCCCACGAGCCGCGCGACATCCTGCGGATGAAGGCCGGTCGTCGGCTCGTCGAGCAGGTACACCGTGTGCGAGCGCGCGCGCTTCTGCAGCTCGGTGACGAGCTTGATGCGCTGCGCCTCGCCGCCCGAAATCGTTGTCGAGGGCTGTCCCAGCGTCAGGTACGACAGCCCCACCTGCTGCATCACTTCGAGCGGCCGGGCGATCTTGGGGTGGTCCTTGAAGAGCTCGAGCGCCTCCTCGACGGTCATCGCGAGCACGTCGGCGATCGACTTGTCCTTGAAGCGCACGTCGAGCGTCTGCGCCTGGAAGCGCTCGCCGCCGCACTCGTCGCAGTCGACGGTCACGGGCGCGAGGAACTGCAGCTCGACGAGTTTCGCGCCCGCGCCGCCGCACGCTTCGCAGCGCCCGCCCGCGACGTTGAACGAGAAGCGCGACTTCGTGTAGCCGCGCATCTTCGACTCGGGGAGGCTCGCGAACAGGTCGCGGATGAAATCGAAAACGCCCGTGTAGGTCGCCGGGTTGCTGCGCGGCGTCCGGCCGATCGGAGAGGCGTCGATCCAGACCAGGGCGCCGATGCTCGCGAGCCCCTCGATCGCCGTGTGCTCGCCCGGCTCCTCGCCCTCGAGCTCGAGGTGCGCGCGCAGGGCCGGCGTGAGGATGCGCTCGATCAGCGTCGACTTTCCCGAACCGCTCACGCCCGCGACGACGCTGAGCGCGCCGAGCGGGAAGCTCACGTCGAAGCCCTTCAAGTTGAAGGCGCGCGCCCCGCGGATCGTCAGCTTCTTGCCGTTGCCGGCGCGGCGCGTTTCGGGCGCCGGCACCTTCAGCTCTCCGCGCAGGAAGCGACCCGTCGGCGTGTCGGCCTTCGCCACTTCCTCGGGCGTTCCGAAGGCGACGATGCGGCCGCCGTTGCGGCCGGCGCCGGGTCCCACGTCGATGATGTGGTCCGCCGCGCGCAACGTCGCTTCGACGTGCTCGACCACGACCACCGTGTTGCCGCCATCGCGCAGACCCTGCAGCGCGCCGAGCAATTGCGCGTGGTCGCGCGCGTGCAGGCCGATCGACGGCTCGTCGAGCACGTACATCACGCCTTGCAGCGCGCTGCCGAGCTGCGCGGCCAAGCGGATGCGCTGCGCTTCGCCGCCCGAGAGCGTGTCGGCGCCTCGCGCGAGCGTGAGGTACTCGAGCCCGACCTGGCGCAGGAAGGCGACGCGGCGGCGGATCTCGGCGAGCAGGTCGCGGGCGATGCGCGCTTCGCGTTGCGTGAGTTCCAGGCTGTCGACGCGCTTCTCGAGCTCGACGATCGGCAGGTTCAGGAGCTCGCGCAGGCTCTGGCCGCCGACGCGCACCGCGAGCGCCGCGGGCTTGAGCCGCGTTCCGTTGCACTCCGTGCAGGCCTGCGACGAAAAGAACTTCAGCGCCGCGGGCTGGCCGCTCTTGCCGGCCTTCAAGAGCGCCGGGATCACGCCCTTGAAGCGCCGCTTCCACTGCACGGAACCTTGGTACTTGGCGCCCTTCCACTCGAACTCGTCCTCGAAGCGCTCCTCGCCGCTGCCGTGGAGCACCACCTTCTTCGCCGCGCGCGATAGTTCCTTCCACGGCGTGTCGAGGTCGAAGCCGAAGCCCTCGGCGACCTTGTCGAGGAAGCCGAACGCGACGTGCGGGTAGGTGAGCGCGCCGCCGCTCTTTCGCGTCACCGCGAGCGCGCCTTCGCGGATCGTGAGGCTCGCGTCGCGCACCAGCCGCGACTCGCTCGGCTTGCGCTCGAAACCGAGCCCCTCGCAGGTCGGACACGCGCCGTGGGGCGAGTTGAACGAGAACAGCCGCGGCTCCAGCGGCGGCGTATCGGCGCCGCAGCCCGGACACGTGCGGCTCGTCGACCAGCTCCGGTCGGCGCTCTTGTCGCTCGCGTCCGCGCGGCAGACGATCGCATCGCCTCCCGACAGCTCGAGCGCGGTCTCCACCGCTTCGCGCAAGCGCGTGGGCTCGGCGCTAGACGGCTTCAAACGGTCGACCACCGCCTCGATCGTGTGGCGCACGTAGCGCGCGAGCGCTGGAGCTTCCTCGACGCGCACGATCGCGCCGTCGACGCGCGCGCGCACCAGGCCGCGGCGCTTCAAGCCGTCGAGCACGTCCTTGTGCTCGCCCTTGCGGTCGCGGACGACCGGCGCGAGCACCATGACGTTCTGGCCGTCGAATTCCTCGAGCGCCGCTTGCACGATCGCCTCGGGAGTCAGCGCGCGCAGCGGGATGTCGCACGCGGGGCAGTGCGGCACGCCGGCGCGCGCGAAGAGCACCCGCAGGTGGTCGAAGACCTCCGTGAGCGTGCCGACCGTCGAACGCGGGCTCGAGCTCGCGGCGGCCTGGTCCACCGCGATCGCCGGCGCGAGGCCCTCGATGGCGTCGACCTCGGGCTTCTCCATGCGGCCGAGGAACTGGCGCGCGTAGGCCGAGAGCGTCTCGAGGAAACGGCGCTGGCCCTCGCGAAACAGCGTGTCGAAGGCGAGCGAGCTCTTCCCCGACCCTGAGACACCCGTGATCGCCACCAACCGGTGGCGCGGGATCTCGACGTCGACGTTCGCGAGGTTGTGCACCCTCGCGCCGCGAACGCGGATGGCGCTCGTCGTCATGGATCGGGACGGTGAAAAGCGTTGAGTTCGGGGTGGCTCGTCGACGCTCGCCCGGCCGGAACACGTCGAGCTTCGACGCGGGCCCGATGGGCTCCGCGCAGCTCTCGGCCAAGGAGAGGCGATCGAGCATGGTAGCAGCCCGAGCAGACCCTCGATAGGCGCCCCGAACTCCTTCGACGGCGCCCGGAAGAAGCTTCGCGAGCGAGCGCACATCGCGTGCTCGCGAGGCGCGCCCGCCGAGCGCGCTCTCACCCGCCGCGCGCCGCGCCGGGAACGCTCAGTGCCGGATGCGCTCGGCGATCAAACGGTGCATCGCCGCCGGCGCCGCGACGATGTGCCCGCCGCGCAACCAGTTCTCGCCGCCATCGGCGTCCGTGACGACGCCGCCCGCTTCGCGCACGAGCAACGCACCCGCGGCGACATCGTGCGGCGCGAGGTGCAGCTCCCAGAATCCGTCGAAGCGTCCCGCGGCCACGTAGGCGAGGTCGACGGCCGCCGAGCCCATGCGCCGGATGCCGCGCACGGAGTAGAAAAAGCCCTGGAAATTGGCGAGGTTGTCGTGGGCGAGCTGTCCGCGCCGGTACGGAAATCCGGTGGCGAGGATCGCGTCCTCGAGCGCGAGGCACGGCGACACGCGGAGCGGCGCGCCGTTCAACGTCGCACCGCCGCCGAGGCGCGCGGCGAAGGTCTCCTGCAGGCGTGGCGCATGCACGACGGCGACGAGCGGCTGGCTGCCGCGCAGCAGCCCCATCGAGACCGCGAAGGCCGGCAGTTGGTGCACGAAGTTGATCGTTCCGTCGAGCGGGTCGAGGAACCAGCGAAGCTCCTGCGACTCGTCGGCGGCGCGCGCGTCGCGCGTCTCCTCCTCGGCCTCGATCGCGTGCGTCGGAAACGCCGCGCGGAGCCGCGCGACGAGCGCGCGTTCGCTCGCGACGTCCGCGGCCGTCACGAGGTCGCGCGCGACGCCCTTCGAAGCGATGTCGCTCGGACGCAGCCGGCCGAAGTGCTCCATCAGGATCGCGCCCGCTTCGTGCGCGGCGCCGACCGCCGTCGCGAGCACCGCGTCGAGGTCGAGTTCCGCCTCCGGCCGCTCCGCGCTCACGCCTTCACGCTCGCGAGCAATTCGCACAGCTCGTCCTGCATCTTCTTCCAGCAGTTCGCGTTGAGCCCGTCGACGTGCGGATAGTTCACGAGGATCGAGAACACGAAGATCCGCCCGTCCTCGCGCTCGACGAAGCCCGACAGCGCGCTCGCGCCGTTGATGAAGCCCGTCTTCGCGCGCACGCGGCCCGCGGCCTGCGTGCCCTTCATGCGCGACGACAGCGTGCCGGACACGCCCGCAACCGCGAGCGAGTCGAGATAGCGCCGCTTGCTCGTCGCATCGCTCGCGAGCACCGCCTCGAGCAGCGCGACGATCTGCCGCGCGCTCACCCGATTCCCGCGCGAGAGCCCCGAACCGTCGAATTGCTCGAATCCGCCGTCCGTCACTCCCAGGGCCGCCAACGCGTCGCGCGTCGCCCGCGCACCCGCTTCCCGCGTGCCGGCGCCGACGGCGGAATTGCCGAGCGCCAGCAGGAACTGATCGGCGACCGCGTTCGTCGAGTCGGCGTTGATCTCGTCGAGGTAGGTCCACAGCGGCGTGCGCAGCGTGAACAGCTCGGCGCCGCCCGGCGGATGGCGCTTGCGGAGCAAGCGCCCCTGCAGCACGAGGCCGCGGCGTTCGAGCGCCGAGCACAGCACGTGGCCGAACAGCAGCACCGGGTCGGGTGCGGCGAACGCGTCGCTCCACTCCGCGGTGCGCGCCGGCATCGATCCCGACACCAGGACGCCGCCCGTGTTCGCGCCGACGTGCACGACGAGCTTCGGATCGCTCACGGTGCGGACCCCGAGGCGCTCCTCGAGCCCGTGCCCGCGCGGGAACACGTCGACGCGCGCGAGCTCGCCCACCGTCGTCGGCCGCACGAGCGCCGAGAGGCACCCGCGGTTCACGCTGAAACCGCCCGAAAGCGCGCAGTATTCGGCCCAATGCTGCTCCGCGGGCGGCCACTGCGGCGCGGGGGCGGGCTCGCCGAAGGCGCCTTCGTCGAGCACGACGTCGCCGCGAATCGAGCGCACGCCGCGGGCCTCGAGGGCCTCCAGCAGCGGTCGGAACAGATGCTCGACATCGCCGCGCGAATTCTTGTCGAACAACGGATCGCCCGCCGCGCGCACGACGAGGTCGCCTTCCAGCACGCCGCCAACGATCGGACCCGAGCCTTCGAAGCGCGTCTCGAAGTTCCAGTTCGGCCCGAGCAGCGCGAGCGCCGCCGCGGTCGTGACCAGCTTCATGTTCGACGCCGGCGTCAAGCTGCGCTCCGCGCCGAGGTCGACTTCGCCCACCGCCGCGTTCCCGAACTCGCGCACGCACACCGCCACCGCCGCGTTGCCCGCGTGCACCTTGTTCTTCGACAGCTCGCGCGCGCTCTCGATCCAGCGCGCGACGATCGAACGCGAACCCGTCTCGACGTGCCGCAGCACGCCCTGCGCGCGCGGTCGCTGCGGTGGAGCGGCGGGCTTGCCGATCGTCCCGCGCGCCGCGCCCGAACGGAGGTCGCCCGCCTCGGCGGCGCCAGAAACCAGCGCCCCGCCCGGAGATTCGCTCAGCTCTCCGCCCGGCGGCGCTCCGTCCGCGAGCACTCCCGCGTCGCGCGGCCAGGTGAGCCACAAGGCGTACACGGCCGCCACGTTCAGCGCCAAGATCAACGCCAAACGCGCCAGCCGGACCACGGGCCCCGAACGCTTTCTACGCGCCATGTTCTGCGTGCTCGCGCGACCGTCAGCTCGCGTAGCCGCGCGGGTGGCGCGTCGCGAAGTTCCAGGCGTCACGCACGATGTCTTCGATCGCCGGCCGAGCGGGCTTCCAGCCGAGCTGCTCGAGCGCGAAGCTCCCGCCGCTCACGAGCCGCGCCGGATCCCCGGGGCGCCGCGCCACGACGCGCGCTTCGATCGGCCGCTGCGTCACGCGCCGCGCGGTCTCGATCACTTCGCGCACCGAGAAGCCCTCGCCCGTGCCGAGGTTCGCGGTGATGCGCCGCGTTCCCGCTTCGAGGCGCTCGAGTGCAAGTCCGTGCGCCTGCGCGAGGTCTTCGACGTGGATGTAGTCGCGCACGCAGGTCCCGTCGGGCGTGTCGTAGTCGTCGCCGAACACCTGGATCTCCGCGCGCTGGCCGAGGGCGGCCTGCAGCACCAGCGGAATCAGGTGCGTCTCGGGCTCGTGATGCTCGCCCAGCGAACCGTCGCGCGCCGCGCCGGCTGCGTTGAAGTAGCGCAGCGCCGCGTAGCGCAGGCCATAGGCGTTCGAGAAGTCCTCGAGCATGTGCTCGATGTGCAGCTTCGTGCGTCCGTAGGGCGAGATCGGCGCCTGCGGGTGCGCCTCGTCGATCGGCAGGCGCACCGGGCTGCCGTAGGTCGCGCAGGTCGACGAGAACACGATCTGGTCGCAGCCCGCGGCGCGCATCGCCTCGAGCAGCGTGAACGTCGCGACCACGTTCTCCCGGTAGTACCGCGCGGGGTCGGTGACGGATTCGCCCACATAGGCGCGGGCGGCGAAATGGACCACGGCGCGCGGACGATGCTCGGCGAAGAGCGCGTCGAGGGCCGGGCGGTCGAGCAGGTCGCACTGGGCCAGCGCGGCGGCCGGATTCGCCCTCTGCACCGCTTCTCGGTGGCCGGTGGAAAAATTGTCCACCACGACCACGGGGACGCCGAGGTCCCCGAACAGGCGCACGGTGTGGCTCCCGATGTAACCCGCGCCGCCGGCGACGAGCACCGGCCGGACCGTGCTCGCAGGACGCTGCGCCGGGCTCTTCGGTTGGGTCATAGCCCTGGAGAATACTGTTTGAAGCCGCGTGTGTCTGGCCGTTTGCGCACCGCGTGAAGGGTCCGTGAGCCCGCCGCTCGCGCCGCCCGGCGATCCGTCGAGTGATCCGTCCAGTGATGCGCGGACGGCGCAACCGACGCTCGCGCCGGCATCGCCGCGCGATCGCCCCCGGATCGCACCAGGGCCGTAGAATTCACTAATCCTGGGAACGGTCGCCCAAGTCCGGCGCTTGCAAGCCCGGTTGGATCTCCTCGTTCCTCTCACCCTCCATCAGGAGTCGTCATGACCAAGATGCGTTCCCTTCGTATCGCCGCGGCAGCGGCGGCGCTCAGCTCGCTCGCTGCGGCGCAGGACCTCGAGTCCGCCCCCACCTCTCGCAACCAGGCCCCGCCGGCCTCCACCACCCCGACCTCCACCACGATCCTGCGCGCCGTCGGCGGCAGCGTGATCTACTCGAGCGTCGCGGCCTCGACCACCTCCGACGTCCCCGGCCTCGTGGGCGTCAAGTTCACGGGCACCACGATCGCCTTCGACCGTCCCTACGGCACGAAGGGCGGCCGCTGGCAGCTCAACGCCGACACGGACGCGGCCTCGACCGCCGACGACGTGCTCCTGATCGACGGCATCGTCGCGCTGCGCGAAGGCGATCAAGCCCCCTGGGCGCCGCTCGGCGAGACCATGGGACCCTTCCAGTCGCGCAACGGCCTCACCGAGGCCGGCGACTACGCGGTGAAGAACAACACTTCGTCGTCGGTGAACGACGACTACGTCGCGAAGAACATCGGCGGCGTCTGGACGATCGTCGCGCAGGAAGCGGCCCAGATCGGCGCGTTCCCCGCGGGCGTCACCTATGACGACACGCTGCAGGGCGTCGTGCTGCTCGACGACGGCACGGTGTTCCTCGAGGCCGACGGCATCGACGGCACGGGCATCACGACGACGATCGACGAGGTCTACGTCAGCGAAGGCGCCAGCCCGATCATCCTCGCGCAAGAGCTCGTCACGATCCCGACCGGCCAGTTCAACGGCCTCAGCGAGACGATCGAGGACATCGACTTCGAGGACGAGTGGTTCACGCCGGACGGCGCGCACTACGTGCTCAAGGGCAACCTCACCGGTGCGACGACGACCGACCAGGTTGTGGTTTACGACGGCGCGGTCGTGCTGCAGGAAGGCTTCGACGTCCCCGGCATCGTGGGCGACATCGTCGCCAGCACCGGCATCGACGAAGTCGCCATGGACTTCGCGGGCAACTGGTGGGCGCGCGGCAATCTCGCCTCGGGCCAGGACTTCGTCGTGCGCCAGGGCGCGCTGATGGCCAAGGGCGGCGATCCGATCCACACCGGCGCGACCGAGCTGTGGGACGACACGACGTTCTCCGATCTGTTCTTCCTGCACCAAGGCGACAGCCAGGGCAACTACATCCTCGGCGGCGTCACCGACGCGGCGGACACGTTCGCCAACGGCGTGCTCGTCTACAACAACACGACGGTCGTGTGCCGCGAAGGCGACCCGGTCGACCTCGACGGCAACGGCCTGTTCGACGACGGCTTCTTCATCAACACGTTCGGCAACGACGACGTGATCCTGAACGACAACGGCGAGCTCTACTTCGTCGCGACGCTGCGTACGTCGAATGCGACGACGACCTCGGTCGCGCAGGTCTACATCTCGATCGACCTCAACGCGCAAGGTCCGGTCGTGTACTGCACCGCCGGCACCACGACGAACGGCTGCAACGCCTCGATCAGCGCCTCGGCGCAGCCGAGCGTGACCTTGGCCAACCCGTGCCAGATCGACGTCGCGAACATCGAAGGCCAGAAGCTCGGACTGATCTTCTACGGTGTCGACAACACGGGCTTCACCCCCAATCAATGGGGCACGGGCACCAGCTTCCTGTGCGTGAAGTCGCCGAACCAGCGCACCGGCACGCAGAACTCGGGCGGCACCGCGAACCTCTGCGACGGCGCGTTCACGCTCGACTGGAACGCCTACCAGATCGCGCACCCCGGCTCGCTCGGCAATCCGTTCCTGGCGGGCGACAAGGTCTACGTGCAGGCGTGGTTCCGCGACCCGCCGGCGCCGAAGACCACGAACCTCTCGGACGCCGTCGAACTGACGATGCAGCCGTGAGTTAGCGGCCGAGCGGCTCGCGAAACTCTGCTCGCGAGCTGAAGCTCGCTCGGGATCCTCTACCGGACAGCCAAAGGGCTGTCCGGTTTCGTTCGCGCTCAACGCGCGAACGAACCGAGGCTTACCTCCGCGACCCGCCGGCGCCGAAGACCACGAACCTCTCGGACGCCGTCGAACTGACGATGCAGCCGTGAGTTAGCGGCCGAGCGGCTCGCGAACCCTGTTCGCGAGCTGAACCTCGCCCTGACTGCTTCACCGGACAGCCAAAGGGCTGTCCGGTTTCGTTTCCGCCGCGCCTCGGAGTCGAGCCCCGTGGCGGCGTCGGCGGTCAAACGCGCGGCGTGAAGCGCAGCCCCAGCGCGCGCAGTTCGCGCCAGCATCTCGGCCAGGACTTCGCGACGCAGCCGGGGTGTTCGATGACGAGGCCGGCGCGCAGATGGCCGAGCAGCGCGAAGGCGAACGCCATGCGATGGTCGCCGAGCGGATCGAGGCGCAGTTCGGTTTGCGCGAGCGCGGCTCGGGGCGCGTCGATCGTCAGGCTCGAATCGTCGTGCTCGACGCTCCAACCCGCGCGCGCGAGCGCGTCGGCGAGCACGTCGACGCGCCGGCTCTCCTTGCGGTTGAGCGTCTCGAGGCCGCGCAGGATCGAACGCGCGCGGCCCGGCGGAGCGACGAGCGCGGCGCCCGCGGCGAGCGCAGCGAGAACGGGCGCGAGGTCCGGCTCGCCGACGAGGTCGAGCTCGACGCCGTTCTGCGGGAAGCCGCTCGCAACCAGGCCCCGCGGTGCGAAGTGCGCGCGGCAACCGAAGGCGCGCAGGTGCTCGGCGATGCGAACGTCGCCTTGCACGCTGTCTCGATGCACGCCCAAAGCGAGCACTTCGCCGCCGGACAGGCACGCGGCGCCGAGCGCGACGGCGGCGAGCGACGCGTCGGGCTCGATCGCGAACGGATCCGCGGGCGCGCGCAGCGGTCCGCGGATGCGCCAGCGCTCGCGCGGCGAACGCTCGACGCACTCGAGGCGCGCTCCGAAGCGTTCGAGCAGCGCGCGCGTCATCTCGAAGTACGGGCGGCTCGGCAGTGCGCCTTCGATCGCGAGCTCGTTCTCGTCGGGATAGCTGGCGAGCGCCGCCGCCAGGGCGCTCGCCTCCTGGCTCGACACGGGATTCGCGAGCACGATCGTCGTCGCCGGCCCGATGGCCACGAAGCGCAGCGGCCACTCGCGGCTCTCGAAGACGACGCCGCTGGACTCGAGGGCGTCGAGCAGCGGGTCGGTGCGCCGCGCGAGGAGCGTCCCGCTCGCGCGGATTTCGATGTGCGAGCCCGCCTGCGAGCACAACGCCGTCGTAGCGATCGCGAGCCGCGCCAAAGTGCCGCTCTCGCCGACCTCGACGCGGGCCGCGCGCCATCCGCCGCGCCACGCGGGCGGGCGCCCGACGAGGTTCGCCGTCGCGGGTGTGGGCGTCGCGAGCTCGACGCCCGCTTCCCGCAGGAAGCGCTGCGCCGCCGCGACGTCGTCTCCGCTCGGCAGTCCCGCGAGCCGCGTCGTTCCGTGAGCGAGCCCCGCGAGCACGAGCGCGCGCTGGGCGATCGACTTCGAACCGGGCACGCGCAATTCGCCGCGCGCGACGCCGCTCAGCTCGACGGCGAGAGCGCTGGCCTGGGGCTGCATCGTCACCACAACGTTCTCGCGGCGGATTGTAGCGCTGCGCGAACCGCTGCATACTCGCGCGCCTCCCACGCCCAAGGCATCCATGACCGTCGAAACCCCCTATCTCGGCCGCGAGCGCGCGATTCCCGGCCTCGAGTTCCTCGCCACCGGCAAGGTGCGCGACATCTACGCGGTCGACGACAGGCACCTGCTCTTCGTCACGAGCGACCGCGTGTCGGCGTTCGACGTCGTGATGAACGAAGGCGTGCCCTTCAAGGGAGCGGTGCTCACCGCGATCGCCGCGCACTGGTTCGCGCAGACCGCGGACATCGTGCCCAACCATCTGGTGAGCTCGGACATCGACGACGTGCCGGGGCTGAACGCCGAGTGGCGCGAGCGTCTGCGCGGCCGCGTGATGCTGGTGCGGCGCGCGACGCCGACGAGCGTCGAGTGGGTCGTGCGCGGCTACCTCGCCGGCTCGGGTTGGAAGGACTACCAGCGCACGGGCGCGGTGTGCGGCGTCGAATTGCCCGCGGGCCTGCAGCTCGCGTCGAAGCTGCCGGCGCCGATCCTCACGCCGACCACCAAGGACACGCACCACGACTTGCCGCTTACAGCGGAGCAAGCGGCGCGGCGCGTCGGAGCGGAGATATTCGAGCAAGCTCGTCGCGCGGCGCTCGCGCTGTTCGCGCGCGGTTCGCAACTGCTCGAACGCAAGGGCATCCTGCTCGCCGACACGAAGTTCGAGTTCGGGCTGATCGACGGCCAGCTCGTGCTGATCGACGAAGCGCTCACGCCGGATTCCTCGCGCTTCTGGCCCGCCGCGCAGTGGCGCATCGGGCAGAGCCCGCCGAGCCTCGACAAGCAGGGTCTGCGCGACTGGCTCGAGCGGCAGCCGTGGAACAAGGAGCCGCCGCCGCCCGCGCTGCCCGCCGAGGTCGTGGCCGACATCCAGGCGCGCTACCTCGAGATCTGCGAGCTCATCACGGGGCGCCTGCCGGCCGGCGCGACGCTCGCGAGGTCGCGTCCGTGAAGCTGAAGACGCTCGAGTGGGTCGGCGGCCGGCCGGGCCACGTGCGCATGATCGACCAGACGCGCCTGCCCGTGGACTGCGTCGTGCTCGACGTGCGCGACGTCGCGGCGATGCACGACGCGATCAAGCGCCTCGTCGTGCGGGGCGCACCCGCGATCGGCGTCGCGGCGGCTTTCGGCGTCCTGCTCGGCGCGCAGGCGCTCGACGAACGCGACCGCGAGGACACGCTCGCGCGCATCAAGGAGTGCGCGGCCTACCTCGCGAGTTCGCGGCCGACCGCCGTGAACCTGTTCTGGGCGCTCGAGCGCATGACCGCGCGCGCGGCGCGCGACGCGGCCGCGGGCCTGCCCATCGTGGACGGCCTGTTCGAGGAAGCGCGCGCGGTGTACGAGCAGGATCGCGAGATCTGCCGCCGCATCGGCGCCGTCGGCGCGGAGCTCTTGCGCGACGGCGCGACCGTGCTCACCCACTGCAACGCGGGCGCGCTTGCGACCGCGGACTACGGCACGGCGCTCGCGCCGATCTACGTCGCGAAGGACCAGGGCAAGCGCATCGCCGTGTACGCGGACGAGACGCGGCCGCTGCTGCAGGGTGCGCGCTTGACCGCGTGGGAACTGCAGCAGGCCGGCGTCGACGTCACGCTCATCACCGACAGCATGGCCGGGCGCGTGATGTTCGAGGGCCGCATCGACGCGGTGTTCGTCGGCGCGGATCGCATCGCGCGCAACGGCGACGTGGCCAACAAGATCGGCACCTACAGCGTGGCGGTGCTCGCGCGCGAGCACGCGATCCCGTTCTACGTGTGCGCTCCGCTCTCGACCTTCGATCCGACGATCGAGCACGGCGACCAGATTCCGATCGAGAAACGCGGCGACGAGGAAGTCGCTTGCGGCTTCGGAAAGCGCACGGCGCCCGAGGGTGTGCGCATCTACAACCCGGCCTTCGACGTCACGCCGGCGAGACTGGTGAGCGCGATCGTGACCGAAGTGGGTTTGATCGAGCGCCCCGACCGCGCGGGCGTCGACGCGGCGCTTCGGCGCGGGGGCGTGCTCGTCGGGGCGTGACACCGAGTCCGGCCGGCGGGCGCGCGCGGGAAGGTCTTTCGCTCCAGCCGCGCGCCGCCGAAGGCCGATTCAGGGCTTCTCGGCGCCAAGTTCCTGGCAGCGCGCCGCGTCCTCGAACGTCCGCACCTCGACGCCCACCATGAGAGTTTCCCGCAAGGCCCGCACGAAGCCCACGCAACCCGACGACGAGGAAGAGAAGAGCGCCGAAGGCGAGGCGCAGTCGGCGGAGTTGCTCGAGTTCGTGACGGCGATCGACGAGTTCAAGCGCAAGAACCAGCGCCCGTTCCCGAGCTGGAGCGAAGTGCTGACGGTGCTTCGCAGCCTCGGCTGGAGCAAGGGCCGCAAGTCGGCCTGACCGAGACGCCGACGCGGCCGGCCGACGAGACACGTCGGCCACGGACGGCGGCTTTGCGAGGCGCGCGCCTGCGCCCGGGCGACGACCTCAGACGTAGATCGGGAAGGCGCGCGTCAGCTCGCCGACTTCCTTGCGCACCCGCGCGGCGACCGTCGCGTCGGTCGGATTCGCGAGTACGTCGGCGATCCAGCCGCCGAGCGTCCGCATGTGCTCCTGGCGCAGCCCGCGCGTCGTGATCGCCGCCGTGCCCAAGCGAACGCCCGAGGCCTTCGTCGGCGGGTTCTGGTCGTACGGGATCAGGTTCTTGTTGCACGTGAGATCGACCGCGTGCAGCAGGTTCTCGGCGTCCTTCCCGGTGAGCTTCATCGGCGTGACGTCGACCAGCATGAGGTGGTTGTCGGTGCCGCCCGAGACGATGCGCAGTCCGCGGCCCGCGAGCGTCGTCGCGAGCTCCGCCGCGTTGGCGATCACCTGCTCGGCATAGCGCGCGAACGACGGGTCGAGCGCTTCGCGGAACGCGACCGCCTTCGCCGCGATCACATGCATGAACGGGCCGCCCTGGCCGCCGGGGAACACCGCCGAGTTGATCGCCTTGGCGACGCTCTCGTCGTTGCACACGATCAGGCCGCCGCGCGGACCGCGCAGCGTCTTGTGCGTCGTCATGGTGACCACGTCGGCGTGCGGGACCGGGCTGGGGTGACAGCCCCCCGCGACGAGGCCCGCGATGTGCGCCTGGTCGACCATGAGTTTCGCGCCGACTTCCTTCGCGATCGCTCCGAAGGCCGCGAAATCGATCACGCGCGAGTAGGCCGAGGCGCCGGCCATGATCAGCGCGGGGCGAACCGCCAGCGCCTGCTCGCGCACGCGGTCCATGTCGAGGCGCTCGGAACCGCGCTCCACGCCGTAGCTGTGGAACTCGTAGAAGACGCCCGAGAAGTTCTTCGGGTGGCCGTGCGAGAGGTGGCCGCCGTGGTCGAGCGACATCGCCAGCACGCGGTCGCGCGGCTTGGTGATCGCCATCAGCGCCGCGATGTTGGCCTGCGTCCCGCTGTGCGCCTGCACGTTGGCGTGTGCGGCTTTGAACAGTTCCTTCGCGCGATCTCGCGCGAGTTCCTCGACCACGTCGACGTGCTCGCACCCGCCGTAGTAGCGCTTGCCCGGGTACCCCTCCGCGTATTTGTTGGTCAGCACGGTGCCCATGGCCGCGATGACCTCGCGCGAGGTGTGGTTCTCCGAGGCGATCAGCTCGAGTTGGGCCTCCTGGCGGGCCCCCTCGGCCTTCACGGCGGCCCACACGGCGTCGTCGCGGAACTCGGTCGGGCGGGTCGTGGCAAAGCTGGCTTGTGCGGAGACGTGCATCGCCCCATTGTCTCCCTCGCGCTCCGCCATGCAATCCGGCGCTAGCATGACGAGCGCGGTTCGCCGTGCCGGCGCTCGACCCGCGCGGAACGAGCCTTGCATTCCGGCGCGGCTCGGGCGCCTCGCTCCGAATTCGTCCCGACGCTCTTCGCCAGCATCGCTGGCCCGTAGAGCGGGTCCCGACCAGCTGGCCCGCCTCGACAGCACCCGTCTCGATGCCCCAACGACTCCGCCTCTCCCTCCTCGCCGCTCTCGGCGCCGCCCTGCTCCCGCTCGCCTGCGACGGCGACCACGGGGCCGAACCCAACGCCGCGGCCGCGCACTCCGAAGAGCACTCGCTCCAGCCCTCGGCCTTCGAGTTCCTCGAGCCGCAGCACTCCGCGCACCCCAACTGGGTCGATATGGGCAACATCCCGATCGGCGAGATCCACGAGGCCACGGTGCGCATGAAGAACGTCGAGGGCCGCGCCATCACGATCCAATCCGTGCAGGCCGGCTGCTCGTGCACGCTGCCCGAACTCGTCGCCGTTCTCCCGGGCGGTCAGCGCATCGTCGGCGACATGCGCTCGCGCACGGCGATCCTCACCGCGCCCCCCGACTCCGTCGTGGAGCTCAAGCTGCGCGTCGACAGCGCGCAGGCGCCGGTGAAGAACAAGGACAAGATCGTGATCGTGCGCATGACGACCGATTCGCCGAGCACGCCGTACCTCACGGTCGAAGCGCGCATGCGCATCCACGCGCCGCTGCAGGCGATCCCGCCGGACATCCACCTCGAGCGCGTCGGCGAGAACGCCGGCGGTCAGGGCTTCACCGACATCACGCCGATGGCGCCGAGCGGTGAGGAGGTGGTCGAGGTGCTCGAAGCGCCGCCGGGCGTCGTGGCGCGCATCGAACGGCACGAGATCTCGGGCATCGGCCTGTGGCGCCTCCACGCGCGGCTCGAGCCGCCGACTGCGCTCGGTTATCAGGAGCGCTGGATCACGCTGCGCACCACGGGTCCCGGCGGAGAGGGCGAAGGCCGGCCGCTCAAGGTGAAGGTGCGCTGGACCGGAGCGCCCGACGTCGAGATCGCGCCCGCGCGCATGTTGTTCCTGCGCAGCGGCGAGACGGGCGCGATGCGCGCCTCGGCGGAACTGATCTCGCACATGCCCGGCCACCGCGTGCGCGTCGTCTCGCACTCGCTCGAAGGCGCCAGCGAGGAGCAGCTGAAGGTCTCGATCACGCCGCTCGGCGCCGACGAGGAAGGCCGCGCCCCGCGCTGGCAGATCGCGCTCGACCCGCGCGTCCCGCTGCCCGACAACTTCGACGGCGTGCTGAAGCTCGAACTCGACGACCCGCAGTACCCGCGCGTCGAGGTGGCTTTCTTCCGGCGCTCGTGACGGGCGCGCGAGCCGTCGATTCGATCCGTCGACTCGACCCGTCGACGCGGCGCGTCAACGCAGGCGCGCGAACTTGCGCTTGCCGAACTGCACGAGGATCGGCGTCGCCGGCTTGCTGAGCGAGTGCCGGGGATCCGTCACGACCTGACCGTCGAGCTTCACGCCGCCTTGCTCGATCGTGCGCTTGGCCTCGCCCGAGCTCGGCGCGAGTCCGATGTCGCGCAGCAACACCATCAGCGGCACGCCGCCCTCGGGCCAGGCGTGCGCGATCTCGGGCGCGTCGGTCGGCGCCTGCTTGTCTCGGAACTGGCGGTCGAAGCCCTCTCGCGCGCCGCGCGCCGCATCCGCGCCGTGAAAGAAGGCCGCCAGCTCCTGGCCGAGGCGCGCCTTCGCCTCGCGCGGATGACCGGCGAGCACGCTCTCGATCTCGGCGTCCGCGAGCGGCGTGAGCAAGCGGAACCAGGCGCCCATGACTTCGTCGGGCAACGCCATGACCTTGCCGAACATCTCCTGCGGGCTGTCGGTGAGCAGGATCGCGTTGCCGTAGCTCTTGCTCATCTTGCGCCCGTCGAGGCCGTTGATGAGCGGGAAGGTGATGCACACCTGGCCCGGCTGGCCTTCCTTCTCCTGCAATTCGCGTCCAACGAGCAAGTTGAAGAGCTGGTCCGAGCCGCCGATCTCGACGTCGCAGCGAATCATCACGCTGTCCCAGCCCTGCATGAGCGGATAGAGGAACTCGTGGACGCCGATGGGCTCCTTCGCCTCCATGCGCTTCTCGAAGGTGTCGCGTTCGAGCATGCGAGCGACGGTCGCCTTGGCGGCGAGGCGCAGCACGTCCTCGAAGCGCATCGCGTCGAACCACTCGGAGTTGCGGTGCACTTCCGTGCGCGCCATGTCCAGGATGCGGCCGGCCTGCGCCGTGTAGGTCTGGAGGTTCTCCTCGACGTCCGCGCGCGTGAGCTGCGGACGCAGCTTGTTGCGTCCCGAGGGGTCGCCGACCATCGCGGTCGAGTCGCCGACGATCAGCACGATCGTGTGGCCGAGCTCCTGCAGCGCGCGCAATTTGAACAGCGGGATCGCGTGCCCGACGTGCAGGTCCGGCGAGCTGGGGTCCATGCCGAACTTGACGCGCAGCGGCTTGCCGCTCGCGGCGGACTTCGCGAGCCGCTCGCGCAGTTGCGCGGCCTCGATCAGATCGACCGCGTTGCGCCCGAACACATCGAAGGGGTTCATCGGCGCTCCAAGTTAACGTCGCGCGCGCCGTCGCTCGACACGCGGCGCGGCAAGTGCAGCGGCGACGGGCCCTCGCCGGCTCCGTCTCCCGCTCGGTTGCCGGCGCCGTCGATCGAACCGTCGCGGCGGCGCTGCTCGCGCGCGAGCAGCCACTCGCGCCAGAGCGGACCGTCTTCTCCGAAGCCGTCGTCCACGCGCTGGCCCGAGAGCCAGCGCAACACGGGGCCCGCGCGTCCGATCTCGACCAGGGGTCGCTCGAGCAGCGCGGGCGCAAGCAGGTCGAGCGCTTCGTTGCGGCGCTCCGGCGCGATGCGGACGGTGCGCTCGAGCAGCGCGGGCATCGACGGCGCGCCGCGGCGCACGTAGTCCGCGAGTTCCGCCGGCTCGATCGCCGCGCGCGGCAGGCGCGGGTCGAGCCACGCGAGCTCGCCGAGCGCGTCCTGCACGTCGTTCGAGGACAGCTCGAAACCGTTCACGTGCGCCAGACCCGTCGTCGTCGCGAGGCGCCAGTGGCCGCGCGCCGCGATCAAGCCCTGGATCGGCGCGGGAAACTCCCCCATCGACGCGCGGCGCTCTTCGCCGGGCCGGAGCCGCAGCCGGTCGAGCACGTCGACGAACACGCGCTGCGCACTGCGTTGCTCGACCCCGTTCGGCGTGAGGCCGACGCAGAGGTAGTCGAGGCTCGCGCCCGGAGTGTCGAGCTCGAGCGGCGCGTCGCCGTCCCAGCGCATCGACAGTCCGACGCGGACGCGCGCCGCGCCGACGATCGGCGCGATCTGCAGTTCGAGGTGCAGCGAGCGGAGCAGGCGCCGGCCCTCGACGATCGACTTGAAGCGCTCCGCGACGCCCAAGGCGGCGCCTTGCGGCCGGCGCGCGAGCGCGAACTCGAGGATCGAGCTCGCGAGTTCGTCGTCGCGCGCTTCGAGCGCCATGGCGATCTCGTGGAAGGCCGGCTCGAAGGGCTCGAGCTCCAGCGCGGCGATGCGCCGCTCGAGTTCGAGCGCGAGGCCCGTCTGGTGCGTGCGCGGCTCGAGCGCTTCGAACTCCGCGCGCGCGCGCGCGACGAACCCGTCTTCGAGCGCACGTTCGATGCTCGCCACCCGCTCGACCTGCGCGCCGGTCCACACGCCGCGCGTGACGCTCGCACAGCCGGCGAGCGCGATCCCGAAGGCGACGGCCGCGGCGCAGCGCAGCGGCGCGCGGAGTCCGAGAGCACGTCGAGAGCCCATGGTGCGAGAGTATCCACGCGTACGCCGCAAGTTGCGAGCGATTCGACGGCTGGCGCCGCCTGCGAGGCCGTGCGCGAGCGAGCGCGGTGCGAACACGCCGTGCGCGCAAAGGAAGCGGGCCCGCCGTCGAAGTTCGACAGCGGGCCCGCGTTTCGAGTCGGAAGAGCTCGTCAGGCGCTCGACACGCGCTGCTCAGGCTTCCGGCGCGCCCTCGGTGGCCGGCGCCTTGGGCTTGCCCTTGTCCTTGCTCATCGCGTCGAGGATCACCTTGTTCTCCTCGTAGTCGGCGTGCACGAACGACAGGCCGATCTTGCGATCCTCCGTGTCGACGCGGATCACGCGCACTTCGATCTTCATGCCCGGACGCACGACGTCCT
>CALFYL010000346.1 GCA_937952135.1 uncultured Planctomycetia bacterium
GGTGAGCCGTTCCAGGCAGAACTTCCCGAACTCGCCACGCAGCCGTTCGAAGCCCGAGTCATGTTCTTGCTCGCGCCCAGCCATGGCGTGGAACACCGCCGTGATCATCTTCGGGAGTTCGCACCACGGCTGGGGCGGCGGGTCGTCAGCGAACTCGTCCCAGTCGCGGAGGTCGAACGCCACCGCGCGCGTGTTGAGCGCGCGAAGCGCGAGGATCATCGGCTTGACCATCCGCCACAATCCGCCGTGGAACGCGAGCAGCGAAGCGCACCGCCGGAGGTGGCGGACCTGCTCCTCGAACTCCAGAGCCTGTAGCGTAAGCCCCTCTACGCTGGCCGATGCGAGCAACGGCCGCAGCCGCGCGAGGTCCTCGTTGGCGCTGGCGAGCAACCGTGTACGCGTGGCGTCCGGGCACGCCCCGCTTTCCGCGTCCCAGGCCATGCGAAACAGGAGCATCCACAGTGTGCGCAGTTGAGGGCTGGCCGAAGACGGACGCGGACCCACGCGGGCATCCGCGAGGTCGAAGTACACGCGCATGTCCTGCGCGAACGCGCGCATAGGTTCGCGCCACTCGGGGGCGTGCCCGGCGAAGATGTCGAACCGGCGGCCGTGGTCCGAGTTCGCCCAGCGAGTGGCGGCGGCGTCGGCAATCGCGCCGACGATGCTGGAAAATCGCTCATCCGAGATCTCGGCCGCGAGCTTGGTGAGCTCGCGCAGGGTCCGGGGCGTCCCGTACACAACCCGACGCGCGACGTCTTGCTCCTCTTCGTCCTTGAAACACGACAGGAAGAAGTCGTGCTCCTTCGCGAAGAGCTGTCTCGCGAACTGCTCCAACCGCGCGACTTGGACGGCGGGGGCTGAGAGGACGGCTTGCTCGCACGGCGCCTCTTGGCCTGCCAGCTCACTCAAGAACTCTGGCGAGTAGGGAGCGGTCAGCTGGTCGGCGATTTCTTGGTCGATGACTTCAGCCTGGACGAGGACACCGCACACACGCTTCTCACGCTCTCGCTTCGGATCGAAGGGTGACCCGAGCAACTCCTTCACAAAAAACGGCGGCCAGCCGTGTGCAAGGAGTCCGCGGAAATCGGCGCCGCGCGCCACCATCTCGCGCGCCAATTTCACGGCCTCCGCCGCGCCAATCGACCAAGCCCATGCCGTCGGGTCGGAACCAGGAGGCGGCTCGATTCGAGGTGCGTAGAGTTCGCCCATCAGCGCAGCCAACGTCGCCAGCAAACAGCAGTCGCGGTAGGTAGCCGCGGGAAGGTGCGTCGCGGGGTCGGCCAACTCACCAGTCGTCGGGTCAATCGAGTACGACCGCCTCACCAACCACCACGCCATCGCGATCGTGCCGACTCGTCCCTCCCCTGGCGAATCAGCGTCGGCGTGGTTGCCGTCGACCTGCGGCAGAACCCGAGCTAGCAGAAGAGCGAGCCAAGTCGCGACGTCCGCGGGGCATCCCCGCGACGAAAGCGTCCGCTCTGCCGAGCGAATCACAGAAGCTGCGGTCGGTGGATCGCTCGGCTCCACGAAGGAAGCCTTGACCTTCTTGGGCGGCATTCTTGCACCTCTCTGAATGAGAAGGGGTCCCAGTTTTCCGCCGATTGTGAGATCGACGCGCGTTGGGTGAAGCCCCCGCGGGGCTCCCGGCAACCTCCCGTTGGGGAGGGCTCCCGTATGAACGGGAGATTCACTCGCTGAAGGGAAAGTAGCGCCACCGGGCTGGCTGTCAAGAGTGGGTCGAGACCTCCATGTCGTTCGAGCGTCGACGCGAACCCGCGCTCCAACCGACTCGCGTATTCCGCCGTGTTTCGCGTCGCGCGATCTCGTCGTGCCTGGGTACCGACCGCGTGCACTCGGCGCCACGCTAGGTCGAGCGATGGGATTCACTCTTGTCGCACCGTGGTGCGTGACCCGCGCGCAGCCACCCGAACCCGTCTGCGCGACTACGCGAGCGGCAGCCGCAGTCCAAGAGCGGTCGCTCCTTCAACCAGCACCGCGCGCACGCGCGCTTCGAGTTGACCGCGCGCGTCCAGGATCGCGGCCTCGTCTACCGGAATGCGCCGCTGCACGATAAGGGCCGGGCAGACGTTGATCGATTCGCGCGTGGTTCGGCTGAAGTGCCTATCGAACTCCGCGCGGTCGGATGCGGCGGCTAGCCGCTCCGAGACCATCAGCTCGAACAGCTGCTCGTACTCGTTGCGCCGCCACCTCCGCAGCCAGCTCGGTCGACTGGCGCACAGATTCCAGTACGACTCCACCGGCAACCGGACCTTGGTGTACACGAAGTTGGTGGTCATGTACGCGAGGTGGAAGTTCGGCGTGATTTGCCATCCGCGCTCCCGCAATCCGAGGACGGCGCTTGCGTCCGCGCGCCCGTAGAGCAGGCGAGCCTGTGCGGTGGTATCGCCAGGGACGTACTCAACGACGATGTCAACCTCGGTCTTTTGCGGTCTGGGAAAGCAACCCACCATCAACGCACACTGGCCGGCGTCGAGTCGC
>CALFYL010000347.1 GCA_937952135.1 uncultured Planctomycetia bacterium
CTCCGAGCGCGCCGCCCGAGCTCGTTGCGATCTGCGCCAAGTGCATGGCTCGCGAACCGGAGCAGCGCTACGCGGACCTCGCCGAAGTGGCGAGCGAACTGCGCGCGTACCTGGAGGGGCGCGTCGTGCGCGCGCACCGATCCGGAGCTTGGGCCCAGTCGCTCAAGTGGGTGAAGCGGAACAAGGCGCTGAGCGCGTCGATCGCGGGCGTGGTGGCGGTTTCGCTCGCCGGTTTGGGCTCGTACTTCGTGCAAGCCGAGGTCGGGCGTCAGCGGCGGAACGATTTCGACGTGCTCGCCGCGCAGGACGCGGTGGACGAGCTCTTCGCCCGCGCCGACCAGCTCTGGCCACCGAGTCCGGAGATGCTCGGCGAGTACGACCGTTGGATCGAAGACGCAGGTGCGCTGATCGAGGGTCGCCGCTCCGAAGGTGCGCGCGAGGGGAGCGCGGCCGCGGGGCTCGCGGCGCACCGCGACGCCCTTGCGAACCTGCGCCGCCGCGCGAAGCCGCTCAGCGCCGAGCAGCTCGAGTCCGAGCGCCGCTCTCACCCGCGCTGGAGCGAGCTCGAGTCGAAGCGCGCGGAACTGCTCTGGCGCAATCGGCTGCTCGGCGTCGAACCTTGGCCCGGAGAAGCCGGCGTGCGCGCGGAATGCGAGGCGGAACTCGCGCTCGTCGACGCGACCGAGTCGATCCGACTCGCGCGCGCGAGCCTGGGCAGCGATCTGCGGCGTCGCGGCGAGGAGCTGCGCTCGCTGCTGCTCGCGCAGCGAGCGCTGGAGATCGCAAGACCGGTGCAGCGGGGCATGGCCCACGGACTTGTGGCGCACTCGCTCCTGAAGCTCGGGCGCTACGACGAGTCGCTCGAGCACGCGCGTCGCGCCCACGAACTCGGCGGCGCTGAGAATCTGCTGAGGCTCGAGAGTTTTGAAGCGTCCGTCGCCGCCGTGCGAATTCCAGGTGAGCAAGAGCGCCGGCGCGACGCGCTCGCGGCTCGAGTCGCGGAGCTCGAAACGCAAGTCCACGAACGCCGCAGCTTCGAGTACGACGACCCGGTTCTCGCGGCCTGGGATCTGCGGATCGCGACGCTCGTGGCCTCGCTGCAGCGCCTCGAGGAGGCCGCGAAAGCGCCGAGCGGCGACGGCGTTGCGCCGAGCTTGCGCGGCGGGGTGGCGCAGCGCCGCGAACTCGCGCTTTCGATCCACGACGCCTCGATCCTCGGGGACGACGCCGTTGCGCGCTGGGGCGAGGCGCGGGCGTCGATCCGAGCTTCCGAGCGTTACGGCGGGCTCGAGTTGCGGCCGCAATTCGGGCTGCTGCCGCTCGGTGCGGATCCGCAGTCGGGCCTCTGGGAGTTTGCGCACCTGTTGTCGGGAGAGGCGCCGCGGCGCGACGCTACCGGGAAACTCGAGGTGACGGCGAGCAGCTCCGTCGTGCTGGTGCTCCTCCCCGGCGGGCGGTTCTGGATGGGAGCGCAGCCGCAGGACGAGGGCGGGCTCAACTACGACCGCGACGCCGATCGCGCCGAGTTCCCGGTGCACGCGGTGGAACTCGCGCCGTTCTTCCTCTCCAAGTACGAGTTGACAGAGGCGCAATGGCGCCGAATCGCGCTCGACGGTTCGCTTCAGCGCCCTTCCGCGGCGCCGTCGAGCGCGCCGGTATCGCTGGTGAGTTGGAGCGAGTGCAGCGAGAGCCTGCCGCGCGTCGGGCTCGAGCTACCGGCCGAGGCCCAGTGGGAATACGCGTGCCGCGCGGGAACCTCGACGCCGCATTGGAGCGATTCGGTCTCGGGCGAACTTCGCGCCGCGGCCAATCTGTACGACGGGTCGGCGCTGGAGATGCAGATCGGGAGCGTGAGTGCGCCCGAGGACTGGTTCGATGGCCACGGCATGCCCGCACCGGTCGGAAGTCTTCTCGCCAATCCTTTTGGACTTCACGACATGGGCGGGAACGTCTTCGAGTGGTGCCGCGACACGTATGGCGATTACTTGTTGGCTGCTCGGGAGGGCGACGGGCTTCGCGAATCCAACTCCTCCGACGGCCGCGTGCTGCGGGGCGGCGCGTACACCACCGACGCCTGGCACGCGCGCTCGGCGTTCCGAATGCGCGGCTCCGCCGACCACTCCAATCCGGATATCGGAGTTCGGCCGGCGCGCGCGCTCGATCCGTGAACGGCGCCGCTACGGTTGGACCGTGAGCTCGAGTGCGTCCGAGAGGTTCGTCGACTTCGGAGAGGGAGGGTCGCGGAACCAGGCCTGGGCGTACACCATCCCGCCGGCGCTGAACGGATTGCCGAGGGCGCTCGGGTGGGCGAGCTGGTACGTGTTCCAGTCAAGCGAGAAGGCGCCGCTGCAAGAGTTCGGGGCGCCGCCCGAGTTCTGGACGATGGTGCGCTGAGTCGGCGCTTTGACGCACAGGAAGCTCGTGCTCGCGCCCCAGGTCGAGGCCGATGGACCGTTGATGCCGTAGAAAATCACGCCGACCTTTTGACCGTCGACGTTCGCGACGTTCAGGAAGCAAGCCGTCGCGAGCGTCGCGCTGGGCTGCGTGGTCGCCGAGATCGAAGCGTTGCATCCGTTCGACGTCGTGCCGGCCGTGCAGTACGTCACGGGACTGGACGAACCTGTGTCGACGCACAACTCCCAACTGTCGAGGGCCCCGTCGTCGGCGGCGACGTTCCAGTCGTAGATGAGCAGCTTCCAAGTCCCGGAGCTGACGGGAATCTGGCTCAAGGGCATGTTGAAGATCCCGGCCGAACCGTCTTGCCACAGTCCGTGGTGCTGCAGGTAGGTGTCGGGCGCAACGATGCCGTTCGGACCGATCATGCAGTTGAACGCCGTCACGTAGTTCGAGCAATTCTGGATGCCCGAGAGCTTGTCCACGATCACAAAGTCTCCGATGGCGTCGTTGCTGCATCCGCCGCCGAAGTTGCCGTCGTTGTCCTGGAACAGGTTGTATTTCACTCCGCTCGGCGACTCGAGCACGATCTGACAGTCCGCGATCCACGAATGGACGAAACCATTGAGTTTCACGGCCGCGATCTGCGTCGATCCAGGGGGCACGACGATGGCAAGCGAGGAAGTCAGCTCTCCTGTGGGCATGATCGTAGGCCACGTGCCGTCGACCGCGCCCGGTGCGGGAAATGGCGAACTGACGATCTGTGGAACGCAGTACCGACCCGCGATGCAGAACGTGCAGGGCTGCGACATCCATGCCTCGCCGTGCGAGTTCGCGGCGCCCGCGAACCACTCGTATTCACCTGGTGCGAGGGTGACGTCCAGCGCCTCCGATGCGCCGAGGTTGCCGTTGGAATAGACATCCAGCGTCGGCGGAGGGTTGGTTCGGACGACGCGCACTTTGTGCGTCGTGGCGCGGGTGGCGTTCCAAGTGATGTCGACGGGACTGACCTGGACCGTGCCCCTGGGCGAAACGCAGGTCGGCACTTCGGGCGGGTTGTTGCCAGTAGTGGGTTCGTCGAAGTCGAGGTCGAAGTCGCCGATCGCACCGCTAGCGCTGGCGACCCAGTCGTAGATGGTAAGTGTCCAAACACCCGTGCTGATCGGAATCGATTCGAGCGGCACGTTGAAGATCCCGTGTGCGCTGCTCGGCCAGCCGCCGAAGTCCGGCGCGTAGTTGCCCGGCGGCAGAACGCTGCTCCCCGTGCAACTGCCAGGCAACGACAGGGCGGCGCCATAGCACGAAGTGGGAGAGACGATCCGGTAGTCGCCGCCGAAGTCGCACGCGAAGCCGCCGAGCCGGTTGAGCACGTTGAATCTGGCGCCTGACGGGCTCTCGAGCACGAATTGCAGATCGTCGATGGAGCTGTGCGTCAGGCCGCGAAGGAGGATCGAGTCGATCGAGGCCGCTCCGGCAGGCAGCACGCCGACTGTCACGCTCAGGACCAGGGGGCTCGTCGGCAAGCTGATGGGGTACGAGCCATCGCCAGTGCCACTGACCGGGATCGCGCCGCCTCCCGGACTTGTAAAGGCGCCGAGCGAGCACTGCGCAGCGACTGCCCCGGAGAGCCACGCGCCGAGCGCGGTCACGGTGAGGGTTCGCGACACCAACTGCAATCGACCGTTCATGGGGGAAGCTCCGTTGGAGGGTGGAAGACGACGACGGATCGGTTCGCGCAGAACCGCGTCGTGTCTTGCGGCGAGCGAAGGGCGAGCGGACAGAAATCGCGATTCCTCGTGGGCGCGCTGCGGAGCGCACCTGCGAGTGCGCCGCGATTGTGCCTCTTCTCTCGTTCCGCGGCGCGATGGAAGCGCTTTCCCGTTTCGGCCGCGATCCTTCGCGAGCGCTACCATCGCGATCATGACGGACCTGCGCTCGATCGCACTCGCCCTGCCGAGGGTCGAACAGGGCATCGCCTGTGCCGGCACAGCGCTGGAAAGCTGCAATTACCGAGTAGGAAACAAGGCCTTTCTCTTCGTGTCCCGGAAGGAGGCGCGGCTGAAGCTCAGCTCCTCGACCTCCGAGGCCGAGAAGCGCGGGTTCAAGGTGGGCGCCGGCGGTTGGGTCACGCTCCCCCTCGATGCTTTGCCCGCCCCGCGTCTGGCCGAACAGTGGGTCGCCGAAAGTCACGCCCAGTTCGACGGATCCAACGCCGCGAAGAAGGGATCCGCAGCGAAGGCGGCGAAACAGAAGCGGCCGGCGACCGGGAAGCTGAAGCGGCGATGATGGCCGTCCAACTCATGCGCGTGGCGCAACCCGGCGTCCACTGGGCGCCGGAAGTGTCGATGGGCAACCTCCGCGCTAGAGCTTGTAAGCCGCCGCGCTCGGCTTGACGGCGCGCGCGAAGTGCAGCGGACGGCGCAGCGAGCCGCTTGCGGGCCGGGCCTTCGCCAGCCACTCGCGGTAGACGGCCATCGACTTCGTGACGTCGACGACGACGTCGCCGTACTGGTCGTCCCTGTGCGCCCGCTCGACTTTGACCGCTTGGTGCCAGCAGTGCATGCCGCTCACGGGATCGGGTTGAACCGGGAAGGTGAGGTTCTGGTGCACGCCGCCGTCGGTCCACCAGATGCGCTTGGAGTCGGGATCGCTCGACTCGAAGGGCTTGATGTCTTGCACGCGGCGGAAGCGGAAGCGTCCGGGCGAGAGTTCCTCGCGCACCGCGATAG
>CALFYL010000348.1 GCA_937952135.1 uncultured Planctomycetia bacterium
GCACCTGGCACGCCAGCCAGCAGTTCGAGGACCTCCCCGACGGCCGCCTGCGCCTACGCTTCGAGGTCGGCTCGCTGGAGGAGGTGATCCCCTGGGTGCGCGGGTTCGGGAAGGACGTGGAGGTGGTGGGCCCCGCCGCGCTGCTCAAGGCGAATGGCGGCTCTACGAGGCCAGTACCCAAGGGCTACCAGAAGAGGCGGACGGGCAAGAGTACCTGATCGGGCCGGGCCGGTATCAGGGAAACAAGTAGACTGCCGGTTGGAAACGGCGAGCTGCTCACTTGCTGACCTCGAGTCGCGACGCTGAATTGAGCCAGGGAGCCTCTCATGTGTGACGAGCCGCCTTACTACTGTCGTGCGCTCGACCAGGTGCTTATCGCTCTTGACGGCGTGCAGTTGGGGGACGCGCGTCTTCGTTACGTCCAGTGCGCAAACACGATGCGCACCCTGATGATCCAAACCTCAACTAGGCTGACCTGCTTTCTGTGCGCCAACGTAAACTCTCAGGCGAGGGTTGTCCAAGCGATACATGTTCGAGGCCACCAGCGGATGTTGCGGGGGGAGGTTCTCCCCGCTCACAACACGGACCGTCTTTACCTCGGCTATGTACTTGGTGGAGGACACCCTGGGCTAGGATTCCGTGTTGAGTTGCTGCCTGCGGACCTCCAGATTCTGGCCCAACACCAAGCCAACTTCCTTACCTTCGAATACGGTCCCAATCCGCAGCCGTACCTGTTGGATGAGGGACCGGGGCATGAGATCGCTACTGCGATCTGCAATACAGCCCAACTCTATGGGCACCCAGGAGTGGCCTTGGAGGAAAGCCACTGGACTCAGAATGACGACCAGTTTCTTCCCGCTGAGATCGTTCCTCCTCCTGGCTTTGACGCCTTCGTCGTCCAGCAGCTTGAACTGCCGAGCGTGAGGGCCTACAAGCCTCCGACTACTGCTGACGACCCGCTTGAGGACCCTGAGGCCTGCGGGATCAATCCGGCCGACACAGCCCGCGCTGTGGTCTACCTCGGTCTTGCAGCTCTTCTCCACTTCCAGACTGGGGAGTTTCTTGGCTGGCCCTAGTAGGACTAGGAGCTCGGAGGTGCAGAGCGCCTCATGAAGCCCAGGCAGTTGGGGCTGGAGAGCGAGTCCTGAGCGCAAGGAGCCTCTCGAACAGCCGCGCGTCGTCGTCCAAGGGCGCGAGCGTGCTCGATGAGGCTGGGCCGTCCGGCGGGGCGGGAGCAGTAGGATGGGGTCGTGGGTCGTCCCCCGTGTGAGGATCGGTTCGTGGGCTGTCTCCTGGGCGGCGCGGTGGGGACGCCCTGGGCGCGCCGTTCGAGGGGCTGTGGGCCCGCTCGATCCCCGATCCGGCCGCGCTCCTGGCAGGCTTCGCCGAATACGAGGGCTACCCACGCGGTCAGTGGGCAGACGACACACAGCTGACCCTGGGGGACGGCATATGGGCCCAGTACCCGCCCGAGGAGTTCGGCACGCTGGAGGCGTTCCTGTTCGACCCGCCCCGCTGGTGGCGGTCCTACCGGGCGCTCTCGCGCGCGTTCGCCCAAGTCGCGCCCAACCCTGCTCACCAAGCCCTCGTCGAGTTGGAGCGCCTGGGCCTGCTGCAGACGGTGATCGCGCAAAACTTGGACCGCCTCCACCAGCGCGCCGGGAACGAGCACGTGATCGAGCTCCACGGGACCGACCGGCGGCTGAAGTGCGTGGCGTGCCAGACCACGATCGAAGCCGACGCTCCCCTGGAGGGAGGCCTCCCCGAATGCGCGCGCTGCGGCCAGATCCTGAAGCCCGATGTGGTCCTGTTCGGCGAGGCGCTCACCCCCGCGTGATCGAGGAAGCCCAGGAGCTCGCCCGCCAGAGCGACGTATGCCTGGTGGTCGGGACCTCGGCTGTGGTCTGCCCGGCAGCCTCGGTCCCCGAGCTCGTGGCGCGCGGTGGAGGCACGGTGTGCCAGTTCGATCTCGAGTCGACCGACTTGACGCACCTGGGACACGTGCGCTGGTTCGTCCAGGGCCCCGCCGAGGAGACACTTCCTCGCTTGCTCGACCTCGTCCAGCTTGAGCGCGGGGCAGGGAGGCGCTGATTCGACTTCTCGCTATGTGGCCATGGTCGTGGTCAGCACACTTGCTCGGTCGAGCTATCGCCAGGTTGAGAGTACTCGACACGTCGGGTACCCTTTGCCCGACGTGGTCTCTGGCTTGGGGTCGCTTGCTCGTGGAGGGGGTATGGCACTTATTCGATGCGAGGACTGCAACGCAGAGGTCTCCGATCGCGCTCCGGCCTGCCCCAAGTGCGGTGGCCCAATCGGACCCACCCGCACAGCCAGTGGCAGAGTCGTCCCCCCGGATCCCGTGCAAGCGACCCCTGTCGCAGCCCCAGTGCTACCACCACGGCTAGGTCCCGCCCGTTGCGCCTCCTGTGGTGCGAACGGTCCGGCTTCGCTGGACCCGATGGCCGCGTCGTGGACTTGCGAGTACTGCGACACGGCTAATGCGAACGAGTCCTTCGTGCAGAACTACCTGGCGCGGATGGACACGGCGAAGTTCTCCAGCGCCTTCAAGCTCGGCAAAGTCGCGTACGAGACCGGGAACTACCCGGAGGCCGCCCAGCGCTTCGAGCAAGCGCTGTCCGAGAACGCGGCGAGTGCCGAACCATGGGCCTACCGCGGGCTCGCACTGGCCCACATGTATCGAGCCGGCTCCGAGTCCTCGGCGCTGGCAATGATCATGGCGTGCGTGCGTGAGGCCAAGGCGATCGACACGAAGTCCGAGGCTGTCGTCGCGGCGGAGCGCCTCACCTTCCAGCTGGTGTTCGAGACCCTGCTGACCGCCGCCAGGCTGGGGATCGGCCAGGCGATCAAGGCCCCTTATGCCGCCAAGAAGGCTCGGTTCGACGCCGCGCTGGCAGTCTGCCGGACGCTGTTCGCGCTACCCACCCTCACCGATCGCCAAGCGGGACGGGTAGGAGAACTCGTCCTCCAGGCGATTCGCTCGGGGGCGCCTGGACCGCACGACGGCAAGTTCGTGCAGCGAGCACGCCAGGCGGTTCTAGCAGCGCCGCGGCGGTGCCCCGGATGCAAGCAGGAGTTCCTTCCGCGAACCCTCATGGACGCTCAATGCGCCACGTGCGCAAAGCGTGCCAGCATGATCAAGCTCGGTGCCGTGAGTCTGATCGTCGGGTCGTGCTTGATCTGCGCGATTGGTGGGAGTGTCTCCGCTTCGCGCGAGCGAGCCGCTCGACTAGAACGAGAGAGAGCGCAAGCTCAGGCTCGGCAGGAGCAGGCAGCGAAACTGATCGTCACCGCCCGCTCCCACGCCCAAGCCGGGAACTGGGAGCAGGTGAGCGACATTGCGTGGGAAATCAATGAACTGGGGCCGACGAGCCAGGCCGCCGAGTCACAGGCTCTCCTTGAGCGCGCGAGCGGGGAGCTGTCCCTGGGGCAGGCACGGATGGCGATCGAGGAGGGGAAAGGTGGGCTCGTCGGGGCCATGAGGGAGCTCAAGGCACTGCCGGCCGCAGTACGGGAGCACCACCCAGAGATCCCCGAGCTGCTGGACAAGGCCGTGCAGGCTGCGCTGCGGGAAATCCCTGAAGCCAAAGAGCAGGAGGACTTTGATCGCGCATTCGCGTTAGCCGAGGCGATCCAATCGGTCAAGCCCGGCCCCGAGATCGACGAGGCCATCAAGGATCTCACCCATGCGAAGGGCATTGTCCTCCTTAGAAGCAGTCCCACGCAGGCTTTGAAGCTCTTCCAATCTCTCGGGGAGTTTCGTGACTCGGTAGCCCAGGCAGAGAACGCCCGCGTGCTCGAGGCAGCCGAAGAGAAGCAGCGTGCCGCGGAGGAAGCAGAGCGGAATCGCATGGGGAGACACGATGGCGATCCTTCACCAACTGAAGCAATTCCAGGACACGCCAAACATGAAGGTGTAGTGACCGCCGAGATCCAGGGCAAGGAGTACTTGCCGAGCGATTTTGAGAGCCGCCGACTCCAAGATCGCCTTGAATTTAAGTTTCTCTTTCGTAGCACCCTGAGTCGAGACGTGCGAGCGTTCACAGGATCCTTGGTATTTATCGATCTGTTCCAGCGCGAGATCATGAGCGTCAATGTCACAATTGAGGACTTACTTCCCGCGAAGGGGCAACTCTCCTGGTCGGGAGGCATCGACTACAACCAGTTCATGGACGACCACCGCACCGTTCGGAGTAAGGAGTTGCGGGATCTCAAGGTTCGCCTCGATCTCAAGTCGGTGATCTACGCAGACGGCGAGCGAGAGGACTTCGGCCCGGAGTAGGGTGCGGGCGACTACGTCTGGACGGGAAGGAGGCCTTACAAACGCTCAGTGCCGTGCTGCCCAAGCCCGAGCCTCAGTTGAGATTCAGAGCGCTCAATCGCTGTGCAGGGCCGAAGCCAGCGCCTCGTCCGAGGAGCGCACGCACGAGGTCGAGCCCCTCACGCTGGCGC
>CALFYL010000349.1 GCA_937952135.1 uncultured Planctomycetia bacterium
ATTGGGTTGCTGAACGCGGCCCTCGACCGCAGGCCGAGGGCGTTGCTCGCGATGAACTCATCCGGCAGCGAGCCGACGCAGCTCGAAGCCACGGCGGCGTCGCTGCTAGACGGCGCTGACGTCGACGGTCCTCGACCGAGCGCGCACGCGAGGTGGTTCAGCAATCGCGGCAAAACACGCGCACGCGCCGGTCGCGTGTGTGGCGACGACCGAGCGAATGGCCGTGATGCTCAGCACTTACTCCCGGCCACCCCGCCCGGCCGCCGATGCGCCTCAGGGCATACCCGAGTCGCCCGGTCGTGTTGTTGGGGGAGGCTAGCTACCTGCGAAGCCGGGGCCCGAGAACGCGAACGTCGCGCAGACGTCGTCGTCGCTCACGTGGATGCGCCACATCTCGTCCGCTCTGCGGGCGCGCTGGTCCAGCCGTGAGAAGGGGGAGCGCCCGGACGCGAGCGCGGCGCCGCCGTGGGGCGACGCCGCGCAGAGCTGGTGTTCGACGACTCCGTGAGTCTGCGTGTCGAACGTCAACCCGGATCTACCACTGCTGGTACGCCGTCGCGACGGAGCGCCCGCCGTCTGGCGTCCACGCGACTACTCGGAACTTGATCTCGCCGACGCCGATCAGGGCAGCCGTCGAGAACGGAAACGTCGCCGTCCCGCCAACGATCTGAGGCGTGAGATTCTGGACAGTGGGCGACCACAAGGTCGTCCACATCCAATTGCCCGCCGTGTCTTTGCTCCAGTAGCCGATCAAGCTGCGGCTGCTCACGATGCTCGCGATCGCCGCGGGGTCTCCTTGGATCGTGAAATCGAATGTCGACGGCGCGCTCACGAGATCTCCGATCGTCATGCCAGCGACCGGGATCGCTGCAGAGGCAACTTGGAGCGCTTCGATCACGAAGACCCCGGCGCCGTTCATGCGTCCCTCGACGGGTGCTGCGACGTTGAAGTTGAACAGCGGTTCGACCCCCATCTCGTGACCGAAGAGGTTGCCGAAGTGGAGGTTGCTCACTCGCGCCAACGTCGAGGCGACGTCGAGCATCTCCGCCCTCTCGGCGGGGAAACTCGCGGCGGGGAGCGAGTGCAACGCGAGCCCGGCGGCTGTCAAAGCGAGTTCGGGACCGTACGAGAGCCCCCCGGCGGCGCCGGAGAGGTCGTTCATGTAGAACTCGTCTCCCGAGTGGCTGGCCCACGCGCCGCCCATGCCAGGGGCGGCGTGTTGGTGCTTGAGCGCGCACAACGCGGACTCGCGCATGATCGTTCGGATACGGGTGAGCAGCGTGGGATCCAGCGGAAGGCCGCCGGCGACCATGTAGTCGAAGAGCTCTCCGTAGCTCAGCCACGCGCGCATCTCGTCACCCGCGCGCGACGCGTAGCGGGTGATCTGCTGTTCCCACAGGTCGATGAAGTGCGTCGCGCCCGCGCGGATGAAATCGTCGAGGAACCTGCTCTTCATCGCTCCGGGCGTCGTCGCCGACGGGACCGTCCAGGTCCCAGGCAGCGAGTCAAGCGCGTGAACAGCGACCCAAGACGCCTTGGCGCCATAGCCGTACGTGTCGTTGAAGTAGCCGCCGAGGTACATCCACGTGCCCTCCCACGCGCCGTAGGCGCCGTTGAAGTGCCAGTACACCTTCAGCGCCACGCCGGTCTGCGCGGCCGTGGCCGCAGCGTTCCAGACGGCCGTCATCTTCGCCGTGTCGAGAAAGCCAGAGAGGCTCGGCTGGGCCGTGATCGCCTTCGCGCATTCGACGTAGGTGGCGACCATCGTCGCCGGAGCCTCCATCACGAGGTGCGGGAAGAAGAAGTCCTCCAATCCCGCCACCGAGGTGTTGTGCGCGTTCGCGCCCGTCACCGGGTCGTAGCCCTTGACGAGGATCGCGCCTTCGCGCGGATCTACGACTCCCGCGATGTCGATGACGCCGTTCTGTGACTGGATATAGCACTGCTCGAGCGCGCGGCGGAGCTCCTCGACGTCGCCCAACTGCCGGTAGCGCTCGAGGTGCGCGCCGGGCTTGGCGTCGACCTCACCGGAGACTTGGATCCAACGATCCGTCTGCGGCTTGTAGTAGTCCTTCGTGTCGAGGGACGTGACCGTGTTCGCGCGCCGCGCCGTCTGCTCGTCGACGAAGTCCAGGTCCGTGAAGTCGAGCACATCGAAGGCGACGTCCTGGCGATCCGCAGCGCGTGCGGGGCGCGAGCCGGGGTTGAACACGGCGCCATTGGGTCCCGTGTCGACGTCCAGCGGGTGAGTGACGAACGCGGTCTCCAGCGCGCCGCCCTTGCCCACGAACGTCGTGTTCATGGCGCAATTCACGATCGTTACGTCGCGGTCGCGTTGATAGCGCTCGTTGTCGCGGGCCGCGGTGAGGTTGCCGAGGAATTCGTCCCGCAGCGCGCTCTCGGTCGCGACGTCGTCGAACTCGACGAGGCACGAAACGTCGTCGAACTCGACGACCTTGTTCGCGTGGTCGTAGGAGCCGAGTTCGAGATCCAGCGGCCCCTTGGCGACGAGCGCCAGCGGGGTCCCCGCGAGCGGAAGGAGCCCCGAGTACGCCGTGAACGTGCCAGCGGGAACGCCGCCGGACAGCGGGATCAGCGTTTCGCCGAGCCTCGCTGCCGGAGGCGTCGAGGCGCCGTAGTACGTGACCCGTTTGCCGCGGATCACCCCGGCCTCTGTGTCCTCGTAGGTCTCGTAGCGCACGGCCGGGTGCCACTGCACCCGGATCGTCCCCCCGATCGCGTCGTTCGCGATGCGCAGGATGATCTTGTCACCGGCCGTGACCTCGAAGCGACGGGCGACGAGGATTCCGTCCTTGTCCAAGGCGGTCGGCGAGTTGGCGACGATGACCTGTGACTCGAGGGTCGTGCCGGACGTCGACTGGCGGTAGATCTCGTGGACGAAGGGCTTCGCCGTTCCGGCGGCTAGGCCAGTGGTGGCGACGAACGGCGCCGGGCGGTCGAACACCCGAACAATGCCGTCGAACGGCGCCGTCCACGTCGCCTGGAGCGCATAGCCGCGTTCGACGGTCGCGAAGGCGTAGTTGAAGCCGTTGTCCGTGAGGTTCGACTCGAGGCTGACGACGTTGCTGGCGACGGTCAGGTTGTTGAGGAACGAAGTTCCTGGGATGAGTTCCTGCATCGGACCCCACGCGGTGAATCGACGATCGGTCGACAGGACGCCGGTGTAGGTGTTCGTGCCGGGGATTCCCTTGACGTAGTTTCCATTCTCTGCGTGCCAGTGGAACGCGGAGGTGTAACCGCTGTCTTCGATCAAGCTGACGTACGCCGCGTCGATGTCGCCGCGCACTTTGAACGCCAGCTGCACGCTCGAGTCCGCGCCGTCCGGGGCGGGAGGACACGCGGGGTTCAGCGCATCGCTCTTCTTGATGGGCAGCGGGACGGGCTGCGAGACCACGTCCACCGTCGAGTTCTGGATCCTCAGCACGTGGTTGCCGGTTCCGTCGTTGACAACGTTCTGCAGCACCGTGCCGGCGTCCGTGCCCTCACCGCCGATCCAGAACGCGCCGCGGACTTCCGCGCCGGAGCCGATCTGATTGACTCGGCGCTCGAAGTCTCCGTTCAGGACAGTCTCAATCGGGACCTCCTGCTGAGCGGCGGGCGCGATGAACACTGCGAGCGGGAGCAGGAACTCTCCGGGAGAGATTCCGACTGACGTAGACGAACTCCTAGCGGGTGACGCGATCGCTGCGCCGAGCAGCATGGCCAGTTTGAGTCGACTCATGGGTAGCACCTTGGACTTTGGATCGAGTGGTGGGGCGCGGTGGCGTCGAACGACGCGTGCGCCGGAGCTGGAGAGACCGGGCTTCGCGGAGAGTCAGCGGCATGTCGCGGTGACACCGGGCTCGTGTGTGTGGCGCTAAGACCTCGAGCCCGGCGTTCCGTGATGGCCGGACAGGCTGGCGTGACACGGATGCCGGGCGCCCGGCTCACCTGCCGGATGGCAAGGACCGAACGTTGGCAGGCTTCTGCCACGCCGCGCGTTCAAGACCGTGCGTTCGTGAGAACGGGTTCAGCCAATTGCTGAGAATCGCAGCCGGCGGGGTCGAGCCGAATACGCGTGCCAGCGGCGCCCGCACACGCGATCGCGCTTGGCTCCGCGCGCCCAACGGACCCCGCATCAACGATCCAGCGGAACGAACAGGTGCGTGGCGCGTCCCTGCAC
>CALFYL010000350.1 GCA_937952135.1 uncultured Planctomycetia bacterium
AATCGCGTCCGTCGTCGCCCAGCCCGTCGCGACCGTCGTCGCCCAGCCCGTCGCGACCGTCGTCGCCCAGTCCGTCGCGCCCGTCGTCCCCGGCGCCGTCGCGCCCGTCGTCGCCCTCGCCGTCGCGGCCCTCGCCGTCGGCGCCTTCGCGTCCGAGCCCCTCGATTCCCACTCGGCCGTCCAGCACGCCCACTTCGCGGCCGTCGGGAGCGGATCAAGCGCCTCCGTCGCGCCCCGGCAGTCCGAGCTCGACCGGCAGCTCGCGTCCGAGTCGACCGGAAACCGGCGTCGTTCCCACCCGTCCTTCGACCGGTTCCTCTTCTGGACCTTCGACGGGCCGCGCCGGCGCCACGCGTCCGGACTCGGTGCGCCCGAGCACCCCGCCGCCGAGCCGTCCGCGCCAACCCACGACGCGCCCCGACAGCGGACCGATCTTCGAAGCCCTTCCCAAGCGGCAGCCGTTCCCGCGCGTCCAGCCCGCCCAGCCGACTCGCCCGAGTTCCGCGTCGGGGAGCGACGGTCCGCCGCCGGTTCGCAGCCCGTCGTCGCGGCTGCGCCCCGCGCAGGAACGCGTGCCCGCCACCGGGCCGTCGAGCGCGCGCACCGAACGTCCCGCGCCGTCGGATCGGACCCGGCCCGTCCGAGACGGCGACCAACCCTCGGCGACGGCGCCCACCAGCCGTCCGATCGACCGCGAGCGGATCCTCGAGCGTTACCGCAGGCCGTCGACCGAAGCGCCGAGCACTGGACCGAGCACCGGCCCGAAGTCCGCCGACGACGTGAAAGCGCGCCGTGACCAATTCGCCGACCGCGGCGCCGAGAAGGTGAAGGCGGACCGCGCCGCGAACCGAGCCGAGCGCGCGAGCGACGTGACGCAGCGTCGCGACAGCTACCGCGAGCACCGGGCTGCCGAGCTCAAGCGCACGCGCGAGGAGTACCGCAGCGCGCAAGCGCAGAAGGCGTCGGCGAAGCGCGGCGAATGGAACGCCCAGCAGCAGCGGAAGCTCGACCTGCGCAAGGCGTCGTTCGCCGCCGCGGCGACGAAGGAGCTCGGCCTCAAGTACGGCGGCTCGCAGCAGGGCTACGACGACCTGTGCAGGACCGGCTCCAACTTCGCGAAGTGCCATGGCTGGGGCGTGGGCCTCGGCCTCGGCCTCGGATTCAGTTGGTGCTCGCCCTACGCCGGCTACTGGAACTCCTACTGGAACAACTGCTGGCCCAGCTCGTGGTGGTGGTGGAACGGTTGGAACAACACTTCGTACTGGGGTTGGGGCTGGGGCATCGGCGCCTACCCGTACTCCGCGTGGTGCCACCCGTTCTCGTTCGGGTACCGATGGTGGTGGGGCTCGTGGCCGGGCTCGTACCACACCTGGTGGCCGGGCGCGTACGCGAGCTACTGGTCCGCGGCGCCGATCTACTACTCGACCGTGCTCGTCGACTCGGGCTACCAGGATCCGCCTTCGGTGACCGTCTACGTCGACGGGTCCGACGGCGGGCAAGACGGTGTGACCGTGTACGAGGATGGGCAAGTGGTCTACGGCGAGGGCGCGGCGGAACCGCAGCAAGGCGAGGCCGTGCAGTACGGCGACGCGCCGCGCACGACGCCGTCCGCCGACGGCGCCGCGGCGCTGCTCGAACGCGGCCCCGATACGCTGTCGCGAGCGGCGAACCAGCACCTCAGCCAGGGTGATCAGGCCTTCCGCGAGCGACGCTACGCCGACGCGGTGCACTACTACGCCAAGGCGATCGAGTACCGGCCGAACGAGGGCGTGATGTACTTGGTGCTCGCCGACGCGCTGCTCGCGACGGGCGATTACCACTACGGCGCCTTCGCGCTGCGGCGCGCGCTGGAGCTCGACCCGACGCTCGCTTCGAGCGAGATCGACAAGCACGAGTTCTATTCGAACCCCGCGGAGTTCGACGAGCAGCTCCAACTGCTCGAGCGCTTCCTCGCGGATCACCCCGCCGACGCCGACGCGCGCCTGTTGCTGGCGGCGAACTATCTGTTCGGCCGCAAGCCGTTGCTCGCCATCGACCTGCTCGAGTCGGGCGCCAGCGCGAACGTGCGCAATGAAGCCGCGGGCAAGCTGGTGCTCGACGCGGCGAAGCGCGCGCGAGACACCAAGCCGCGCTGACGCGGCGCGCCAGCCCATCGCGCTGCCGATCTCGGACGCACAGGCGACCGAGATCGGCAGCGGTGTTTGGGGACGCTCGGCGCTCCCCGCGCTCCCTCAGGAGCTGTGCTCAGCCGAGCACTTCGCGCGGCCCGGCGTCGGGCCCGTAGATCTGGATCGACGGACGCCGGCCGAAGCGTTCGTCGAAGGTCCTCGCCACGAGCTCGAGCGCCGCTTCGGCCCCGTCGCGTTCCACCAGCATCACGACGCAACCGCCGAAACCCGCGCCCGTCAGTCGCGCGCCGCAGATGGCCTGCGTCCGCGCCGCGGCGTCGACGAGGCAGTCCAGTTCCGGCGCGGAAACCTCGTACAGCTCGCGCAAGGAGCGGTGCGCCTCGAACATCCGCGCGCCGAACCCGCGCACGTCCCCCGCCAGCAAGCTCTCGCGCGCCTCGAAGGTGCGGCGCACTTCGTCGACGACGTGCCGCGCGCGACGCTCGAGCTCGGGTTGCAGCTCGTGGCCGTGCGCGTCGAGCACCTCCTCCGGAATGTCGCGGAGCACGCTCGCGCCCGGCGCGTGGAAGCGCAGCCGATCGAAGGCCTCCTGCGCTTCGCTCACGCGCTGGTTGAACGCACTCTGCGCGAGCTCGCGCCGCACGAGCGTATCCGCGACCGCGACACCGAAACGCTCGTGATCGATGGGCAGGTGCTCGACGCTCTCGTCCTTGCAGTCGAGCCACAGGATCTGTCCCGAGCGCGCGAGGCCCACGGCGTAGGGATCCATGATGCCGCAGCGCACGCCGACGAACTCGCGTTCGGACTGCAGCGCCAATGCGACGTGTTCGCGCGGGCCGAGGCGGAGCTCCCAGAGGGCGTCGAGCACGAACGCGGCGCCGACGCAGATCGACGCGGACGAGGAGAGGCCTGCGCCGACCGGCAAGTCGCCGCCGAACAGAATGTCCACGCCGCTGCGCGCGAGGCCCCGGTCCGCAAGGCGCCGCAGCACGCCGAGCGGGTAATCGAACCAGCGGCCGGTGCGCGTGGTCGGCAGGTGCTCGAGCCGTGTCTCGAGCACGCCCGGCTCGGACCTGGACGCGAACCGCACACGGCGGTCGGAACGAGTCGCGGCGGCGAAGTAGGTGCCGCGGTCGATGGCCATCGGCGCAACCGGGCCGCCGTTGTAGTCCAGGTGCGCCCCCATCAGATTGACGCGACCGGGCGAGAAGAAGGTGCGGACGGAGCCAGACTCGCCGAAGGTCTCGCCGAAGCGCTCGCTGTGGCGGCGCAGCGCCGCCCGAAGTTCCTCCGCACGTGTCGGGGGGGGCTCCCGAAGGCTCGCAGCTCGTTCGGCGTCGTGCATCGTTTCTCGTCCGCAGAATAGCGCTCGCGCGCGAGCGGTTCCGCTTCCGTCTCGGGCGCCGCGTTCGGTGGCGCGCGCGGACGCGAGGCGCTATCGTCCGAGCATGCCTCGCAAATGCACGGCGCAACGCCCCGCGAACCGGACCTCGACGTTCTCGGCGCTCGTGCTCACGGTCGCGACCGCGCTCGTCTCCGGAGGCTGCGCGAGCATCGAACTCAGCCGCGACACGCAGACTTCCGGCGCCTTCGTTTCGAAGGGCTTCGCGTTCACGATCGCCTCGATCGACATCCCGCGTCCGGCGATCCTGATCGCGCGGGACAACGCGGTCGACGCGCGGCTCACGAACATGCAGGTGACTTCGAGCAGCGTCACCCCCAACCTCGGTTGGTGGGACTGGTTGCTCGACATCGTCGGTGTGCGCTGGGCCACGATCCGCGGCACCTGGGGCTTCTCGGGCGCGAACCCTCAGGCGACCGGCGCGACGGCCGACTGACTCGCACCGCCACTTGGACGCGGGCGGGCCGCAGCCCCTACTTCGACGCGCTCCGAAGCGTTTCGAGCGTCTTCTCGAGGGCGGCCGCGCGAGGCAGGCGTCCCGCGAAGTGTTCGCTCCAGGGCGCGCGCACCGCTTCCGCGGCGAGGCCGAATTTCGCGTACTGACCGGCGACGTCGCCCAGGTCGCGGTGCGAAGCGTCGAACGCACGCCGCACCGCGAAGGCGCTGGCGAAGAACATGAGCGCGTGGGGCGCGTCCCGCTGCACTCGATCGCGCGGCCCGAAGCCCGCGGCCGACAGCGCGCGGCGCAATTCGCTCAGGGCGCTCGGCCGGCCTTCGCTCGCCGCGTCGAGCGTGTGCGCTGCCTCGTGCACGATCACCTCGTGGAGCTGCGTGCCCTCGAAGTCGGGCGCCGAAATCCAGCTCGCCGCGCCGCCGCCCGTGCGGTGCGTGACGCCGCCCGGCGCCGGACCTTCGGCGACGAGGTAGACCGGCGCCACGACGCGCGGGTCCTCGAGGCCGAGTGCGAGCAGGAGCTGGTCCAGTGCGGCGGCACCGAGAGCTCCGAACTCCGGACGCAGTGGAGCGAGGCGCGCCTCGATTCGCCGCTGATGCTCGGGCCACACCTGCTTCAAGAAGTGCGGCTCGACGACCTCCAGTGCGCGCGCGAACCTCGTCGCCAGCTCGCGCAGCGCGACGCTGCGGCCGCCGGGGAGCGCACGCGACTCGTCGAGGCTCGCGCAGTGCGCCGTGAAATCGCGCGCGACGGCGCAGCGCGGCAGCAGCCCTTCGAGCAAGCCCCAGTACAGCGGCGAGCCGAGCGCCTCCTCGAGCGCGCGCGCGGCCTCGATCGCCGCCCCTAGACCTTCGAGTTCGGGCGCGGCGGGCGCGCCCGGGCTCGCGAGCTTGCGCACCCACTGCTCGAGGTCCGCGAACGCGTCGACGCGCAAGTCGATGCGCGAGCGCGGGCCGCGGTCCTCGCGCCGCAGCAGCAGAAAGCCCGCCGACGTCGGAATGGGCCCGATCAAGACTCCGGGCGGCTCGACGAAGACCTTGTCGAAGCTCTCGGGCATGCGCGTGACGCCGCGCCGCACCCAACCGACGTCCCCACCGACGGAACGCAATCCGACGTCGTCGGTGTGCTCGCCCGCGAGCGCCGCCATGTCCTCGCCACGCCGAATCCTCGCTGCGAGGTCCTGTGCGATTCGGTCGGCTTCCGCCGGTCGACGCGTGAGCGCCGGATCGGCGCCCACCGCGGTTTCGTAGGCCACGAGCAGCGCGCGCACGCGCGCCCAGTTGTCGTCGCGCAAGCGCGGATCGAGAGCGTCGACCGCCACGCGCTGCACGATGTGGAACCCGAGCGGCGACGGAAGCGGCCCGGCAATCTCGCCGATGCGCGAGCGGAACACCGCCGCCCGCAGCCCCGCGTCGCGCGGGCCGCGTTCGAAGATCGCGAAGTCGCCGCCGCGGAGCGCGCTCGCCTTGTCGTCCGAGCGTTCGCGCGCGAGCGCCGCGAAGTCCGCGCCACCTCGCGCCGTCGCCGCCAGCGTCTCGGCCCGCGCCCGCGCCGCGTCGTCGACACCGGCGACGAAGATCTGGCGGCACGCCGCGTCGGGCTCGATGCGCTGCACGATCCACACTCCGCCCTCGACCTCGAGCGGGGCGCCGATGGCGCCGACCTCGAGTTCGGCGAGCACCGTCTCGAAACGTTGCGCGAGCAAGCCCGGCGGATGAACGCCGAACAGCACGGGCCGCTCGGCGCCGCGGGTCGCGGCGCGCGCCCGCACGAGTTCGGTGAACTCGCCCGGCTCGCGAAGGCCGCCCAACAGCTCACGCGCGGCCTGCAGACCCGAGTCCGGACGTCCGGCTTCGTCGGACATGCGCAGCGCCGCGATGGCCGGCGAGGGCGGAGGCGCGTCGCCATGGTGCAGCGGCCCGACCAGAAACGACGACTGAACCAGCAACGCAAGCGCGCCGAGCATATTCGCTTAGTCTCCCGATCCCGAAGTGCGTCGAAGTTCCGACGAAGCGCGGAGAGCGGACATCAGTCCCCCACTCGCGGCGCTTCGTACACCGCCGCCGGATCCACGCGGTACGCGTAGTCGCAGGTCCACAAGTCCTCGAAGAAACGGCCCATGCGCGCGGGCGCTGCGCCGCCTTCGACAAACACGCTCGCGTTGCGGCTCTGCTCGAAGTAGTCGCGCTCCCAGTTGCTGGTGCCGAGCCACGCGCGCTGGCCGTCGACCACCATGTACTTCGCGTGGAGCACGCGCGCGAACGGGATGTGCCCCGAGGAATGCGCGGGGATGGTCGCCATGCGCACCTCGAGGTTCGCGAGCGGCTCCAAGCTCTGCAGCCCTTCGATCGTGCCTTTGCGCTTGCCCCAATCGGCGACGAGCAGACGCACGCGCACTCCGCGAGCCGCCGCGCGCCGCAGCGCCGCTTCGAGCAGGTCCCAGTACGTGCGGTCGCGCGCGACCGTCTTGTAGGTGAGCAGCTGCACGTCGACGCTGCGCTGCGCGGCGTCGATCCACTCGACGAGCGGCGGAAGGTCCCACCAGCCGTCGCTCGGAACGGCGCTTCGCGGACTGAAGCGACAGCGCACGCTCGAGTCCACGATGCGCTCGGGTTCGTCGACGGGCGCGTTCCACCGCGCGAGGGCGTCCGCGATCGGCGCGCCGCCCGCCACCGCCCAATCGAGCTCGAACAGGGCCTGAAAGGCCGCCGCCGCGCGCGGCGCACGAATCCGGAGGCCGAGCTCGACGATGTGCTCGAGCGACCGAAAGTCGAAGTTCTGGCTGCCGACGAACACTTCGCTACCGTCGACGACGAGGTACTTCGCATGCAGCACTCCGCCGTACGCCTTCGCGACGTCGAAGCGCCGCACTTCGAAACCCGGATGCTTAGCGAAGCGCTCGAGCGTTTCGGGATAGGTCGCGTGGAACTTCTCCTCGGCGAGGAACCGCACGCGCACGCCGCGCGTCGCCGCGGCCTCGAGCGCCTCGATCACGGCCGTCAACCGGCTCGGCGCCGAGTCGCTCGCGTAGAACTGCGCGAGGTCGATGCGCTCTTTCGCACCGCGGACCATCTCCAGCCAAACCTCGGCCGTGTCGCGCAGATCGGCGTTGTCGAGCGGGGTCTGCGAAGGCGCGGTTTCGACGAGCTCGAGCTCACTTTGGGGCGCGGCTTCGGGCGCAGGTTTGGGCGCGACCTGCGACACCGCCGCAGCGCACATCAGCAGTGAAAGGAGGATCGGCATGGGCGGGCCGCGATGCTACCGCACGCGCGGCGCTCACTTCAGCCGCACACGCAACTCGAGCTTGTCCGTGGACTCGATCTTCACCGTTTCCTCGACGCGCTCGAGCCCGCGCTGCACTTCGAGCTTGTAATCGCCGGGCGCGTGGACGCCGAGCGCGAGGATCCCCGCACTGTTCGAGACGCCCTTGCCCGCGAACAGGTTCGTGAGGGCGCGCCCGACGTCGGCGCCGGCGATGTCGGCCCCGCGCTCGAGCGGAACCAGGCGCCCGGTCGCCCCCGACACCGGCCGCCCGGCGCTCGTCACCTTGACGCTCACCTCGACGCCCTTGCGCACCGTGAGGTCGACCGGCGCCACTTTCTCCGCGGAAACCAGCACCTCGCGCGCGAGCGTGTCCGCGAAGCCGTCCGCGCTCGCGCTGATGTCGTACTTGCCTTCGGCGAGCGCGTCGAAGCGGTAGGCGCCGTCCGCGCCCGAAGTCGCGCGCTCCGGCGCCGCTCCTTCGAGGTCGACGCGCGTCGCGATCAACTGCGCGTCGGGCACCGCGGCGCCGCCCTCGTCGAGCACGCGCCCGAACAACTCCAGCGCCGGCGGCAGCCGCAGCTCGAGGCCGCGTTCGAACTGGTCGGCGCGGACCTGGACCGTCAGCGGCGCAGCGGCGGCGTAGCGCCGCGGCGCGTCGTTTCCGCCGCCGTCCCCGCGCGGCGGCGCCACCGTGATCTGGAAGGCGCCCGCATCGAGGCGCGTGAACTTGAAAGCGCCGTCGTCTCCGGAAGTCTCGCGCGAAACGCCCGACTCCTGCGCGACGAGCTTGCCGAGCCAGCCGCCGGAGTCCTGCGACTGGACTCGCCGCGCGGTCACGCGAGCTCCGGAGATCGGCGCTCCGTCGCGCGCGTCGACGACGCGGCCTTCGATGCCGCCTTCGGGATAGCGCAGATCGAGCCGGAACTCGGGCGCGTCGGGAATCTCCGCGCTCACGCGCACGCCTCCGCGCCGGCCTTGTCCGTCGATGTTGAATTGGTACTCGCCCGGCGCGAGGCCCGTGAACTCGTACGCGCCGTCCGTCCCGATCTGCGCGATCTTCAGATCGAGCCCGAGCATGCTCTCGCTCTCGAAGGACAGCGCCGTGATCGCGCCGCGGCTCACCGGCCGGCCGCCGTCGAGCACGACGCCGAACACGCGCGTCGCGCCGCTCGAGGTGTCGAGGATGTCGTACTCCACTCGCTCGTCGGCGGGCACGGTCACCAAGTCGAAGTTGAGCGTTCCGAGAAAGCTCGTCGGATTGAGCGCTTCGTCGCCGCGCGTGAGGAGCAGGAAGTAGCCGCCGCCCGCCATGCGGTCGATGCGGTAGCGTCCCTCGGCGTCGGTGCGCCCCTGATAGAGCGCGCCGCCGTTCGCGCGGCCTTCGCCCGCCATGTTCGCCGGCGACGCGGCGATGACGATCGCGCCCGAAACCGGCCGGCCGAAACGATCCAGCGCCCGACCGAAGACCCCGCCGCCCGTGGAGAGCTCGATCTCGACCTCCGCCGGGTCGCCTTCGCTGCTCGCGATCACCGTGCGCGAGCGCCCGATCACGTAGTCGCGGTGCGATGCGAGCACGACCGTCGGCCCGGGCTCGAGCCCGATCAGCTCGAACGTGCCGTCCGCCCGCGACGGAACCGCGCTGTCGCCGAGCAAGCCGAGCTGCGCCGCGAAGTCGCGAAATCCCGGGGGGATCTGCTCGAGTTCCGGCGCGCCGCGCCGATCGCGACGGTTGCGGCGCTCGAAGCTCTCCGCTCGATCCGCGGGCACCGCGAACACCTGGGCGCCGGCGACGGGTTCGCCCTCGAGGTCGGTCACCGTCCCCACGATGCGCGCCCCGCGCTCGAGCTCGACGATCACTCCGCGCAGCGTTTCGCCCTCGGGCGTGGTCAGCTCGTCGACGGTCTTGTCGAGGTAGCCCTTCGCGCTCACGGTGAACGAGATCTTCTCGCCGCCCTTCACCGGATCGAGCCGGAAGCGGCCGTCGACCGTCTCGAACACGATGCCGCCCGAGAACGGGTTGTTGTTGCCGGGCGCGTCGATCTGCGTCTCGATGCGGTCGCGCGTCTGGATCGTGAAGTTCGTCACGGGCGCCTTGCGCTCGAGGTCCATCACGATGCCTTCGACCGCCCCGCCCGCGCGCAGCGTGACTTCGATCTCGCCCTTCTGCTCGGCGGGGTCCCAATCGAAGCGCTGGTGCGCGTAGCCGAGCTTGTAGAAGTCGATGCGGTGCGGGCCCTTGCCCGCGAACGCGCCCGCGGTGAAGCGGCCGTCCGCGTCCGTGCGCGGGTAGTCGAAGCCCTCCACCGACGCGGCGAGCAGCGGCGCGAAGGAGAAGTCGAACTCGAAGTTGCGGAAGTCGATCGGGTTCCAACGCACCACGGCGCCTTCGACCGGCTTGCCCGCGCTGTCGACGACGCGGCCGCTCACCATCGGACCGCGCGGCAGCTCGAAATCGCCCGCGAGCGCGAGCGCGCCGTCGGCGCACATCACGCGCGGTCCCTTCGCCGGCAGGCACTCCTCGGCGACGCCGACGAGGTCGAGTTCGCCCGCCGGCGCGGACTCGATGCGGAAGCGTCCGTCGGCGCCCGTGACCGCGTGCGTCGCCTCGAGCACTTCTTCGGCGAACTGCAAGCTGCGAAGTCCGCGCGGAACGACGGCGACGTGCGCGCCCGCGACCGGCCGCGGCGCCGCCTTGTCGTCGCCCTCCTTCGGCCGCGCGAGCACGCGGCCCTCGATGCTCCCACCCGAGCGCGTCTGCAGCACGACCGTCGTGTCCTCGCCCGCGCGCACCTCCAAATCGAGCGCGTGCGAGAGCGCGAAGCCCGCTCCCGAAGCCGTGACGTCGTAGCCCGCGCCCGCGGGCACGCCCGCGATCACGAACGAACCGTCGTCGTCGGTGCGCGCCTCGAGATAGCACGCGTCGCCGCTGCGCGCGCTCTCGATCGCGAGGCCGGGCCCGAGCGTCAACGCGACTTGCACCCGCGCCGCGGGCTGGCCGCTGGGCAAGAGCACGACGCCGATCACGCGCCCGCCGCCGCGCACGAACAGCTCGACCGGCCCGCCCGAGCCGGACTCGGCGACGTACGCGCGCGCGACGCTGTCGGGCACGTGCCGCGCGCCGCGCGCCTGGATGTAGTACGTGCCGCTGTACACGCCCTCGAAGGAGAACGAGCCATCGGCCTCGCTCACGGCGACCGCGACGGGGTCGACGCGGGTCTCGTATCCCTCGCTCGAGTTCGCGAGCCGCAGCACGCGGCCGAAGAACTCGCGCGCGACGGGCGGCACCGGGAGCAACTCGACGCCCGTGCCCGCGACCGGAGCGCCGCTCGTTCGCTCGAGCACGCGACCGACGAGCCGACCGGGGCCCGACAGGCGCACGCCCGGCTGCACGACGAAGCCTTCGTTCGAGTAGATCGGACGCTGCGCGCTCTCGCGGCCGTCGGCGCGCGCCTGGGTTTCGAGCGTCGGTGCGTCCACCGAGTCGGCGACGTTCGATTGCGAGGCCGACGCCGCGCCTTCGCCGGCCGGCGCGGCGCCGCCGTCGAACAGGAGCCACGCGAGCGCTGCGAGCAACGCAACGGCGGCGAAGGAGACCGCGAGCAGCGGCTTGACCGCGCCACGGCGCGAAGACGAACGGCGGTGCGTAGGGATCAAGGGACGCTGGGGAGGGCCGGGGTGCGGAGGAGCGCGGCGGCGGAGCGAGGGCTCCGATTCTGGACGGAAGTCCAAAGCTCGCGGCCGGGCAGGCGCAAACCGAACGCGGGGACGCGCACGAGAACAATTCTTGTACCAGCACGGGCGCGCTCGCCCGTGCGCAGTTCGGCGCTGTTTTGCGGGCGGATTCCGCACGGCATGGGCCGAGTTCGGTGCAGCATGGCCAAACTGATCGCCGTTCGCTCGATGGCCAAGGTCGCCTCCGTGGCCCAAGGAGCTGCGAAGCCCATGATGCCGCCCGCCACGCCCGACCTTCCGCCGCTGCTCAAGATCCACACCGATCCGCGCCCCTTGGTCGCGCGCGTCGCCCTGCTGTTCGGCGCGGCCCTGTTCTTTGCGCTGGGCATCGTCGGTTGGTTGATCCCGGTCGTGACCGGCATCCCCTTCTACATCGTCGCCTTCGCGATGCTCGGGGCCGCGAGCCGCCGCACCGCGCGCTGGTTGAACCGCGCCGAGACGCACCTGCCCTACCGCTGGCGCGTCGGCCTGCGGCGCTTGACCGAGCGCGCGCGCAAGCACCGCCGTCAGAGTTCGCCGCGCGCCCGCAGCGACGAAATCGTCCGCGACAGCACCGCTTCGAAGGGTTCCGGGGACCAGTCGAGTTCCGCGCGCGCTTTGGAGGCGTCGAAGTTGAAGTGAGCGCCCAGCATGCGCACGGTCTGCGGAGTCAGCAGTCCCGGCGAGACGAACAGGTCCACGGCGCGCGCAGCGAGCTCGAGCGCGCTCCAAAGTGAAGGTGGCGCGGCGCGGCGCGGCTGCGGGACACCGAGCAGGCGCGCAGCGAGTTGGAAGAGCTCGAGCGAGCTCCACGCGGACTCGACGAGCAGGTAGCGCTCTCCGCGCCGTCCTCGTTCGAGCGCGGCGAGCATGCCGACCACGACGTCGCGCACGCCGACGACGGCGAGCGAACCCGGCGGCGTGAACGGCAGCCGCGGCCCTCGGGCGAGTTGCTCGAGGAACTTGAGCGTGTTCGGAACGCGCGCGCCGAGGCCGAAGATCGCGCCGGGGTTGACCGCGACGACGTCGAGCTCGGAGGCGGCGCCGAGCGCGAGTTCCTCGGCCGCGCGCTTGGTGTCCGCATAGTCGCAGCGAACCGGCCCGAGGTTGTAGGGCGCGCTCTCGTCCAGCAGCTCGCCCGCGCGCGCCTGCCCGACGGCGACCACCGAACTCACGTGCAGCACGCGGCCGACCGGGTGCGCGCGGCAGGCTTCGATCACGTTGCGCGTTCCGCCGACGTTCACCGCCTGCTGCAGCGCCCGGTCGCGCGTGCGGTAGCTGATCACGGCGCCGTTGTGGATCACCCACGGCCGCGCGTGGCGCCGGCAGAGATCGGCGACCGCGCGCTCGACGCTGCTCGCATCGCGCAATTCGCCGTCGCGCCAGCGCACGCTGCCGCCGTCGAGCTGGGAGCGGTCGGACTCGCGGCGCGCGAGCACGTACACCTCGTGGCCGCGCGCGACGAGCTCGCGCGTGAGCTCGACTCCGACGAAACCCGTGCCGCCGGTGAGCAGCACCGCGGGGCGCGCGCCGGTCATGCGGGGTCCATCGCCAGCGGCAGGCGAACCCGCGCCACCGTGCCCGGACCCGGCGTCGCCGGCACGAGCTCGATGGCGCCCGCGTGGTCCTCGACGACGCGCTTGGCGATCGCGAGGCCGAGCCCGGTGCCGGTCGTCCGCGTCGTGAAGTAGGGCTCGAAGAGGTGCTCGCGAACCTGCGGCGGCAAGCCGACGCCGGTGTCGGTGAGCTCGAGCAGCGCGTGGCCGCCCTCCGGCCGAAGCGCGACGTGCAACGAGCCTCCGTCCGGCATCGCTTCGAGCGCGTTCGAAACCAGATTGAGCAGCACGCGGCGGAGCAGCAGCCGGTCGCCGCGCACGCGCGTCGGCTGGATCGAGCGGCGCAGCTCGACCGCCTGCGACTGCGCCCACGCGGCGTCGAGGTCGAGCACCTCCTCGACGAGCGGCGCGAGGTCGAGCACTTCGAAGTTCTCCCTGCGCGCGCCGGTGAGCGCGTGGAAGTCCGAACTGATCTCTCGCAGATGCGCGACCTGGCGCGCGACGATCTGCAGCGTCTGCTCGAGGATGTGCTCGAACTGCGGGCTGTTCTCGGCCTTCGCGCGCCGGCAGAGGTCGATCGAGAGCTGGATCGGCGTGAGCGGGTTCTTGATGTCGTGCGCGACCTGGCGCGCCATCTCGCGCCACGCGGCGTCCTTCTGCGCCTTGATCAGACTCTCGCGGCCCTGCGCGAGCTCCGCGGTCATCCGATTGAGTGCTTCGCCGAGCTCCCCGAGCTCGTCGCCCGTGGCCACGCGCACGCGCGCCTCGAGATCGCCCCCCGCCACGCGCTGCACGTGCTCGCGCAGCGCGAGGATCGGCTGCGTCGTGCGGCGCGCGATCACCATCGTCCACAGCACGCTGACGAGCAGCACCGCCAGCGTGGCCTTGAACAAGAGCGCGCGCAGCTCGCGCACGGGCCGGAAGATGTCGTCGTTGTCGATGCCCACGCCGACGATCCAGCCGAAGCCGCCCTCGTCGTAGCCGCGCGTGCGACGGAACGCGGCGTTCTTGCGCTTGCCGTCGAAGCTGTACTCGGGATACAGCCCCCAAGGCGAAGCGAGCGCGGCCGCGGTCATCTCCGGCAGGGCGATGGGCGGCTGCGAAACGCGCTGCCCGTACAGCTCCGGCCGCGCGTGCGCGAGGATCGTGTCCGCGTCGCTCTTCCAGATCCAACCGTAGGCCGAGGGGAACTCGTCGGGTCCGACGAGCCCCTGGAAGTAGCTGCGCAGCACCTCGGGGTTGTCGAGCTCCTCTTGCACGTGGCTCCAGTTCACGAGCGCGAAGACGGCGCCGACGAAGCGCTCGGAACGCTCCGGTCGAAGCTCGTCGCGCGGCCACGCGATGGGCGCGGAGAAGCCGATGTGGAAGTTCTCGGGGTGCAGCGGAGTGAGCGGGCGCCGCGGCGGGAGCAGTCCGCACTGCGCGCTCGAGATCTGGTCGACGCGGTGCGTGCGGCCGGCCTTCGCGGCCTCGAACCACACCTCGCGCGCATACGAGCGCGACTGAAGCGCGGCGTTGACCTCGGGCGCGAAGCCCAGCCCGGAACGCCCCACCGTGCTCGCCGCGACGAAACGACCCTCGGAGTCGACCAGCAGGAACAGGTCGTAGCCGCGCTTGGCCGCGATCCAGTGGTTGAACTGATCGATCTGCGTCTTGCGCATGAGGCGCCGGTCCTCTGCGCTCTCACCCTCGAGTTCGCCGGCCTCGTCGCGCCAGGCCTCGTCGATCGCGAGGTAGCAGCCCGGATCCGCGGCGAGCAACGCGATGCTCGAGTTCCACTCCTCGACGTCGCGGTCGACGCGCAGCGCCAGGTCCGCGGCGATGCCCTTGAGCGAGTAGAGCACGACGTCCTTCGAGAGCCGGCCCGCCATCTGATGGTCGACGAAGATCGCGAACCCGAGAAACGGGATCGCGACGGCGGCGAGGACCGCGAGCAGCAGTTTGGTCGAGAGCCGGAACTTCACGCGCGCACGCCTCGCGAATCCGCGCCGCGCGCGGAGAGCGACATTGCGTCCAGCGTCGCCGCTGGGACACGCGACGAAGCGCACGCTCCCGCGCGTGCGCAGGTAGAGTGTCCTGTGAATCCGTGCGGCGCCATCGGCGCGCATCCCAACGCTCCCAGCGCGCCGCCGCAAGCCTCCTGTTGTCCGTGGACGATCCGCAACGCATCGCGCTGGTCCGCCTGTCGCACTTGGGCGATGTCGTGCTGGCCCTGCCGCTGTTCCACGCCTTGCGCGAGCGGTTTCCAGCCGCGCGGCTCGCGTGGGTCGTGCAGAGCGAGTTCGCCGGGCTCCTGGACGGCCTGCCCGGGCTCGAGCGCAGCGTGCGCTTCGAACGGCGCGGCGGCGCGCGCGCGTGGCTCGCGTTGAAGCGCGAGCTCGGCGCGTTCGACGCGCAGCTCGCGATCGATGCGCAGGGCAACTGGAAGAGCGCCCTGGCGACCCTCGCGACCGGCGCGCCGCGGCGCGTGGGGCTCGCTCCGCGAGATTGGCGCGAGCGCGGCGCGTGGGCGGCGATGAACGAGTTCGCCCCGCCGCTCGGCGCGGAGTCCGAGGCTGCAGTCGGCGCGGCGCGCGAGCATGCGATGGAGCGAACGCGCGCGCTCTGCGAGCACGTCACCGGACGGAAGTTCGCGGACGCGCAACTGCGGCGCGACGCGGGCGCGAGCCCATCGGAACTCGCCGCGGGGCGCTCCCAGCTCGAGTCGCTCGCGCCGGGCGCCTCGCGCGAGCTCGTGTTGCTCCAGCTCTCGTCGCCCGACGACGTGCGCGCGTGGCCGCTCGCGCACGCGGTCGAGCTCGCGCGCCGCCTCGCGCGCGCGGGCCGAGCGGTGCTCGTGCTCAGCGGGCCGGCCGAGGCCGATCAGGGCGAGCGCGCCGCGCAGCAGCTCGCGGGCGAGGCGCGGGTCTCGCACTGCATCGGCCAGCGCGGGCTGCGCGCGCTCGCGAGCCTCTTCCACGCGGCCGCCGAGCGCGGCGCCAGCTACGTCGGCGGCGACACCGGCCCGACCCACCTCGCCGCCGCCTGCGGATTGCCCGTCACGTTGCTCGCGGGCCCGCAGTCGCACCTGCGCACCGGACCGTGGCCCGTCGCGACTCCTCCGACGACCTGCGGGGGCTTGCACCGTGTGCTGCGCAGTCCGCTCGAGCTCGCATGCGCGCCCTGTTTCGCGCGCGCTTGCGGCCATCCGCAAGGCCCGGTGTGCATGGCGTCGATCGAGCCCTCGGCGGTGGCGCAAGCGCTACTTCGCACTTGAGCCCCGCACGCGGCAGTAGCCGCGCGCCTCGCCAGCGGCGATACTCTCGGCCCGCCATGCGGATGGGGCACTACTTTCTGGTCGGCGCGTCGATCCTCGCGCCGGCGCTCTTCGCGACGCTGCTGCTCGGCGTGTTCTTCGACGGCACGTCCAAGCATCTTTGGGCGGGCCTGTTCACGGCGAGCGTGGGCGTCGGCGTCCACACGCTCGTGATCCTGTTCATGCTCGTCACGGGCCGCGTGCTGCGCGAAGCGATTCGGTCTCGCCGTCTCTCCCCCGAGCGGCTCGAGGAGCTCAACCGCTTCTTCGCGCAGAAGCGCGCCTATCCGCTGGCCGGCATCGGCGCGAGCCTGCTCGTCGCGACGGGCGTGCTCGGCTACGGCGCGAAGGGCTTCGGCATCTCGCCCGCGTGGCACTTCGCCGTCGGCTTGTCGGCGGTGGTGTTCAATCTCTGGGCGCTGCAGGAGGAGTACAAGGCGCTGCGCGCGAACCAGAAGCTCATCGACCGCGCCGCGCGCGAGCTCGACGAGCTCGACCGCGACTTGGAAGCGCGCGGAATCCCGTTGCCGCAAGTCGAGCCCCAGCCGCGGATCTCGATTCGCAACGGTTGGACCTTGGCCATCGGCGCGTGGCTGCCCTACCTCTACCAGGCGCTCATCGTGTGGCGCGGCGACTTCTCGCGCGTGAGCGTGCACCCGTGGCTCGAAGGATCGCTCCTCGGCCTCGTCGTGCTGGTCCTCGCCTGGCGCGCGCGCGCGCCGAGCCCACAGGGCTGAGCCGCGCGCCTCCGCCATGCGTTGGGCTGCATTCTTCGCCGCGCTGATCGCAACCGCGCTGGCCGCCGCCTGGAGCGCGCCGGTGCAGGGCGACGCGGTGGGAGCGCCCCAGGACTTCGAGCCGCAATCCAGGGCCTTCCTCGAGCGCTACTGCTCGGAGTGCCACACCGGCGCCGAGGCCGAGGGGGAGTTCACGATCGCCGAGGCCGTCGAAGCTCCCCAGCTCGCGCTCGACGATTGGCGCGCGATCCGCAAGCAGCTCGCGAGCGGCAAAATGCCGCCGCGCAAGGCCCCGCAGCCTCCGCGGGAAGAGCGCGATGAGCTCGTCGCGGCGGCGACCAACTTCCTCGCCGCACACGCGCCCGCAGTCGATCCGGGCACAGTCACTCTGCGGCGCTTGAACCGCACCGAGTACCGCAACAGCGTGCGCGATCTGTGCGGCGTCGAGCTCGACGTCGAGGATCTGCTTCCGCCCGACGACGTCGGCTACGGCTTCGACAACATCGGCGACGTGCTCTCGATGCCCGACATCCTGTTCGAGAAGTACGTCGACGCCGCCGAGCGAGCGGCGGCGCGCGCCATCGAGGTCGCCGATCCGCTGCGTCCGCCGGCGCGGCGGGTGCGCGACGACGAGGTGAAGCACACCGAGCGCTTCTCGAACGGCAACGACGGCTGGGGCCTGTACACGAACGGCTTCGTCGGCGCGGACGTGCCGCTCGAACGGCCGGGCGAGTACGTGCTTCGCGTGCGCGCGTGGGCCTCGCAGGCCGGCGACGAGGCGGCGCGGATGGAGTTCCGCCTCGCCGGAAAGAACGTGGCCGTGCACGACGTGCTCGCGGCGCGAGGCGATGGGGCGGTCTACGAGTCGCGCGTCGAACTCGAAGCGGGGACCGTGCGCTTCGAAGCCTGGTTCGTGAACGACTTTTGGAACCCGGACGAGCCCGACCGCGCGAAGCGCGACCGCAATCTCTACGTCGAATGGCTCGAGATCGCCGGCCCGGTCGGCGCCCTCGTGCCGACGGACTTCCAGCAGCGCGTGCTCGGCGTGGAACGCCGCGCCGAGCAGGTGGTCGAGGAGCTCGCGCGGCGCGCGTGGCGACGGCCCGTGAAGGCCGAAGAGGTCCGGCGGCTCGTCGAACTCGCGCCACCGGGCGCCGAGCGCGAGCTGGTCGTGCGCACGGCGCTCGAAGCGCTCCTCGCCTCGCCGCACTTTCTGTTTCGCGTCGAACGCGACCCCGAGGAACTCGCGCCCGGCGCCGTGCGCGACCTCGACGGCTTCGAGCTCGCGACGCGCCTCGCCTACTTCCTGTGGAGCAGCACGCCCGACGAGGAGCTGCTCGACGCGGCGGAGCAGGGCGAGCTCGCCGATGTCGACGCCCGCGCTCGCCAGGTGCGCCGCATGCTCCGCGATCCACGCGCGAGCGAGCTGACGCGCAATTTCGCGGCGCAGTGGCTCCAGCTCCGCCAGCTCGAGCGCGCGACGCCGGATCCGAAGCGCTTTCCGGGTTTCGACGAGGAGCTGCGCACGGCGATGCGCGCGGAGACCGAGCTGCTGTTCGAGGCCGTGCTGCGCGAAGAGCGCGCCTTGAGCGAGTTGCTCGACCCCGACTTCACGTTTCTCAATGCGCCGCTCGCGCGCCACTACGGCCTCGGTGGCGTGCGCGGCGAGCCGATGCAGCGCGTGCGCCTCGACCCCGAGCAACGCGCGGTCCGCGGCGGACTGTTGCAGCACGCGAGCGTGCTCACCGTGACGAGCAATCCGACGCGCACGTCCGTCGTGAAGCGCGGCAAGTGGATCCTCGAGACGCTGCTCGGCGCGCCGCCGCTGGCGCCCGAGCCCGGTGTCGATTCGCTCGACGAGAGCGTCGAAGCCGTGCGCGCGGCGAGCTTGCGCGAGCGCCTCGCGAAGCACCGCGAGGACGCCAAGTGCGCCGTGTGCCACGACCGCATGGACAACCTCGGCTTCGCGCTCGAGCACTAC
>CALFYL010000351.1 GCA_937952135.1 uncultured Planctomycetia bacterium
TCCGCGACCCGCCGGCCCCGAAGACCACGAATCTGTCCAATGGACTCCAATTCGTGATCTGCCCGTAGTCGCACCGCCAGAGCGGGCCGCGTAACCCCGGTCGCGAGCGGAAGCTCGCTGGCTCGCGCGAAAGCGCGAGCCAAACGAGCACGACTCTTGCGGGCAGCCAAAGGGCTGCCCGCATTCGTTCGCGCTGACCGCGCGAACGAACCGAGGCTTACCTCCGCGACCCGCCGGCCCCGAAGACCACGAATCTGTCCAATGGACTCCAATTCGTGATCTGCCCGTGATGTCGGTGCGCCGCTCGACTGTCCGTTGACGTCGAGGGTGCTTGATTGGTGGGGCCAGTCGCATCGAGCGGCTGGCCCCATTCGTTTCCTGAGGTCGTGATCTAGGGCGCGGGCCACAGACTCGCCGACTCGGTCGCAGCGCCGCGGAGCGCGAATCGGCGCAAGAGTGGGAAGTTGCGCGCGTCAACGCACCAATACTGAGAAGTGCGTTGTTTGCTTTGGACGGATTCGCACAGGGCGCCTAGGGTCGCGCGACGCGCGTCACGCACGTCGCGTGTCGCCGGTTCGATCTCCCCAACCCCCTTGGGAGTCCCCCTCATGCGAACCCTTGTCTCGTCCGCGCTAGTAGTCGCGGCCGTCGGCAGTGCTGCACTGCTGTTCTGCACCGATTCGCCGAGCACGCTTCGCTCGACGCAACCGCATTCGACAGCGGACACGCCGCTGCCGTCCGTGCTCGCGGACGCGCGTGTCGTGCAACGCGCGTACGAAGAATGGAAAGCAGCCCTGGAGGCCGGCCCGCGACGCATCGAGGTCGGCCTCGCGCGTGCGGGCTCGCACGTCACGCGCAAGAGCGGCGCAGTTGGCGCCTTGGACCTCGACCTCGACACACGCATGGCGGTCATCACCGTCCAGCGAGCGGAGGAGGACCTCGAGGCCTGGCTCGTCGCGAACGTCGACGGCGAACGCCGCAGCTTCATGCCGGAGCCCGGCGACGAGTGCCGCTACCTCGGCCGAATCGAGGCTTCCAGCAGCTGCGCGCAATTGATCGTCGACCTCTCCGGCGACGAGTGGGCCGACATGACGCTCGACACCGTCGCGATCACGCGCGTCGGCGTGCGCCCGGACCGCGAAACGCTGCTCGTCGGTCAACCCGACGTCTTCTCGCGCGTGTACGGCGCGGAACTGGCCGCGGGACGCAGCGCGGACCAACCTCTGCAGGGTACGGGCCTTCCGCTCGCGCTCATCTTCGCGCCGCAACTCGCAGTCGGCGCGTTCGATCCCGCCGGCCAGCTCCAGGCGCTGGTCGACCATGGCGAGAAGCTGTTCTTCCTCGGCACCTTCGACGGCAACGGCCGCACCTGCGGCACCTGCCATCCGGCCGAGAACAACTTCACGCTCGATCCGGACTTCATCGCCACGATGGACCCGATGGATCCGCTGTTCCTCGCCGAGTTCGATCCGAACCTCGACTCGAGCCAGAACGGCGGCCTGGTGTTCGAGCAGCCGCAGCTCATGCACCAGTTCGCGCTGATCACCGAGAACCTCGACGGTTTCGACGACCTCGCGAACCGCTTCGTGATGCGCGCCGTGAGCCACACCTTCGCGCAACGCAACCAGCTCCGCCGCCCCGTGATCGGCCAGAGCCCGCCGAAGCAGCGGCTGGGCTGGAGCGGCGACGGTTCGCCCGGTGTCGGCACTCTGCGCGAGTTCGCCGTCGGCGCGGTCACGCAACACTTCCCCAAGACGCTCAACCGCACGCCGGGCGTCGACTTCGTGCTGCCCACGAGCGGCGAGCTCGACGCGCTCGAGGCCTTCCAACTCGCGCTCGGCCGCCAGGAGGAGTTCAGCCTCTCGAACCCCGCCGATCCGAACTTCGTGGCCTTCGAAGACGTGCTCGCCGAGGACGGCAAGAACGCCTTCCAAGGTCTCCGCTGCACGACGTGCCACGACAACGCGGGCGGCAACTCGTTCTTCCACACCGACTCCACCGGCGTGCAGGTCGGCGATCCGATCAACTTCACGCTCGCCAACGGCAACTTCGACACCGGCGTCGAGATGTTCCTGCTGAACAACCCCGACGGCACCGGCCTTCCGCGGCCCTTCGACGGCGGCTTCGGCATCCAGCCCACCGGCTTCCCAGGTCCGTTCGGCATCCCGGGCCCGATCCCCGGTCCGCTCGGCGAGTTCGGCGACAACACGTTCAACTCGCTGAGCGTGGTCGAGTTCGCCGACACGACCCCCGGCTTCCACAACCACATCACCGCTTCGACGCCGCTCGATCCCGACCCGGTGCTCGCCACGGTGCTGTTCTATCGCACCGGTGAGTTCGCGAACTCCTCGGGCGGTCAGTTCGTGCCGTCGCCGCTCTCGATGTCGTTCCAGCAAGCGACCGACACCGCTCGCTTCCTGCGCGCGATCAACTCGCTGCAGAACACTCGCAACGCGTTGCGGTTCCTGTTCCGCGCCTACGACCTCGCGCTCATCGACTTCGTGAACAACGAACCGGTGATCATGCGCGGTGTGGCGGTGGCGGACTCCGAGGTCGAGGACGCGAGCCAGGTCCTCGCGGGCTTCGGCTTCTCGCCCGACCCCGACCCGAACTTCCAGAACGCGCGCGCGATGATCGACATCGCCGAGGACACGTTGCAGTCCAACGCGACGCGCACCATCGCGATCAAGAAGGCGATCTACTACCTGCTGTGGGCCGAGGACGATCTGATCCAGTAGTCCCGCAGCACGAAGCGAACTCAACACGACGCCCTGGCCTCGCGCCAGGGCGTCGTCATGTTCCGGGGCTCAGCGCAGCGAACGCGCGATGTCGTGCGGCGCCTCGAGCCAGAAGTCCGGCGTCGTCGCGAGCAGTTGCTCGCGCGGAAACGGCCCCCACGCGACCGCGGCGGTGCGCGTCCCGGCCGAGCGGCCCGAGGCCAGGTCGTGCGGCGAATCGCCGACCATCACCGCGCTCTCCGCCTGCGCGGAGAGCCGCTCGAGCGCGAGCCGCACCGGCGCGGGATCGGGTTTGTGCTCGGTGACGTCGTCGGCGCCGACGATCACGTCGAAGAGCCCGGAGAACCCGCAGTGCGCGAGGCCGCGCTCGGCGCCCGCGCGCATCTTGCTCGTGACGATGCCGAGCTTCACGCCGCGCGCCTTGAGCGCCTTCACCGCCTCCACCGCGCCGGGAAAGCCCGTGATCATCGCGTCGTGGTGCGCGAGGTTGAAGCTGCGGTAGGTCGCGACCATCGCCTCGATCTCCTCGGGATCGCGCGTGAAGTGCGCGAACTGCCAGCGCAGCGGCCGGCCGAGACCTTGCAGCCAGAAGTCGTGCGGCGCTTCTTCGTCGCGGTGCACGCGCAAGGTGTGCACGTAGCTGCGGCGGATCAGCTCGACCGAATCGATGAGCGTGCCGTCGAGGTCGAACAGGGCAGTGTGGATCACGGGCGAAGCCGTTCAGTCGCGGGCGGCGAGCTTCTGGAGGATCTCGCGCCGCAGACGGGCGGGCAGCTTGCCGTCGGCGAGGTCGCGGCACACGCCCTGCGCCAGGTCGAGCGTCTCGAACACCGTCGCGCAGCGCTCGCACACGATTCCGGCCGGAAAACGGTACTTGGCGCCGCGGTCGAGCGCCTCTTGCTTCGCCTTCAGCAGGTCGAGGCAGACGGCCTTCGAATACGCGAGCGGCGCCACGCGGCGGCGCGGGAGGCCGCCCTCGAGCGCCCGGCGGACTCGGAGGCGCGCGCGGTGCACGCGCGTTCGAACCGTGACCGCTTCGAGCCCGAGGATCGCGGCGACATCGTTCACCGCGAAGCCGAGCACTTCCTTCAGCACGAACGGCATGCGGAACGGCTCTGGCAACTCGGCGATGGCGTTCTCCGCGGCTTCGCGCGTGCGGCGGCGCTCGCGCAGCGCGTCATGGTCCTCGGGCGGCGCGCTCGCGATCGCCGGCTCGCGCAGCGGCAGCAGTTCGTCGAGCGAGAGCATCCGCGCCGGCTGGCCCGAGCGCGGCCGACGCTTCCGCTGGCAGATGCGCGCGGCGATCGTGTACAGCCACGTCGACGGCTTCGAGCGACCCTCGAACTGCGCCCAGTGCGCGAACGCGGCGAGAAACGTCTCCTGCACCATGTCTTCCGCATCTTCGCGGTTGCCGCAGAAGCGCAGCCCGACCGCGTACAGCGGACCGCCGTAGGCCTCGACGAGCTTGGGCACGGCGGTCTCGGCCGGCTCGCGCACCCCCACTCGCGCCACCGCCACCGCGACCCCGCGGTCCGGCTTTTCCTTCGCACTTCTCGCCATCGTTCGCTGTCGCTCGCTCACCGTTGCGCCCTGGAGTTTCGCTGCGCGGCTCCGTGTCCCGCGAGGGTAGCGCCTCTCCGCGAGAGTCGTGCGCCGAACTTGGCGAGCACGAAGCGCGGGCGTGCGGCGAGTCGGCGGAGGCTCGCTATGCTCCGCGCCACCGCGAGGAGCGCGGGCGTCGTCGCGCCGTCCATGGAACTTCTGCTGGCCAGCAACAACAAGAAGAAGCACGCCGAGTTCTCGGCGGCGCTCGCGCCGTTGGGTTACGGCGTGTTGCTGCCCAAGGACGTCGGCGGGATCGAGGACGTGCTCGAGGACGGGCGAACCTTCCGGGAGAACGCCGCGAAGAAGGCCCTGTCGGCGGCGCGTTCCAGCGGGTTGTGGGCGCTCGCGGACGACTCGGGGCTCGAGGTCGACGCGCTCGGCGGCGCGCCCGGCGTCAGGAGCGCGCGCTATGCGGGCGTCCACGGCGACGATGCGGCGAACAACGCGCGGCTGCTGCGCGAGCTGCGGGATGCGTCCGAGGAACGCCGGGGCGCGCAGTTCGTGTGCGCGCTCGCGCTCGCGCGGCCCGACGGGTCGATCGCGCTCGAAGTGCAAGGCCTCGCGCGCGGCCGCATCCTCCACGCGCCGCGCGGCGACGGCGACTTCGGCTACGACCCGCTGTTCCTGTTCACCGAACCCGGTTTCGCCCAGACGGGCCGCGGCTTCGCGGAGCTGGCGCCCGCGGAGAAGCTCGCGATCAGCCACCGCGGCCGCGCGTTGCGCCAACTGCTCGCCGCGCTCGAGCGCCTGGCCGACCTCGACGCGCCCAAGAAGTAGCCGCGCCGCCGGAAGTGCGCCCGGCGCCCGTATACTCTTCGCCCCAAAGAGTCGGCCTACCCGGCCGGTAGAAGCCGTGCACGAAACCCGTCTCATCCGCAACTTCGCGATCATCGCGCACATCGACCACGGCAAGTCCACGCTCGCCGACCGCCTCCTCGAGATCACCGGGTCGGTCCAGAAGCGAGACATGAAGGCGCAACTGCTCGACTCGATGGACCTCGAGCGCGAGCGCGGCATCACGATCAAGGCCAGCGCGGTGACGGTGTTCCACACCTACAAGGGCCAGCGCTACGAGCTCAACCTGATCGACACGCCTGGGCACGTCGACTTCAACTACGAGGTGCAGAAGGCGCTGCAGGCGTGCGAAGGCGCGCTGTTGCTCGTCGATGCGAGTCAAGGCGTCGAGGCGCAGACCGTCGCGAACGCGTACCTCGCGGTCGAGGGCGATCTCGAGATCCTGCCGGTGCTCAACAAGATCGACCTCCCCCACGCGCGCGTCGACGTGGTGAAGGAGGAAATCGAGAACTCGATTGGCATCGACACAGAGGGGTCGCTGGGCGTGAGCGCCAAGACTGGCCTGGGCGTGCCCGAGTTGCTCGATCAGATCGTGGAACGCATCCCGCCGCCGGAAGGCAAGGCCGACGATCCGCTGCGGGCGCTGATCTTCGACGCGAAGTACGACGAGTACCGCGGGATCATCGTGTACCTGCGCGTCGTCGACGGAGCGCTGCGCGAGAAGCAGATGATCAAGATGCTCGGCACCGACAAGGTGTACGAGGCGATCGAACTCGGACGTTTCTCGCCCGGCATGAAACGCACCGGCGAGCTCGGCCCCGGCGAGGTGGGCTACTTCATCTCGAACATCAAGCAGCTCGGCGACGTGCGCATCGGCGACACGATGTCGATCTACAAGGGACCGAAGGTCGAGATGCTCCCGGGCTACCGGCCGCCGATCCACATGGTGTACGCGGACTTCTTCCCGACGAACACCGGCGACTTCGAGAGCCTGCGCGAAGGACTCGCGACGCTGTCCCTGTCCGACAGCTCGTTCAGCTTCGAGGCCGTGACCAGCGAAGCGCTCGGCTTCGGCTTCCGCTGCGGCTTCCTCGGCCTGTTGCACATGGAGATCGTGCAGGAGCGCCTCGAGCGCGAGCACGACCTCGACATGATCCAGACCGCGCCGACGGTCACCTACAAGATCGTCCTCGCCGACGGGTCGCAGAAGGAGATCCACTCGCCGGGCCAACTGCCGACGCAGGACAAGTTCGAGGAGATCCTCGAACCCTTCGCGCGCGTCTCGATCATGACGCCGGCCGAATTCATCGGGAACGTGATGAAGATCGCCGCCGACCACCGCGGCGACTTCGTGCGGCAGGACCACCTCTCGCCCACGCGTGTTCAGCTCGTCTACGACATCCCGCTGGGCGAGATCATCTACGACTTCTTCGACAAGCTGAAGAGCTCGACGCGCGGCTACGGCACGCTGATGTACGAGATCAGCGGCTACAAACCGTCGAACCTCGCCAAGCTGCGCATCCTGGTCAACGGCAAGGAAGTCGACGCGCTCACCTGCATCATCCACAAGGATCAGGCCGAGTACCGCGGCCGCGCGATCATCAAGCGCATGCGCAAGGAGATCCCGCGCCACCTGTTCGAGATCGCGCTCCAAGCCGCCATCGACAGCCGCATCATCGCGCGCGAGAACATCTCCGCCCTGCGCAAGGACGTCACCGCCAAGTGCTACGGCGGCGACGTGAGCCGCAAGCGCAAGCTGCTCGAGAAGCAGAAAGAGGGCAAGCGCCGCATGCGCCAGATCGGCAACGTCGACATTCCCCAAAAGGCCTTCTTGGCCGTTCTCGGCGGCGGCGAGGACGAGAACTAGCGATGTACCGAGCCAGAGCAAATTCTCCCCGCTAACCGCGCGCGGCGGGAGAACGCCGTTGCGTCGTACGGTTAGCGGGGAGAATTTGCTCTGGCTCGGTACATCGCGTTAGCGCGCTCGGGTTATGGTCGGGGAGTCGTGACACCGAACTCGAACCGCCACCGCCGTCGATCCCGCGGCCGTTCGGCGCTGGCCCCCGTCGCCGCGGTCGCCCTGGTCTGCGCGACGCTCGGCATCGGCGCGATGGTGTTCGAGCCCTTCGGCGGCTCGTCCACGGAACTCCTCGACGCCGGCGCGCCCGTTCGGCGCGGACCGTTGCGCTTCACGACGATCGCCAGCGGCAGCCTGCGCGCGCGCGACACGCTGCGCCTCACGAGCGCCGTCGAGGGCCGCACCTCGATCCTCTCGGTGGTTCCCGAGGGAACGCAAGTGAAGAAGGGCGACCTCGTGTGCGAGCTCGACGCGTCCCTGATGGTCGAGCGCCGCATCGAGCAGACCATCAAGGTCGCCAACAGCGAGGCGGCGGCGGTCAAGGCGCTGCAACTGATCGAGATCCAGGAGAGCCAGAACCTCAGCGACATCCGAGCGGCGCGCCAGAAGCTCGAGTTCGCCGGACAGGACCTCGCGATGTTCCTCGACGGCGAGCGCGGGCTCGAACTCGAGAGCTCGGAGCAGACCATCGACCTCGCGCGCGAGGAGCTGCAGCGCACCGAGGGCCGGCTCACGTGGTCGGAGAAGCTGAGCGAGCGCGGCTTCCTCACCGGCACGGAACTCGAGGCCGACCGCATCGCCCAACACCGCTCCGAGGTCGAGTTGCGGCGCGCGCAGCAGCAGCTCGACTTGCTTCAGCGCTTCAAGCTCCCGCGGCGCGAAGCCGAATTGCGCGCGGCGCAGGACGAGGCGCGGCAGGAGCTGGGCCGCGTGGAGCTGCAGGCGCGCGCGCGGCTCGTGGACCTGGAATCGAACCGCCGCTCGGCCGACGCCGCGCTCCTGCTCGAGCGCGAGAAGCTCACGCGGCTCGAAGAGCAGATCGCCAAGGCGCGGCTCACGGCGCCCTGCGACGGCTACGTGGTCTACGCGCAACGCGACTGGGACGACCCGCCGATCCAACCCGGCGCGGAAGTGCGCGAGCGCGAGGAAATCCTCTCGATCCCGAACACCGGCGCGATGACCGCCGAGGTCAAGCTGCACGAAACCGTGTTGCGCCAGGTCCAACTCGGCTCGCCGTGCCGCATCAAGCTCGACGCGCTCCCGGGCATCGAGCTCGACGGCCGCGTGTCCTTCGTCGCCGTGATGCCCGACCAGAACAGCCGCTGGTCGAACCCGAGCACGCGCGTCTACCGCACCGAAGTCGAGGTCCTCACGTCCGTGCCCGGCCCGCGCCCGGGGATGTCGTGTTCGGTCGAGATCCTGATCGACGCGCTCGACGACGTGCTCTACACGCCGGTCCAGTGCGTGTTCCGCGAGGGCGACGAGAATCTCGCCTTCGTGCGCCGCGGCTCGACCGTCGAACGCCGCACGGTGCGCGTCGGGCGCTACAACCAGATGTGGGTGCAGATTCTCGAGGGGCTGAAGGAAGGCGAACTCGTGCTTCTCGCCGCGCCGTCGGGCCTGCTGAAGCCTCTGCGGGACGACGAGGAGGCGCCGGCGCCCGGCGAAGTGCCCGAGCCCGAAAACAAGCCCGAAAACAAGCCCGAGACTCCGCCGGAAACCGAACCCGCCCCCGCGACGGATTGAGCGCTCTCAGGTCTCGCCGCGGCCGATCCACTTGTCCCGTCGCGCGGGACGCCACGAATCCAAGCGCTCGAGCAGCCGCTCGGGATCGGATTCCTCCAGCACGATGGCGCGGTTCTCGGCGCGCAGGAAGCCGTGCGTCACCGCATTGTCGAACAGCGCGACCAGCGGCTGCCAATAACCTTCGACGTCGAGCAGCGCGCAGGGCTTGTCGTGGAAGCCGAGCTGGCTCCAGGTGAGCACCTCGCAGAACTCCTCGAAGGTTCCGAAGCCCCCGGGCAGCGCGACGAAGGCCTGCGAGAGCTCGGCCATCTTGGCTTTGCGCTCGTGCATCGATTCGACCACGAGCAGCCGCTGCACGCCGCGGTGGCCGAGCTCCTTGTCGAGCAACGCGCGCGGGATCACGCCCGTCACCTGTCCGCCCGCCGCGAGCGCCGCGTCGGCGAGCTCGCCCATCAAGCCGACGTTTCCGCCGCCGTAGACGAGTTCGACGCCGCGTCGCGCGAGCAACGCGCCCAGGCTCCGCGCCGCCGCCGCGAAGGCCCCCGACACGCCGCGATTCGCGCCGCAAAACACACAGATCGACTTCATCCGCGCTAGCGTACGGAGCCCCTTCGCCACGGGCCACGCCGCGCATGCGCGTCTTCTACACCGACCACCACGTCGTCGAGCTGCCGCCCGAGCATCGCTTTCCGATGCACAAGTACGCCGCGCTGCGCCGACGCCTGGTCGAGCTCGACGTGCTGCGCTCGAGCGAGCTTCACCCGGCCCCCGCCGCGCCGCTCGAAGCCTTGCTGGCGGTGCACGAACCCGAGTACGTGCACGCGTTCCTCGCTGGAACGCTCGAGCGCAAGGCCCTGCAACGCATCGGCTTTCCGTGGTCGCCGAGCCTCGTCGGACGCACGCTCGCCAGCGCGGGCGGAACCCTCGCCGCAGCGCACGAAGCGCTCGCGAGCGGCTTCGCTGGCGTGCTCGCCGGCGGAACGCACCACGCCCACCGCGCGGAGGGCTCGGGTTTCTGCGTGTTCAACGACCTCGCCGTCGCGGCGGTCGACCTGCTCGCGCGCGCCGAGGTCCGGCGCGTGCTCGTCGTCGATCTCGACGTGCACCAGGGCGACGGAACGGCCTCGATCTTCGAAGGCGACGAGCGCGTGTTCACGTTCTCGATGCACGGCGAGCGCAACTTTCCTCTGCGCAAACAGACCAGCGACCTCGACGTGCCGCTGGCCGACGGAACGGGCGACGAGCTCTTCCTGGAACTTCTGCACACGAACCTCGCGCGCGCCTACGAGCGCTCGCGCCCGGACTTCGTCTTCTACCAGGGCGGTGTGGACCCGCTGAAGCACGACCGGCTCGGCCGGCTCGACCTGTCGCACGAAGGCCTGCGCGAGCGGGATCGCCGGGTGTTCGAGAGCGCGAGGAAGCTCGGACTGCCGCTCGCGGCGACGCTCGGCGGCGGCTATTCGGATCCGATCGAGCCCACGCTCGAAGCCCATGTGAACACCTACCGCGCCGCGCGCGAGGTGTTCGGCTGAGCGCGCTCAGCGCCAGGCCCGATGCTCGACGGCGGCGACGATCTCGGCCGCTTCCGCATCGAGGCCGCGGCGCACGAGCCAGCGCGCGAGCGCGGAACGCACGAGCACATCGCTGTGAGCGCGCGCGCGGGCCGCGAGCGCCAGCGCTTCGGGCCGCGAAGCATCGAAAAGCGCTCGCAACGCCGCGCCGGCGGACTCGTCGAGCTGCAGCGCTTGCAGATGGACGGCCGCCGCCTCGTCCGAGTCCCCTTGCGCGGCGCGCAGTGCGCCCAGCGCGAGCAACACGTCCGCGGTGCGCGGCGCCCGCGAGAGCTCCTGCTCGGCGAGCGCCAACTCGCCGAGCTCGATCAAGGTGCGTGCGCGGCGCGCGAGGATCGCCGGCGAGAGCGCGGCTTCGGCGCTCTTCGGAAGCTCGTAGCCGAACTCGCGCATCAGCGCGACCGCCCGCGGGTGCGCGAGGAATCCACGCAAACCGCCGCCGTCGAGCCGGAGCGCGTCCCGCGCCGGCAGCGCGACGTGCGCGGGTTTCGCTTCGACTCCGAGCCACGCGGCGAGGCTGTCGATTCCTCGTTCGGGCGCCGCTTCGAAGTCCTCGACGCGCAGCGTGAACACGCGCTCACCCGCCTCGCTTGCCAGAGCGTGCGCCACGGACACCGAGTCGGCCCAGCTCTGCGCCCATTCGAATCCGGCGGCTTCGTCCGAGGCGCGAGCCTTGGTTCCGTCGGCTACGACGGCGAGCCACCTCGCGTTCGGCAGCCAGCGCGACAGTTGCAGCGCGTGCGCGGCCGTGCGCGGCGACCACAGCGCGAGCACCGAGCCCGCCGCGCCGCGAGCCTGACTCTCCCCGCCGCGCACTTGGAGGGCGCGCTGTGCAAACACCTCGAGGAACAGGCGCGCGAAACGCTCGAGTGCGGGCTCGATCCAGCGCGCGGGCTGCGCTCCGACGCCCTGCCAGACCTGCGCGCGATGCTGGGTCGCTTCGCGCAAACGCTCGAGCATCGAACCGACGTCGAAGCCCACGGCGCTCACGACGCCGCGGGCTTCGAGCGCGCGCAGCAGCGGCTCGACGGGCGCGTTCGGCGCGCCGAGCACGATCGCGGTGGAGCTCAAGGGCGCGCCTCGCTCGCGACACCGGCCACGGCTCGTGCGGCGGCGGCGTCGAGCCCCCGAGCTTGCATCCAAGTCGCGAAGGCCGCGCGCGCCGCGGAATCGTCGAGCGTGCGCACACTGAAAGCCGCGAACAGCGATTCGGCGCGCGAAGGCTGCTCGAGCGCGCCCACGATGGCCGCGAGCGACTTGTTCGGCGTGCGCATGCCGCGCACGAAGCACGCCAGCGCGGCCGATCCGCCGCGCTCGCGACCGAGCACCGCCCAATCGTCCGGCCCGAGCCCGCGGCGCGCCGCCGGCTCGCTCGGCGTGGGCTCGTACCCCAGCTCCGCGTTGAGCGTGCGCGCCTCGGCGCAGGCCTCGAACTCGTCGAGCTCGTCGCGTTCGAGCGTTTCGCGCCAAGCGCGCCCGGGCCGCATGCGTTTCGCCATTTCGGCATGCTTCTCGTCCGGCGAGAGCCCGAGAAAGCGAAGGACGCTCCCCAGCACGCCCGCCGCGTCGGCGCAGAGTTGCTCGTAGCGGAGCTCGTGGTAGCGCGCGGAGGGCAGTCTTGCGCCGCACGCACGCGCGGAACGAACCTGGCGCGCCCAACTCGTCGCGATCGCGGTCACGCTCGGCGTTTCCGCCGCGCGCCGCCAGCCGCGGTCGACGACGTAGGCCTGCAGCGCCGAGGCGACCACGTCGCGGCCGTCGCGCACGATGTGCACGAACTTCGCCGCCGGCCACAGGCGCTCGAGGTGCGCCATCTGGTCGCAGTACGGCGGGTACTTGTCCCCGTAGACGCCGCCCGACTTGCCCGCGGCCTGGAGTTGCTCGGCGCCGAGCAGCGACACGTACGCCTTGCCGAGTTCGAGCCCGAAGCCCGACTTGGGCGCCGTCTCGTCGATCGCAGGCGATCCAGCGTTGTCGATGAGCGCGCACGTGAGCACCGCTAGCTCGAGGACTCGCAGCTCGTGGCTGATCGCAAGCCTGCCGTGCATCGACAGCAGACTCTGCAGGATGCTCGTGCCGGAACGGCCCGCGCCCATCACGAAGACTTCGGGAGGGCTCATGCGGAAGAGTCTGCACTCGCGGGCCCGGGCACGGCAATCGAGTAGCCTCGCGCGACAGATTTCGGCCCTTTTTCGCCAAGAAGTCCCGGCTTGGCGCGTGGAACCGCCGCGCGCCCCACGGACCTCGACATGCACGAACCGACCTGGATCCACTCCGCCCTCGAACGCCACGAACGCGCCTTGATCGCCTTCGCGGCGCGGATCGTCGGCGACCTGGAAACCGCTCGCGAGGTGGTGCAGGAGACGTTCTTGAAGCTGTGCGCGGCGCGGCGCGAAGAAGTCGAGCCCAAGCTCGTCGAGTGGTTGTTCACCACGTGCCGCAACGCGGCGCTCGACCAACGACGGAGGCTCGGCGCGCGCGGACAACGCATGGAGGCGCACGAAATGGAAGAGCATCCCGATCCCAGCAGCGCCTTGAGTGCGCTGGAGACAAAGGACGAGAGCGCGCGAGTACTGAAGTTGCTCGCGCGCCTTCCGCAGAAGCAGCGCGAAGTGCTGCAACTGCGCTTCGGCGGAGGGCTCTCCTACAAACAGATCGCGTCGGTGACCGGCGACACGGTGGGCAACGTCGGTTGGTTGATGCACGCGGGGCTGAAGACACTGCGCGAGCGCTTGAGCGGCGGCGCGCTGCAAGGGAGGTCTTGACCATGGTTGCCAAGCACAGTTCGAACTCGATTCCGTTCGATTCCGCACCCTTCGATCCGGACGACGCGCGTCTGAGCGCTTACGCGATGCGCGAGTTCGGGAGCGACGAACTGACGAGCGAAGAGATGGCGGCGGTCGAAGCGCTGCTCGCTCGCGACCCGAAGGCGCTCGAGTTCGTTCAGGGCCTGCGAGAGACGATGCGGCAGCTCGACCGCGCGTTCGCCGCGGCCGAGGCCGACGGATTGAGTGAAGCGCAGCGCGCGGCGATCCTTGCGCAGGCGTCGGCGAGCGCACCCACGTCGTCTGCGCCGGCGAAATCGCGCAACGCGTGGTCGCGGCGCATGCGCATCGCTCTCGCCGCGGCGATCGTGGTGGCGACGGTCGGTGGAACGCTCCTCGTGTCGCAGCCGTGGCGCGACGGCGCCGGGCTGTTCTTCGAGGTCGCCACGTCCGAGGGCCACGCTGGGCAGGTTCCCTCCCTCGCCTCCAAGAGTTCGCCCGAAGGTCGAACGGTGGGGCTGCGCGCCCTCGGCTACTCGGACGGCCAACACTCCGGGTCCGCGCGCGACTCACTTCGGGAGCTTGGTTACGTGTTCAACTTGGTCCAAGTCGACCGACCGGAATCCGGCACGGAGCAGTACGACTCGATCTCCGAGCACGCCTTCCGCCGAACTCTCGACGAAGCGCGCTCGACCTTCTCGATCGACGTCGACACGGCGAGCTACGCGAACGTGCGGCGCCACCTGCGCGACGGCAAGCTCCCGAGCGCCGGCGCGGTGCGGATCGAAGAGCTCGTCAACTACTTCGACTACGCGTACCCGCAGCCGACCGGATCGGCGCCGTTCTCGGTGACGACCGACGTGCTCGCCTGCCCGTGGGATGCGAACCGCCAGCTCGTGCGGATCGGGCTCAAGGGCCGCGAAGTGCACGCGAACGAGCGCAAGGACTCGCACCTCGTATTCCTGATCGACGTTTCGGGCTCGATGTCGAGCGAAGACAAGCTGCCGCTCGTGCAGCGCGCGCTGCGCATGCTCACCGAGCAGCTCGACGTGCGCGACCGCGTGTCGATCGTCGTGTACGCGGGCAACGAGGGCCTGGTGCTCGAGCCGACCAGCGGCCGCGAGCGCGGCGCGATCCTCGAAGCGATCGAGCGCCTGCAGTCGGGCGGCTCGACGAACGGCGGCGCGGGCATCCAGCTCGCCTACAAGGTCGCGCGTCAGAACTTCATCGAAGGCGGCGTGAACCGCGTGATCCTGTGCTCGGACGGCGACTTCAACGTCGGCGTGACGAGTCGTGACGAGCTCGTGAAGCTCGTCGAGACCGAGCGCAAGAGCGGCGTGTTCCTGAGCGTGCTCGGCTTCGGCACGGGCAACTTGAAGGACTCGCAGATGGAGCAGCTCGCCGACAAAGGCAACGGCGCCTACGCCTACATCGATTCGCTCGCCGAGGCGCGCAAGGTGCTCGTCGAGCAGATGAGCGGGACGCTCGAGACCCTCGCGAAGGACGTGAAGATCCAGATCGAGTTCAACCCGGCCAAGGTGCAGGCGTGGCGGCAGATCGGCTACGAGAACCGCGCGCTCGAGCACCAGGACTTCGCGGACGACACGAAGGACGCGGGCGAGATCGGCGCCGGCCACACGGTGACCGCGCTGTACGAAATCGTGCCGGTCGGCGCGCCGTTCGAGGGTCTCCAAGTCGACGGGTTGCGCTACCAGACGCCGCGCGAGCCGATGCCGAGCGACATGGCCCCGAGCGCCTTCGGCGACGAGTGGATGTTCGTCAAGCTGCGCTACAAGGCGCCGGACGGCGACGTGAGCCGGCTGTTCGAGCACCCCGTGAGCGGCGCGCCGCAAGCGTGGACCGACGCGCCGCTCGACGCGCGCTTCGCGGCCTCGGTCGCGGCCTTCGGCATGAAGTTGCGCGGCAGCGAGCACGTGAGCGCGCTGTCCTTCGCGCAGATCCGGCAGATGGCGACCGAAGCGCTGGGCCGCGACGAACGCGGTTGGCGCGTCGAGTTCCTCGACCTCGTGCGACGCGCCGACGAGTTGTCGCACTAGCCGCGCGAGTCACGACCGACGCCGCCGCGCTTCTCGGTTCTCAGGCCGACTCGAACCTGCCCGTGAAGTGCGGCAGGTACGGAGGCCGGTAGGTCATCCGCAAGCCGCGCAACGTCGGCGCGCGCTCGGCGACCTCGGCCGCGAGCTCGATGACGCGGTCGATGTGGCTCTGCGTGTAGACGCGCCGCGGGATCGCGAGGCGCACGAGCTCGTTGCGAGCCGGAACGAAGCTGCCGTCGCTCGCCTGCTTCCCGAACATCACCGAGCCGATCTCGCAGGAGCGAATCCCGCCGTGCAAGAAGAGCTCGCACGCCAGCGCCTGTCCGGGGAACTGCTCGGGCGGAATGTGCGGCAGGAGCGCGCGCGCGTCGACGTACACCGCGTGCCCTCCCGGGGGCTGCACGGTGCGGATCCCGGCGCGGTTCAGGCCGTGCGCGAGGTACGCGGTGCTCTGCGCGCGGTACGCGAGGTAGCTCTCGTCGAGCACTTCGTGCAGGCCGACCGCCATCGCCTCGAGGTCGCGCGCCGAACACCCGCCGTAGGTCGGAAAGCCCTCGGTCAAGATCAACAGGTTGCGCGCGCGCCCCGCGAGTTCGTCGTCGTTCAGCGCGAGGAATCCGCCCATGTTCACGAGCGCATCCTTCTTGCCGCTCACGGTGCAGCCGTCCGCGAGCGAGAACACTTCGCGCGCGATCTCGCCCACCGAACGCCCGCCCTGACCCGGCTCGCGCTGCTTGATGAACCAGCAGTTCTCGGCGAAACGGCACGCGTCGAGAATGAACGCAATCCCCGCCGCGCGCAGGATGCGCGACACGCCGCGCAGGTTCTCGAGACTCACCGGCTGGCCGCCCGCGGTGTTGTTCGTGATCGTCACCATGCCGAGCGGAATGTCGGCGCGCCGCTCGCGCACCACCTGCTCGAGCCGCGCGAGGTCGATGTTGCCCTTGAAGGGATGCGGGTCCTGCGGATCGCTGGCCTGCGCGATCACCAGGTCGAGCGCTTCGCCGCCGCCGTACTCGATGTTCGCGCGCGTCGTGTCGAAGTGGCAGTTGCTCGGAATCACGCTGCCCTTCTTCACTGTCAGCGAGAACAGGATGCGCTCCGCCGCGCGGCCCTGGTGCGTCGGAATGATGTTGCGGTAGCCGCACAGATCGCGCACCGCTGTTTCGAAGCGCTGGAACGAACGCGAGCCGGCGTAGCTCTCGTCGGCGCGCATGACCGCCGCCCACTGCTCCGTCGACATCGCCGCCTGCCCCGAGTCCGTGAGGAAGTCGAAGGTCACCGCTTCCGCCGGCACCAGGAACAAGTTCCCCCCCGCTGCGCGCAGGTAGTCCTCGCGCTGCTCGCGCGTGTGCAAGGCCAGGGACTCGACGACTTTGATCTTGAACGGCTCGAAAATGACGGGCACAAGGCACCTCCAAACCGGCGACCTTCGCAAGCGCGCCCGAGCACCGCCATACGCAATCGGTCGGTCGCCGCCCGAATCAGCTCGACCGCTCGGCGGATTGAGTCGGAGGCCTCGTTCGATTTTGCGCGTGGTCGGAAATCAAACCGGACAGCCCTTTGGCTGCCCGGCGCATTGAAAGCTTCGGGCAGCCCAGAGGCTGCCCGGCGCATTGAAAGCTTCGGGCAGCCCAGAGGCTGCCCGAAAGAGTCGTGCTCACTTGGCTCGCGCAGGTGCGCGAGCCAGCGAGCGAGCTTCAGCTCGCGAACAGAGTTTCGCGAGCCGCTCGGCCGTGGATCACGGCTGGCAGGTCATCTCGACAGCGTCCGAGAGATTGGTCGTCTTCGGGGCCGGCGGGTCGCGGAACCACGCCTGCGCGTAGACCTTGTTGCCGACGGAGAACGGGTTGCCGAGCGCGCCGGGGTTGGCGCCTTGGTACGCGTTCCAGTCGAGCGTGAAGGCGCCGTTGCACTGACCGGCGGTGCCGCCGGCGGCTTGCGTGCCGGTGCGTTGGTTCGGCGACTTGACGCACAGGAAGCTCGTGCTGCCCACGCCCCACGACGACGGGGTGAAGCCGGTGTTGTTCACACCGTAGAAGATCAGACCTTGCTTCTGGCCTTCGACGTTCGCGACGTTGAGCACGCACGGGTTGGCGAAGGAGACGCTCGGCTGCGCCGTCGCCGTGATGGTGGCGTTGCAGTTGTTCGTCGTCGTGCCGGCCGTGCAGTAGCTGACCGGACCGCTCGTGCAGTTGTAGCGGAACGTGCCGTTCCACACGCGCGGCGAGAAGGGCGTCGACACGAACAGCGTCGCCTGACCCTTGCCCAGCGTGAGCGTCACGTCCGAGTTGGCGTAGAACTGGTTCGCACCGTTGCCGTTCGTGTAGGTGTGGCCGGCGCCGATGATGCGCAGCGCCATGCCGGTCACGCCGGGCGTCAACACGAAGTCGGGGACGTCGACCAGCGAAGGCGTGAAGTTGCCCGTCGAAACGCCGTTGCCCGTGGAAACCAGGGTCCACGGCACGGAGTTCTGCTCGAAGCCGACGTACGTGCCGGCCTTGGTCCACACCTCGAGCGTGAAGGGAGTGCCCGCGGTGGCGTTCGCGTTCGTGTTCAACTCCGACACCGTGATGCCGGCGGGATTGAGCACGTCGACGTCGAAGTACACCGCCGCGCCCGAGGACAGGCCGTTGCCTCCGGTGTAGGCCACGGTCGTCAGCGACGGCCCGTTGCAGCCCGCGGGAATGTCGTTCGTGACGAAGTTGCGCGTCACCGACCACGGTCCGACGTTGGCGCCGGACACGCCTCGCGCGCGCCAGGTGTGCGGCCCCGCCGCGAGGTTGTTCGCGGTGTGACTGAGCCCACCGACCGCGGTCACCACGCCGTCGACATCGACTTCGTAGCTCGTCGCGCACGGGACCGTGCCCCAGGTCAACGTTGCGCTGCTACCCCACAAGTTGGCGTTGTCCGCCGGGGTCGTCAACGTCGGCGCCGCCGTCGGACCGGACGGAACCTGCGGCGTGCCGAAGCAGATGTCGAAGCTCGTCAGGTTGCCCGCGTCGGCGCCGACCCAGTCGTACGCCGTGACGGTCCAGACGCCGGTCGATGCCGGGATCGAGTCCAGCGGCGTGTTGAAGATGCCATTCGTGCCCGAAGGCCACGGATTGGCGGAGCCGAAGAACTGGTCGTAGGTGCCCGGCGCGAGGATCGCCACGCCGGTGCACGAGGCGGGCAGAGGTTGGCCGGCGCCGGTGCACGGCGCGACCAGCGTGTAGTCGCCGTTGAAGTCGCACGAAGTGATGCCCGAGGTGCCGCGGCACCAGACATTGTGTTGACCGCCCGTGGGATCGGTCAGAACGAACTGCACGTCGGAGAGCCAAGTGTGCGTCAGGCCGAAGAACTTGAGCTCGGTGACCACGGTCGCGCCCGGCGGAATCGCGGCGACGTTGATCGTGAACACGCCGGGTGTCGGCGGCAGCACGGTGGGGAACGAGGTTCCCCCGCCGCCGCCCGTGCCCGAAGCCGGAATGAGGCCGCCCGTACCGCCGACTTCGCAGCCGATGGTCTGAGCCGTCGCCGTCGCACCAAACAGCACCGTCGTCGCCAGAACACTGGCGAACAAGAGCGTTCGATTCATGGAAGCGTTCCTAAGTGAAAGATCTTTGGGGGACGCGCTCGGAGACGCCTCCTCGCGCGCTAGCTCGAGAGCTTCCGCCAAGGCTACTCCTACAGAAACAAAACAGGGGGGCCGGCTAGGCGAAAACTCCGACGTCCCCCACGGCGCCGGCGACAGCTCGGAGAAAGGGCTTTCCGCCCCAAGGCGTCCCGCGCCCCCGAGCTCGGAATTTCGGCCCCCTTTCCAGGCGCCCGTCCTTCGCCTCGCCCCAGCCGGCCCATCCCGCCGCCGGGCTCGCTACCGCGCGCGGCCAGTCTTCGGGTCGACCTCGAGCCCGAGGCGCTGGTGCTCTTCGACGAAGAACAGGAACCCCAGCATCATCTCGTCGACGGTCTGCTGTCCGAAGCGCACGGCCGCGCTCGGGTCGGGGTTGTAGGGGTTGAACTTCGAGTTGTCGAAGTGCGCGAGCACGCTGACCTTCGTGCCCGCGGGGAATCGCTGCGCCCCCGGCGCCCAGCGGTACGACTGCTGCCAATCGAAGTTGTAGTTCGGCACGCGCAGCAGGATCTCGTCGCGGCCGTCTGGGTAGCTCGCGCTGAAGGTCATGTCGCGTCCGCGAAGGTGCATGTGCGCGAACATGCCGACGCCGATCGAGTCCGCGGCGAACTTGCGCTGCGCTCGCACCGCATGCGCCGCAGCGAAGGGCGGGATCTCGAAGCGCGACGTCTGGATCTGGAAGTGCTGCATCCGCTGCTCGACCTTCGCGCGCGGAAAGCGCAGGCCGACCGAGAGCTTCGCGCGCTCCGCCGCGCCGGTCGTGACGAAGTGCGTCTGCAATCCGACCAGCGAGCCCGCTGGGATCAACACCGCGACGCCTTCGCCGCAGTCGAGCGGATCGCCGCCCGGCACGTAGCCCGTGAGGAAGTTCTCGCTCTTGAACGACTCGGTGAACTTGAAGAATCCGAGGTTCGCGTGGTGCACGACGCGCGGGTTGTCGGTCGCGATCTCGATCGCTTCGACCCAGGTGTCGTGGAGGAACACGTGGCTGAACACGATGTAGCGGTACGGCACGTAGCCGCTCGCCGGCAGCTCGCTGTCCTTCTGCTGCTCGAGCACGAGGTCGGGATCTCCGATGCGCCAGCGTTGCGCGGGAAATTCGCGCGCCGGCGGCGCGTTCGCGAGGTCCCCCGCGGGCGCTCCGGCGAGCGCCCAGCCCACGAGCATGTCGCGCTCCTCGTCGGTGATGTTCGGCGCGTTCACGATCGCGCCGTGGCGCGGCGACGCGAACCACGGCGGCATGCGGCGCTCGCGCACGACCTCGGCGATCGTCGCGGCGCGCCGCGCGACCTCGGAGTGCGTGAGCAACGCGAACGGCGCGGCGGTCCCCGGGCGATGGCAGTCCTGGCAGGCGCGTTGAACGATCGGCGCGATGTCGCGCGACCAGGTGAGCTCGGGCCGCGGCGCGGGCGGGCCGAGTTCCTCGAGCGCGCAGCCGTCGACGGCGGTCTGCGCGACTTCCACCGGACGCTGCGCGAGCACGTCCTCGAGCGCGAGCTCGAGGTCCGCGCGGCCCGGCGTCGGGTTCGCGCCGCCGAGGCGGTACTGCGAATCGAAGCGGCCGCGGTAGCGGAGCCTGCGCTGGGCGTCGAGCACCATGAAGTGCGGCGTGCGCTCGGCGCCGAGCGCCTTGGCCACCGCGCCGTCGAAGTCCTTCACGAAGGGGAACGCCGCCTCGCTCTCGACCTGCGACTCGGCCATCGCCTGCACGGAGTCGAGCGGGCCGACGTTCACGACGAGGAACTGCACGCCGCGCGCGCGCAGCTTCGACTCGAGCTCGACGAAGCGCGGCAGATAGCGGCGCGCGAGCGGGCAATCGGTGGTCGCGAACATCACCGCGAGCGCGCGGAACTCGCCCAGCTCCGCCGACGTGCGGGGAAGGCCGCGGGTGTCGACGAAGCGAAGCTCGCCGACGTCGGCGCCGAGCGCCGGGCCTTCGCCGGCTCGCAGCGGCGCGGCCGCCGCGACCCAGGCGGCCAGCGCGAGCACGACCCGAAACGAAAGCGGCCACGGCGATGCCATGGCCGACTGTTTTACTCGCCCGCGCGCCGCCGCGCACCCCGCGAGCGCGCGCGCCGCGGCGTCACTCCCAGCTCTGCTCCCACTTGGTCATCTCGGCGACGCGCCGCTCGACGAACTTGGCCAGCGTCGACGCGTTCCGGGTGAAACCGTCCGGCGCGTGGCTGTCGAACTCGAGCGACACGAGCGTCTGGTTGCTCATCGGCGTGCGGTTGCGAACCGTCGCCGTGCCGGTCAGAACGCCCTCGACGCCCGGCAGCTTGAGCGAGAGTTCGAGCTTCGCGACCTCGGCGATGCGCGCCGAGCTGTCCTTGCTGAGCGACACGCCGATGCCCGACTCCGACACGTCGTACACGTGTCCGCTCACTTCCTCACCGCACCAGTGCAGCTTCACCTGCACCTTGCGGTCGAGCGAGGGCAGCACGCGCACGTGGCGCCGGCGGTTGAAGTGCCGCGCGTAGAACTCGTCGAGCTGCGCGTAGAGATTGGCGACGTTGAGGAACTCGAGCCCATAGCGCACGTGGGTCTCGCCTTCGCGCGCGATGTTGGCGACGCGAGCGGTGGTCTTGATCTCGTCGCGCATCATGCTGCCGATCGCGACCTCCACCAGGTCGTCGACCTTCAGGTTGCGGTCCTTCGCAAACGGCACGCGCAGGCACACCCCGCGCGCCGACAGGTCGACGAGCTCGACGCGCAGCGCATCCCAGCCCGGCGCGATCAAGTGCGCCTCGAGGGTCTGGGACTTGGAGTTGCGCTTGCGGTAGTGCGCGCGTTGTTCGGCTCGGGTCTTGGGGATCGGGGTCGTCTTCTTCTTGAAGAACATCGCGCGGCGCTCCTGCGCTCGGTGAGGGTCCTGGGTGCTTGCGGGCCACGTCGGCGCCGTTGCATCGATGCACTCGGGACCCGAACTTGAGCGCATCGGCGGCGTAGAAGAAGTTTCCCTAAGATCGGCGCGCCATGCGGGTCCGCGAGCGCTTGTTCCTCGGTGGAGTGTGGGTCGCGCCGAACGGGGGCGGGGCGCTCGAGGTCGTCGATCCGACGCGCGAAACCGCCGTCGGTCGCGTGCCGCGGGGCAACGCTCGCGACGTGGACGACGCGGTCGCCGCGGCGCGCGACGCCTTCGAGAGCTGGTCGCGAACTCCGCCGCGGGAGCGGGCAGGGCGCCTCGAAACGCTCGCGCTCGCGCTGGCCGAGCGGCGCGACGAACTGGCTCGCGGCATCACGGAAGAGCTCGGCATGCCGTTCGAGCTCTCCAAGCGCGTGCAGGCCGGACTTCCCGCGAGCGTGATGGCGAGCTTTGCGAAGCTCGCGGGCGAGTTCCGCTTCGAGCAGGAGCTCGCGAACTCGCTCGTCGTGCGCGCGCCGCTCGGCGTCGTGGGTTGCATCACGCCCTGGAACTATCCCCTGCACCAGATCGTGCTCAAGGTCGGCGCCGCGCTCGCCGCGGGCTGCACGGTGGTGCTCAAGCCGAGCGAACAGACTCCGCTGTGCGCCTTCGAGTTCGCGGATCTGGTCGAACGCTGCGGCCTGCCGCCCGGCGTGTTCAACCTCGTCTCGGGCGTCGGCGCCGAGGCCGGCGAAGCGCTCGCCAGCCACCCGGGCCTCGACGCGCTGTCGTTCACCGGGTCGACGCGCGCGGGCCGCCGCGTGGGCGAGCTCGCGGCTCGCAACGTCGTTCGCGTGTCGCTCGAACTCGGGGGCAAGTCGCCCAACTTGATCCTCGACGACGCGGATCTGCCGCGCGCGGTGAAGCACGGCGTCGGGGCGTGCTTCCTCAACTCCGGCCAGACCTGCAGCGCGCTCTCGCGCCTGCTCGTTCCGCGCGAGCGCGTCGAGGAAGCCGCGCGGCTCGCCGTCGAAGCCGCGCGCGCGTTCACCGTGGGCGATCCGTTCGAGCCCTCGACGCGCCTCGGTCCGCTGGTGAGCGGCGCGCAGCGCGAACGCGTGCGCGAATTCATCCGCTCCGGTATCGCCGAGGGCGCGAAGCTCGAATGCGGCGGCCCCGAGGCGCCCGCGAACACCTCGCGAGGCTTCTTCGTTCAGCCCACCGTCTTCTCGCGCGTGGCGCCGTCGCAGCGCATCGCGCGCGAGGAGATCTTCGGCCCCGTCCTCTCGATCTTCGGCTGCGACGACGAAGAGCACGCGATCGCGCTTGCGAACGACACCGAGTACGGACTCGCCGCGGCGGTTTGGTCGGGCGACAACGCGCGCGCCGAGCGCGTCGCGCGCCGCCTGCGCGCCGGCCAGGTCGACTTGAACGGCGGCAAGTTCAATCCGCTCGCGCCCTTCGGCGGCTTCAAGCGCTCCGGCCACGGCCGCGAGGGCGGGGTGTTCGGACTCGAGGAGTTCCTCACGACGCAGGCGTTCCAGCGCTGAGCGCGGGCGCGCGGCGTGGAGGCGCGTCGAGCTCGGCTGAAGGAAAAGCGAAGCGCCCGCGGAACTCGCGCGCCGCCGCGGCGTTGAAGCGCCGCGTGCTCACCGCGCCGACCCGCTCCCGGCGCCTGAGTCAGGGTCCGCAGCCCGGCGAGCTGCGCCCCACCTCCGCTCCCGCCACCGAACCCGCTTCGATCGAACGAGCCCGTCGACCGCGCTCGACGATCGAGCCCCTCGACCGGCCCCCCCTCTCTCTCATGAGCTTCAAACTCCTCCTCGGCCTCGCGGCCGCACTTGTGCTCGCCGACCTCGCCAACTCGCAGGTTCTCCCGCCGCCTCCGCCTCCGCCGGCCGGCAACCCGATCACGCAGGCGAAGATCAACCTCGGCAAGACGCTCTTCTGGGACGAGCAGCTCTCGTCGACGAACACCACCGCCTGCGGCACGTGCCACATCCCGAGCTTCGGCGGCTCCGATCCGCGCACGCAGAGCCAACCGACCGCGAGTCGCCATCCGGGCTTCGACAATTTGTTCCAGACGCCCGACGACGTGCTCGGCTCGCCCGGCGTCGCGCGCGGAACGTCGACCGACACGTTCACGCTCGATCCGAGCTTCCGGATGCGGCCGCAGGTCACGCCGCGGCGCTCGATGAGCATGCTCAACTCGGTCTACTCGCCGCTCTTGTTCTGGGACGGCCGCGCCGACGGAACGTTCGAGGATCCTGTCACCGGCGCGCTGCTCTTGAACGGCGGCGCGGCGCTCGAGAGCCAGGCCGCGGGCCCGGTGGCGAGCAGCGTGGAGATGGGCCACGACGGGGTCGACTGGTCGAGCGTCGCCGCGCGCCTCGCGCCGCTCACGCCGCTGCGCCTCTCGCCGAGCGTTCCGGCGCAGCTCGCGAACTACATCAACGGCCGCACCTACCCGCAGCTCTTCGCCGAAGCCTTCGGCGACGCGCAGGTCACGCCGGCGCGCATCGCGATGGCGATCGCGACCTACGAGCGCATCCTCGTCGCGAACCAGGCCCCCGTGAGCCTGCCGCTCGGCTCGCCGGGCAGCCAACTGACGCCGCAGGAAGCCGCGGGGCGCCAGATCTTCAACGGACCCGGTCGCTGCAACGTCTGCCACGGCGGGCCGCTGCTGTCGGACAACCAGTTCCACTACACGGGTGTGCGCCCGCAGTTCGAGGACCTCGGCCGCTTCGAGGTCACGGGAGTGCAGGGCGACCGCGGCCGCATGCGCACGCCGTCGTTGCTCAACGTCGAGTTGCGCGCGCCGTACTTCCACAACGGCAGCGCGGCCACGCTCGAAGAGGTGGTCGAGTTCTACGACCGCGGCGGCGACTTCAACGCGCCCAACAAGGCGCTCGCGGTCGCGCCCATCGGCTTGACGCAACAGCAGAAGGCCGCACTCGTCGCCTTCCTGCGCCGGCCGCTCAACGACCCGCGCGTCGCGAACGAGAGCGCTCCCTTCGACCGTCCGCAGCTCTACTCCGAGTCCGCGCGCACGCCGGACGTGGTCGGCGCCGCGACCGCGGGCGCGGGCGGCATCGCACCCCAGATCTTCGCGCTCGAGCCGCCGGCCATCGGCAACACGAGCTGGACCGTCGGCCTCGACCGCGGCAACGGCGGGCGGACCGCGGTGCTGCTCGTCGGTCCCGTCGGAAGCCACCTCGCGACTCCGTTCCAGGGCGCGCAGCTCTACGTCGCGTGGAACCATCCGCTCACGCAACGCCTGCGCTACGGCGCGCTCAACGGCGTCGGCGCCGGACAGGGCTGGGCCTCGATGAACGTCGACATCCCTTACGACCCGTTGCTCATCGGCACTCCGCTCTACGCGCAGTGGGTCGTCGTCGATCCCGACGGCCTCGGTCGGCGCCTCGCGGCCAGTGCAGCGGTCGAGATGTCGATCTTCTGAGCGCAAATCGGCGCCTCCAACGGGCCGCGGCCGCGAGAAACTCTCGCGCGCCGCGGCTCGCTTGCTGAACAGCCCGACTTACGCGCGCATGCTTGCACCCGCAATCAACGCCAAGGTTGAGGCGAGCGAGTGACGCGGTAGGATCGCGCCGTGCGACGGCTGCGCATCGAGCCCGAGACCCAGTTTTTGATCCTCGCAGCGGCCGTCGGCGCGGCCGGCGCGCTCGTCAACGCGGCCTTCCGCGAGTTGCTCAGCCTCTCGCAGCGCGCCTTCGCCTCGGGCGCGGGATCGCTGTTCGATCCGATCGGGCCGAGCCTGTGGTGGATCGTCGTGATCGCGACGCCGGCGCTGGGCGGGCTCGCGGTCGGAGCGCTCGGACGCGCGATGAAGACCGATATCGGCGGCTACAGCCTGCCGGCCTTTCTCGAGAAGGTGAACCTGCGCTCGGGGGACATCGACGTGCGCTCGACGCTGCTGCGCACGTGCGCGGCGGCGCTCACGCTCGGCTCGGGCGGCTCCGCGGGCGTCGAAGGGCCGATCGCATCGCTCGGCGGCGGCATGGCGGCGTGGATCGGCCGAGCGCGGCGTCTGGTGGGCGAACGCCTGCGCGTGATGATCGCCTGCGGTTCGAGCGCCGCGGTCGCGGCGGCCTACGGCGCTCCGATCGCCGCCGTGTTCTTCACGCAGGAGATCGTGCTCGCGGGCAACTACGACGTGCAGAACTTCGTGCGCGTCGTCGTGGCCGCCGGTTCGGCGACCGTCGTGGCGCGCGCCATCCGCGGCGACGCGCCGATGTTCGAAGCGCCGCAGTTCGTGCTCGAGTCCTCGAGCGAAGTGGTGCACTACCTGTTGCTCGGCTTGCTGTGCGGCCTGCTCGGCGCGTGGTTCTCGCGCATCTATTTCTGGACGCACAAGCGCATCGCGGCGAGCAAGGTGTCGACGCTCTACCGTCCCGCGCTCGGCGGCGCGCTCGTCGGCCTGCTCGCGATCCCCGCGGTCGGCGTGCTCGGCACGGGCCACGAAGTGATCGAGAATCTGCTGCTGCGCGAGAGCACGGCCGGCTGGAGCGTGCTCGGCGGCCTCGTGGTGCTGCTCAGCCTGAAAATGGTCGCGACGAGCATCACGATCGGCTCGGGGGGCGCGGGCGGGGTGTTCGGTCCGTCGCTGTGCTTCGGCGCGGTGCTCGGCGCGATCGTCGGCGGCGCGGCGGATCTGTGGCGTCCCGAAGCCACCTCCGGTCCCGCGCTGTACTCCATGGTCGGCATGGGCGCGTTCCTGGCCGCCACCGTGCGCGCGCCGCTGACCTCGATCTTCCTCGTCTTCGAGATGACCGGCTCCTCGTCGACGGCGGTGCTGCCCACCTTGATCGCCGTCGCGGGGGCGCTGTTCGTCGCGCGGCGGCTCGAGCGCTACTCGATCGACGAAGCAGCCCTCGCGGCGCGCGGCGTGCACCTCTCGCAGGGCCGCGACAGCCTGGCGCTGAGCAACGTCACGGTGCGTTCGGCGATGCGCAAGGGCTTCGAAGGCGTGCCCGCGAGCGCCACCGCTCCGGACCTGCACACGCTGATCAGCGCCTCCAACTCGAACGCCTTCGTGGTGGTCGACGAGAACGACGAAATGATCGGACTCCTCTCGCTGCAGGACCTGCGCGTGCTCGACGCGAAGACCGCCGAGGCCCTGGGAGCGCTGACCATCGCCGCCGACCTGTGCGAGCGAAAGGTCGTCACGGTGTTCGCGGACGATTCCCTGGCGGTCGCGCTGACCAAGATGGACCAGTTCGGTTACCGCCAGCTGCCGGTGGTCGAGCGCGACGCCCCGCGGCGCGTCGTCGGCATGCTCGAGCGCCAGCACGTGCTGAAGGCCTACCGCAGGCACCTCGTCGAGCAGTCCGGCGCGCGAGCCGAGGGGCGCCCGGCGAGCGAGAGCGGCGATTCCCTGCGCCTGTGACGTTCGCGTGAGGCCTCGGGCGGGCGCCCGCGCGGAGCGCGCTCCGCGGCCGCTGCTCGAGATGCGTGCGGCGGCCATCGCGGCGGAGTGCCGCGGAAACTAGAATCTTCGCCTTCGAAGATCGGCGGCGAGGAACGTTCGCGCCGCGGATCGCCCAAAAGTCCGAGAGTCGTGACGCGGGGCCAGTCGGCCCCAGGACCTGCGCTGCCTTGACGTCCGCCGCCCCTTCCGCCGCCTTCCTCGCCCCCACCGACACCTTCGTTCGCCGCCACATCGGCCCCAGCGACGAGGACCAGCGCGCGATGCTCGCGACGATCGGTTGTTCCTCGCTCGAGCAACTCGTCCGCGAGACCGTGCCGGCCGCGATCCGCCTCGGCCGCGAGTTGAAGCTCGGCCCCGAGCGCGCCGAGCAGGAATTGATCGCCGAGTTGCGCACCATCGCCTCGCGCAACCAGGTGTTCCGTTCCTTCATCGGCCTGGGCTACCACGGCGTGATCGTTCCGCCGGTGATCCAGCGCAACATCCTCGAGAATCCGGGCTGGTACACGCAGTACACGCCCTACCAGGCCGAGATCAGCCAGGGCCGGCTCGAGGCGCTGCTGAACTACCAGACCATGGTGAGCGACCTCACGGGCCTGCCGCTGTCGAACGCGTCGCTGCTCGACGAAGGCACCGCCGCCGCGGAAGCGATGAGCATGTGCCACGCGATCCTGAAGGGCAAGCGCGACGCGTTCCTGGTGAGCGCGCGCTGCCATCCGCAGACGATCGCGGTGCTCGAGACGCGCGCCGCGGCGCTCGGGTGGAACGTGATCGTCGGCGACGTCGACAGCTTCGACTTCAAGGCGCGCCCGGTGTTCGGCGTGCTGGCGCAATACCCGACGACGGACGGCGAGGTGCTCGACTACGACGCGCTCGC
>CALFYL010000352.1 GCA_937952135.1 uncultured Planctomycetia bacterium
AACGGCAACCGCGAGCGAGCGGGCGAGCGTCATGGAAGCTCCTGCGACGGGAACGAGCCGCGCCGGGAGTGACGCGGGCGCGACGAAGGTAGCGCCGGTCCACCACGCCGCAACGGGCCGAAGGCCCCGGCGCCGCGTCCCTCCCCGCCGCGCGGTCCCACGGTGTTCCCGCCGCACGCCTGTCCGCTTTCACCGGACACGAGTTGCGCTTTGCGAGCACCTCGTTGCCCCGCTCCTGGCCGCCCCTGGCCGCCTGTGGCCGGTTCAAGCGGACACGATTCGGGGCGCGCAACGGCCCCTTGGTCCGCCCCTTGGTCCGCCCCTGGCCGTCCCTGGCCGCCTACGTCCGCCCCTGGCCGGTTTGGGCGCGCGTTCGCCGCAGGAAACAGCGTCGCAGGCCTCCGGAGCAGAAGGTCGTGCGTTCGAATCGCGCCGGGCGTACCAAAACTCGCGGCAATCAGCCGCATTCCTAGAAGTGCGCATTCCGCGAGGGGTTGCCACTGGCGTTAATGTGGCGCCCCGGAAGGCCCCTAGATTCCGCCAGAATCCGCGATTTTCCGGGTCGGAGCGGCGATCTCGACCGCCGCCAGGCAGAAAGTCATAGCGAATAGCGAGGGATGCGCGGCGGTGGCCCGGCAACGACGCTGGCCGCGGCGCGAAACGACGGAGTGACATGCCGACTGACGAATCCAAGAAGAAGGGCTTCGAAGTGCTGGCCGCCGAGGTGCGCCACCTGGAGGCAGCCTGGACCATGTGGAGGCGACTGTATTTCCGCGAGGAGGAGCCCTCCGCGCAAGCCCAGGTCGCGGCCGGAGATCGGGCCTACCGCATCACGGGCGCAGCGGCCAAGTCGTTCTTCTACTTCACGCGGTGGCACTTGCTTCGGGGCGTCGTCCTGGACCTTTGTCGCCTGGGCGACAAGCTCCAGACCGGCGGCCAAAGCAACCTGACCGTCGAACGGGTTGTCGGCGAAGCTCCCTCCGCGAGCCAACTGTCCGATCGGTTGATCGAGACCGAGCTGGAGTTTCTGAGGGAGTGCCTCGACCCCATGAAGCCCCTGCGAGACAAACTCGTCGCGCACTTCGACCTCGATGTCGCGACCGGTCGGGCGCCGGTTCCCTCGGTGCCCATCGACAAGATCGACCTCGCCGTTCGGTTGATGTCCACGCTGACAGAGCGCGTGCGCGCAGCATGGAACGGCGAGGTGCTTGGAGTTGAGGACGCGCCGCCCGACACCTTGCGCGAACAGCGCACGCAGTGGCGTTCGGAGATTGATCAGCTCGTCGACCTGCTGGAGCGTGGCCTGCAGAGCGCTCGGGTCGAGGAACCCGGGTTGACGACCTGAGCCTGGTGCGCGGCACCGAACCGCAGCGTCGCTCGATGCACCGCGAGTAGGCCCGCATCCGCCGCGCGATCCACCCGCGCAGCTCGGGCAACCGGCGCGCGACGCTGGTTATCCTGCCCGCCCCTCCTGGAGGCCCGTCAACCAAGCCACTCCGCTGCACCATCGCGACCGTCGGTTGCACCTTCCCCGCATCCCGCCCGGCGCTGCCGTCAGCTTCGCGCGCTCGGCCGGCAGCCGCGCGACCTAACTCGCAATGTCCAACCCGTTTTTCGATCGACCGATCCTGAACTCGCCGTACGCCGCTCCCACGCGGCACTGGGAACTCGACACCCACGGCCAACCGACCCAGCGAACCATCGAGTCGCGCCGCCGCGCGGAGTTCATCACGCCGATCCCCAAGCCCAAGAAGCGCAAGGGGGTCGCCAAGCAGGAGGAAATCGGGTTCGACGAGGCGAGGGAGATCTCGACCGCTGAGCAGAAGTACGACACGACTTCGAACATCAACGAGATCCGCGGCTACGTCGACGAGTGGCGAGCACTCTCGAATCCCAACGACTGGTGGGTGACCCCGGAGACCGCGCGCCTGCTCACCCACTGGCGTAGCCATGCGTTCGGCGATGTCCGTCCGTTCTTCTGCCAGATCGAGGCCGTCGAGACGGCGATCTGGCTGACCGAAGTCGCGCCCCATACCAAGCACGGCAAGCGCATCCTGGATCACGTCGCGGCGGCGAACCGCGACGCCAACCCGTTACTGCTCCGCACCGCGCTGAAGCTCGCAACCGGCGCTGGCAAGACCACGGTCATGGCGATGCTGATCGCTTGGCAGACGGTCAACGCCGTTCGCCGCCCCGGCAGCAAGCACTTCACGCGCGGATTCCTGATCTGCGCGCCCGGCCTGACCATCAAGGACCGCCTGCGCGTCCTGCAACCGAACGACCCCGACAGCTACTACGCCAGCCGCGAGCTCGTCCCGAACGACATGCTCGCCGACCTGCAGCGGGCGAAGATCGTCATCACCAACTACCACTCGTTCAAGCTGCGGGAGCGCGTCGAACTCTCCTCCGGCGGGCGGGCGCTACTCCAGGGCCGCGGCGGCGACGAGCTGAACACCCAGGAGACGGAAGGCCAGATGTTGCAGCGGGTCATGCCCGACCTGATGGGCATGAAGAACATCCTCGTGCTCAACGACGAGGCGCATCACTGCTACCGCGAGAAGCCGCCGGAGCCGGACGACGAAGCGCTCAAGGGGGACGACCGCAAGGAAGCCGAGAAGAACAACGAGGCTGCGCGGCTGTGGATCTCCGGCATCGAGGCCGTGACCCGCAAGCTCGGAGTCGCGCGCGTCTTCGACCTCTCCGCCACGCCGTTCTTCTTGCGCGGTTCGGGCTACGCCGAGGGCACCCTGTTCCCTTGGACCGTCAGCGACTTCTCACTGATGGATGCGATCGAGTGCGGCATCGTGAAGCTCCCCCGTGTCCCCGTCGCCGAGAACATCCCCGGCGACGAGCTGCCGATGTTCCGCGACCTTTGGGAGCACATCCGCAAGGACATGCCCAAGAAGGGCCGCGGCACGGACGAGGCCCTAGACCCGCTCAAGTTGCCGGTACGCCTCCTGACGGCCATCGAGGCGCTGTACGGCCACTACGAGAAGACCTTCGAACTCTGGAAGCAGCGCGGCATCCCCGTCCCGCCTTGCTTCATCATCGTCTGCCAGAACACCTCGATCTCGAAGCTGGTCTACGACTACATCTCCGGCTTCCACCGCAAGCAGGACGACGGGACGACCACGCTGGAGCAAGGCCGCCTCGCGCTGTTCAACAACTTCGACTCGACGACCGGCAACCCGCTGCCGCGACCGAACACGCTCCTGATCGACAGCGAGCAACTCGAAGCCGGCGACGCGCTCGACAAAGACTTCCGCAGCATGGCTGCCGACGAGATCGAGCGCTTCCGGCGCGAGATCGTCGAGCGCACCGGCGACCCGCGCGCAGCCGACAACATCACCGACCAGGACCTGCTGCGCGAGGTCATGAACACGGTCGGCAAGCGCGACCAGCTCGGCGGCTCGATTCGCTGCGTCGTCTCTGTCTCGATGCTCACGGAAGGCTGGGACGCGAACACCGTCACCCACGTCCTCGGCATCCGGGCCTTCGGCACACAGCTCCTGTGCGAGCAAGTGATCGGCCGCGCCCTGCGTCGCCAGTCCTACGAGCTGAACGAGGAAGGGCTGTTCAACGTCGAGTACGCCGACGTGTTCGGCATCCCATTCGACTTCACGGCCAAGCCCGTCGTGGCGCCTCCCCAGCCGCCGCGCGAGACCGTCCTCGTCAAGGCCATGCGCCCCGAGCGCGACCACCTGGAGATCACGTTCCCGCGCATCGTCGGCTACCGCGTCGAGCTGCCGGAAGAGCGCCTGAGCGCCACCTTCAACGATGACTCGATCCTCGAACTGAGCCCCGAAATCGTTGGCCCGTCGATCACGCAGAACCAAGGGATCATCGGCGCGGCGGTGAATCTCGACCTGCGTCACCTGCGCGACACGCGCCCGTCGACGATCGTCTACAACCTCACGCACCACCTGCTCTACACCAAGTGGCGCGACGCGGGCGCGGAGCCGAAGCTCCACCTGTTCGGCCAGCTCAAGCGCATCGCGAAGCAGTGGCTCGACACGTGCCTGGTGTGCAAGGGCGACACCTACCCAGCGCAGCTCATGTATCAAGAGCTCGCGGACATGGCCTGCAACAAGATCACCGCAGCGATCACGCGGCGGTTCCAAGGCGAACGCCCAATCAAGGCGCTCCCCGATCCCTACAACCCGACCGGTTCGACACGGAACGTGCGCTTCAACACCTCGCGCACCGATCGCTGGGATACATCCGGCCCGCCGCCGAAGAACCACGTGAACTGGGTCGTGTACGACAGCGATTGGGAAGCCGAGTTCTGCCGCGTGGCTGAGGCGCACCCGCGCGTGCTCGCCTACACCAAGAACCACAGTCTCGGCTTCGAGGTCCCCTACCGCATGGGCTCGGAGAACCGCAAGTACCGCCCCGACTTCATTGTGCTCGTCGACGTCGGTCGCGGCGCGGACGACCCGCTCCACCTCGTCGTGGAGATCAAGGGCTACCGCCGAGAGGACGCCAAGGAGAAGAAGTCGACCATGGAGACCTACTGGGTCCCGGGCGTGAACCACCTCGGCACGCACGGTCGCTGGGCCTTCGCGGAGTTCACTGAGGTCTACCGCATCGAGGCCGACTTCGGCGCGAAGGTTGCCGCGCAGTTCGACAGCATGCTCGACTCCGCTTCCAGGCAGCCGCTCACCGGAAACGTCTGACCATGGCCAAGAGCAACACCCCCAAGTCAGTGGAGGCGCTGCGCCACGACGCGGACAAGCGCAAGAACATCCCCACGGCTGAGTTCCAGCCAGTGATGAAGGCTGACGAGGAGCGGCCCGTGCAGTTGCGCTATCCGCGCAACACCGACCTCGATCCGCAGCTTGTGTGGCGCGGCAAGGATGAACAGGACTGGAGCGACCTCGTCGTCCACGCGCCGCCGCTCTACATCCAGGAGAAAGTCCACCCCAAGGTCCTGATCGACGACCTGATGAACCGGACCAAGGACGCCAAAGCCAAGCAGCCGGGCTTCCAGGCGGATCTCTTCGCCGACTTCAACGGCATCCCTGAGGGCGCGGACAAAACCGAGTTCTACCAGCACGACCAGAACTGGTCGAACCGGATGATTCTCGGCGATTCGCTTCAAGTCATGGCGAGCCTGGCCGAGCGCGAGGGCCTGCGCGGCAAGGTGCAGTGCGTCTACTTCGACCCGCCGTACGGCATCAAGTTCAACAGCAACTTCCAGTGGTCGACGACCAGCCGCGACGTGAAGGACGGCAACGCCGGGCACATCACGCGCGAGCCGGAGCAGGTCAAGGCGTTCCGCGATACGTGGCGCGACGGCATACACAGCTACTTGACGTATTTGCGCGATCGACTCACCGTCGCACGGGACTTGCTGGCCGAATCTGGCTCGATCTTCGTGCAGATCGGCGATGAGAATATCCACCGCGTTCGAGCGCTGATGGATGAGGTGTTCGGGGAAGACAATTTTGTCAGCCTCATTGCGGTTACGAAGACCAGTGGGCTCCAGTCAGGATCATCGCTGCCAACAGTGATGGACTACGTGTTGCAGTTCGCGAAGAGCCTTGAAAACGTGAAGTTCCGAGCGCTTTACGTGGACAAGGGAGCCGAAACAGAAAGCGCTTCGGAATACTTCAATGTAGAAGACGGATTGGGCAATCGACGTTCAATGACAAGGGAAGAGAAGTCGGGCGAAACTCCACTTGCCAAGACAGATCGCGCGTTCCGATTAAGCGACCTAACGAAACCAGGCCCAGGTCGAAGATTTGATTTCCATTTTCAAGGACGGGTTTTTCTTCCCGGCCAAAGGTGGTGGGGCAACCCACCAGAGAGCTTCGAACGGCTTGCAAGAGCCTCTCGCCTTCACGCTCGCGTCAAAGACGTGACCTTCGTTCGCTATTTGAATGATTTTGCGGTTCGCCCCATCAACAATCTTTGGCAAGACACGCCGTTCACGAGTCGGAGTGAAGACAAGGTCTACGTAGTCCAAACCGCTGCGAAGGTCATCCAACGCTGCATCCTCATGGCCACGGACCCCGGCGATCTGGTGCTCGACCCGACCTGCGGTTCTGGCACTACCGCCACTGTCGCCGAGCAATGGGGCCGCCGCTGGATCACGGTCGATACGTCTCGCGTGGCTCTCGCACTCGCACGCGCTCGCATCATGGGCGCGCGCTACCCCCTCTACCTGATTGCCGATTCCCGGGAGGGTCAACTCAAAGAGGCCGAGGTCACGGGCAACGGAGTCAGCTCGGCGACGCCTCACGGCAACATCCGCCACGGCTTTGTCTATGAGCGCGTGCCCCACATCACGCTGAAGTCGATCGCCAACAACGCCGAGATCGACGTCATCTGGGAGCGCTGGCAGGCGAAGTTGGAACCGCTGCGCGAGTCGTTGAACAAGGCGCTGAAGCAGAGCTGGCGGGAGTGGGAGATCCCGCGAGAGGCCGACGCCAAGTGGACGGACGCAGCGAAGAAGCTTCACGCCGACTGGTGGCAGGCCCGCATCGCCCGCCAGAAGGAGATCGACGCCTCGATCGCCGCGAAGGCCGAGTTCGAGTACCTCTACGACAAGCCCTTCGAGGACAAGAAGAAGGTCCGCGTCGCAGGTCCGTTCACGGTCGAGAGCCTGAGCCCACACCGCATGCTGGCCGTCAACGAGAACGACGATCTCGTCGACATCGCGGCCGAGCGCAGCCCGGAGTACACCGCCAAGCAGTCGTTCCCCCAGATGATCCTGGAGAACCTCAAAACCGCCGGCGTGCAGCAGGCGCACAAGGAGGACCGGATCACGTTCACCTCGCTCGCCGCGTGGCCCGGCAACATGGTGTGCGGCGACGGGCGCTACCTCGAAGGTGACACTGAGAAGCGCGCAGCAATCTTCATCGGGCCGGAGTTCGGCACCGTGCAGCGTGCGGACCTCGTAGCAGCAGCCCGCGAGGCCGGCGACGCGGGTTTCGACGTGCTGATCTCCTGCGCCTTCAACTACGAGGCGCACACCACCGAGTTCACCAAGCTCGGTCGCCTCCCGGTGCTCAAGGCGCGCATGAATGCCGACCTGCACATGGCGGACGACCTCAAGAACACGGGCAAGGGCAACCTGTTCGTGATCTTCGGCGAGCCCGACATCGAACTGCTCCCCGAGAAGGACGGCCGCCTGCGCGTGAAGGTGAAGGGCGTCGACGTCTTCAAGCCGCAGACCGGCGAAGTCGTCAGCGATGGAGCCGACGGTATCGCCTGCTGGTTCATCGACACTGACTACAACGAGGAGAGCTTCTTCGTCCGCCACGCCTACTTCCTCGGTGCGAACGACCCGTACAGCTCCCTCAAGACCACCCTCAAGGCTGAGATCGACCCCGACGCCTGGGCCACGCTCCACAGCGACACCTCGCGCCCCTTCGACAAGCCCAAGAAGGGCCGCATAGCCGTCAAAGTCATCAACCACCTCGGCGACGAGGTGATGAAGGTGTTTAGGGTGTAGAACGAGAATGCACTACATCAATCTATCGCACCGCGGCCGGTTTCTAGGGCAGACGGCGATCCCAACGCAAATTACGGACAGCGCCGGAACGCCGTACTCAATTCACAGCTACGTAAACGGTGGAGGCAATGGTCGCGTGTTTCGTGCATTTCGAGGCGACCCGCGCGAACAAGACCTCTGCGCGATTAAGGTCCTAGAAGTAATCGACGACACTAGAACTGCGCGCTTCGACAATGAACTCAGAATTCAGTCCGCTCTCGATCACGTCAATGTCGCTCGCGTCCTAGGGTCGGGGTCGCTCACTCTTCAGGAACTTGCCGTGCCTTGGATGGCGATTGAACTCGGCGGCAGCAACCTACGCCGCCATTTGGATGGCGTAGATCGCATTCCAGCGCGCGCCGCGCTCGACATTGCGGTTCAAGTGTGCGATGCGGTGCAACATCTGCACGCACGCGGCTTTATACATCGTGACATTAAGCCTGCGAATTTTGTCACCTCAACCGAAGACTGGCAGATCAAGATGATCGATTTCGGGATTGCGAAACGCCTTGGCGAGGATATTGATGCGCGCCTGCTGGAGGACCTCACCGAGCAGTCAGATTTTGTCGGGCCAGCAAACTTCTCTTCTCCTGAACTACTACAGTACTCTCGCGACAAGACGCATCCCGTCGATCACCGGAGTGATGTGTTCCAGGCTGCCAAGACGATTTGGTTCGTTGCCGTGAATCGTATCTCGGCGGGTGTACCCGACAGAAGCGTGTGCCCGTTTGAAGGGTCGCTGTATGAGATTGTCCTCAGATGCCTTGCCGACAATCCCGATCATCGACCAGACTCCATTTCGGCCGTTGCGGAACAACTACGAGCACTTCGATAGGCACGGGCTGCATGGAGTTCCGCATCGCCGACACATTCACGGACAGCCTCGCTCGCCTGACCGGCGAGGAGCAGAGGGCCGTCAAGACCGCTGCGTTCGACCTCCAGATCAACCCGGCGAGCCCGGGGCACTCGTTCCACAAGCTTGACCGCGCGCGCGACAAGAACTTCTGGTCGGTGCGCGTGGGTCGAGACCTGCGCCTGATCGTGCATCGGAACCAGAGCAGCCTGCTGCTCTGCTACGTGGATCATCACGACCGCGCCTATGCGTGGGCGGAGCGCCGCCGCCTGGAGACGCACCCCAAGACCGGTGCGGCGCAGTTGGTCGAGATCCGCGAGACCGTCAAGGAAGTCGTGGTGCCGGCGTACGTCGAGCGCGCGCCGGCCGCGCCCGCGGCAAAGCCCGCGACGAGTCGCGCCCCGATCTTTGCGGGACGGAGCGACGACGAACTCCTCGCGCTTGGCGTGCCCAGCGAGTGGCTCAACGATGTACGGGCAGCCACCGAAGACTCGCTGCTCGCACTGGCTGACCACCTCCCCGCGGAGGCATCCGAGGCGCTGCTGGAGCTAGCCACCGGGGGCAGTCCGAAGCCGAAGCCCGCACAGCCTGTCGCGGCGAGTCCATTCGAGCACCCGGACGCGCTTCGCCGGTTCCGCGTCGTGGCCAACGTGGAAGAATTGCAGCGGGCGCTGGATTACCCGTGGGACAAGTGGGCGATCTTCCTGCACCCCGAGCAACGCCAGTTGGTCGAGCGCGACTACTCGGGGCCGGCGCGCGTCGCCGGCTCGGCTGGAACGGGCAAGACCATCGTCGCCGTGCACCGCGCAGCGCATCTGGCTCGCACGCACCCCCAAGCGCGAGTGCTGCTCACGACGTTCTCCGACACGTTGGCGCGAGCGCTGCACACCAAGCTACGCCGACTGCTTGGCAGCGAGCCGCGACTTGCCGAGCGGATCGACGTTGAAGCACTCGACAGCGTCGGGCGCAGGCTCCACGCGGCCCAGATCGGTCCGGTGAGTCTCGCGGACCGAGCCGGCGTGCTCGCGCTCGTGAAGGAATCCGCCGCCGCCGTCCCGGGCCACAAGTTCGGAACCCACTTCCTCATGACCGAGTGGGAACACGTTGTCGACGCCTGGCAGATCCGATCCTGGGACCAGTACCGCGATGTCGCGCGTCTTGGTCGCAAGACCCGACTGCCGGAGGCGCAGCGTCGGCTGGCGTGGTCGATCTTCGAGCGCGTGTTGGGCGAGCTGCGCAAGCGCGGGTTGAGCACAAACGCAGGGATGTTCACCGCGCTCGCGGGGTCGGTGGGCAGCCAGAGCCGCCCGGTGTTCGACTTCGCGGTCGTGGACGAGTCGCAGGATGTGAGCGTTGCGCAACTCCGCTTCCTCGCCGCGCTCGGCGCCGCACGGCCCAACGCCTTGTTCTTCGCGGGCGACCTCGGCCAGCGCATCTTCCAGCAGCCGTTCTCGTGGAAGTCACTCGGCGTCGACGTTCGTGGTCGCTCGCGCACGCTGCGGGTGAACTACCGCACCTCGCACCAGATTCGAGCGCAGGCCGACCGCCTGCTCGACCCGTCAGTTACCGACGCGGACGGATTGACCGAGGAGCGGCGCGGCACCGTGTCCGCGTTCAACGGCCCGCAGCCGCTGGTTCAGGTGTTCGACGACACGGTGGCCGAGCGCGACGCGGTTGCCCGATGGCTCGCGGAACGCGCCGCGTCCGGCGTCGCTCCCCACGAGTTCGGCGTGTTCGTCCGCTCCGAAGCCGAACTCGACCGAGCGACGGCCGCCGTCCGCGCCGCCAAGCTCCCGTTCCGCGTGCTCGACGCGCAAGTGGAGTCAGCCTCGGGCCACGTCTCCATCAGCACGATGCACCTCGCCAAGGGCCTGGAGTTCCGCGCGGTCGCAGTCATGGCGTGCGACGACGAAGTGCTTCCGCTCCAGTCCCGCATCTCGGCCGTCGGCGACGACGGCGACCTGCAGGAGGTCTACGAGACCGAGCGGCACTTGCTCTACGTGGCGTGCACGCGGGCGCGCGACCAGCTGCTCGTCACGGCTTGCGAGCCGGCGTCGGAGTTTCTCGCCGATCTTTCGACCCGCAACAACGCGCAGGAGTGATCGAAGTGTCGCCGGGGACCAAGTACTCGAAACGCTTCCCCCGCGGGCAGTTCGCATCTCGGTTCGGCGCAACGCCGCAACTCCACTTCCGTCGCCACCTCGCTGCCGAACCGTACTTCAAGCCGAAGAACCCGCGTGGCTGGGCGCACGACCTCGGCGCGCAGGACGTGTTCCTGGACAACTTCGGCATCCTGGCTCGCGAACAGCTCGACGGCCTGCCGTGGGAGCGCGACTACCAGTTCCCCGTGCAGTGCTGCATGACTCGCTGGTCGAGGGCGCAGCGAGAGGTGGTCCAGGCCAGTCCCTGGTGGGGACGCCACTTCAACAGCAAGCAGCGTAGGGCGGATGCGGGCGAGCCCCGGTCCTTGCTGCGGTTGCTTCCTGCGGACTTGTTGCGCGCCGGAGTTCCTGCGTCGCCCGTGCAAGACCCGCCAGATCGCGACGCCGATTGGAAGGACCTTTGGGTTGCGCCCGACGAGGACTCTCTCCACGACGATTGGAACAAGCTCGTGTGGGCCAGGCTGTTCGAGCCGATCCAGACGCTCGGCGCGCGCGCGGCACCGGTTCTCGTGCACCGCGAACTCGCTCTCGGCGCCGAGCCAGAGCCGGGAATGCTCGGAAGGCGGATTGAGACGCTGCACGTGCTTCATCCTCGGAACTCCACGCCCGATCTGCCGCTGCGTGTGTGTGCGATCCCGCAGAGTTCTGCGCTCGGCGTCGTCGCCAAGAGTCAACGGGACCAGGGAACCGCGCCGTCCTGCGTCGCCCACGCCGTCTGCAGCGCCTTGGAGATCGCGCTTCGTCGGCCGGGTGGCCCCGGCAGCCGAACGCAGTTCAGCGCCCGCGCACTGCATCGGGATACCGGCGACGCCTCGAGCGGGCGGTTCGTGAGATCCGTTCTCGATCACGTGCAAGTCGAGTTGCCGCTGCGCGAGCAGGACGAGCTTGCGCTCTCGGTAAGTTCTCCCGCAATATGCGATGTCATCGAGGTGTCCGAACGCGCCTGGCGTGAGCGGAGACGAATCTCGCGCGCCCGAGGCGCCCCGATCGTCCACGAACTCCGGCGCGCCGGCGCCGACCAGCCTGTCGACATCGCGGCGGTGAAGACGTTTCTTGCTGCCGGCTGGGTCGTTGTGGTCTCCACATACCTCACCGATCGCTTCCACGAGCAACTCGGGGGCGCGGACATCTGGGACACTGGGCTGCTCCTCACTCCCCTCCCTGGCGACAAGCGAACCCGCGCCCACGCGTGGTGCCTGGTGGGGTACGACCACGTCGACGGCAATCCGTCATGGAAGTACCAGGGCCGCTTCATCGGGCTCAACTCGTGGGGACAAGTCGGCGAAGGCGAACCGTTCGGCTGTCGCTCACCTCACGGCACCGGCACGTTCTCGATGCCGTTCGCGTTCCTTCTGAACCTCTGCATCGAGGCCTACGCGATCCGGTTCGCGTAGCCCGGCGCTGATCTCGTCAGCCCTGGCTGAACATTGGCTCACGTAAAACAAGCACAAGCGAGACGCGCGAAATCCCCGCCAACGTGACTGCAACACATTCCTGCCTCCGATTTACTGCTGAGGACCGGCTCCGCTCCGAGGCCGGACCGACCTGACACGAGCGACCATGGCCACCCTCATTCCTGTGATCCGCGCGAGTCTGCAAGCGAGGATGGAGCGCCTCCTCGCCCACCCGGTCATCGCGAGGATCGACAACGGCACAGTCAACCGGAGGCCCCGGAGTGGAACGCCGACGCCAGTCGATTCGGTGATGACCCTGTTCGCTAACCGATACGAGAGCCAGGAGTCCCGAACGTCCGGGGCATGGCAAGAGAACGCGACGGACGGCACGGCGACCGTGCGTGTGCAGATCGACTACGACGGGGAGTGGAGTGGAGATGCGGGTGCGCATGCCGTACTCGACGCCGTCAAGGGTGCACTGGAGGAGCAGATCGCGTGCCTGACGGACTCTCAGCTCGCCCTTCTGCGGCGATCACCGCGCGCGTTTCTGGCGAGTACGAACCGGGAGAACATCGACCTTGTGGAGTACGACGACGATGGCGTAGGGCGATACCCGCGCGTGACGGCGCTGCGGTTGGCTCGGCTGCCGAGCGCTGCGGCTGCATACACCCACCTCGCGATCGTGCCCAACCTCGTTCAGCTCGAGCGCCAACTCGCTGCCCTCGACGTGCTTGAGAGGGAAGGACACGAGGAACTGGATCCGCTGCGCGCACTTGTTGGCGCCGCTCCGTCGGACTGCCTCGCGGAAGTTCACGCCCTGCCGAGGGCTGACACTCGCAGGACCGTGGCCGATCGACTCGACGAACACCAGAGGGACTGCGCTTGGAAGGCGCTCGCGTCGCCACACTTCACGGTGATCGAGGGGCCTCCGGGGTCTGGCAAGACAACGGTGATCAGCAGCATCGTCCGCTCTGCACTGTCGCAAGGACAGCGCGTCCTGATCGCATCCTCTACTCACGTGGCGGTTGACAACATCGTCGAGAAGCTGACAAGCGTGCAGGACGACGATGACTTGACGCCTAGTTCAACGCCGGTGCGGTTCGCATCACGGATGAAGTCGGTGGCTCCATCGGCAATGGGCTCCTGGGTCGGTAGCAAGCAGGAGCACAGAGCCACGACGATCGCGAGACGCCTCGAAGCGATCCTTGGCTCCGAGGTTCCGGGGGCTCGTCAGCTATTCCAGAGAGTCGATGACCGGGCGAGCGGGCTTTCGCCCATTACCTCCGCAATCGCCGCTCACAAGCCTCTCATCTGCGGGACACCGATCGGGATCTTGAGCTGCGACGAGGTGAGCCTGGCAGCGCCAGGCTCCTTCGACCTCTTGGTTGTTGACGAAGTGTCGAAGATGACCGTGCCGGAGTTTCTTGCCATTGCAGTGAAGGCCAAGCGCTGGTGTCTGGTGGGTGATCCATCGCAGATGCCGCCGTTCTGCGATTCGGCGGAGGTGGCGGCGACGCTCACCGAGATCTTGTCGGACGAAGTCGAACTCGTCTGTTCCGTGGCGGCCGTCTTGGAGCGAGTCAAGCCAGGTGAGCGCTGGGGGCTCGACGTCTTGGTTGTGTCCAAAGATCCCGAACGCGTCGTCCGCGCCATCGAAGACCATGCCGCGCAAGTGCAACTGGACGAGATCCCGACGGCACGCGTCCACCAAGAAGCAGAGACGCCACGAGGCGTTGTGGCTTGCACTCCAGAGGACGTAGTGGCCATCCTCGGGGACTCGAAAGCCGGGACGAAAGCTCGTCTTCGTCGGGTGCTTGTGCAGCGTGGGGCAGAGGTTCCGGTTGCAGTTGGCGAATCCGCGGTGAAGGAGCGGGAGCGGGTAGGCGCAGTGTCGATCGACACGGCCTACTACACATACCACGCACTACCCTGGGCACGCCGACGGGCGCACAAGCTGCCGCTACTCGGACTGCGGAACGGACTCAGCAAGTACCTGCCTTCGGCCGCCGCGCTGGAGGCGCTCGACACACTCGCACCAGAAGGCTCTTGCGTGACTGCTCGCGACGAGATTGAGCTGGCTATGGCGCAGCGCTTCGCGATCCACTGCACTTCGGTGTACGACTGGATGATCGGTATCCCGACGCAGTGGTTTTCGGAAGTTCCGTTGCTCAGACGGCTGGCCGAGGTGGTTCCCGGAGGACTCGCCACGGGCGTGCAGCCTTTCGTGGGTCGACTCGCGCGGCAGTACCGCATGCATCCGAGTCTGTCCGTTGTGCCCAGAGAGTTGTTCTACTTCAATGAGTCGCTGCGCGATGGTCTCTCCGACGATGGCGATTGCCGTGTGCGCTTTCTACAAGTGGTCGGCGAGACGAGCGAGAACGGTGAGGCAAACTCAGCAGAGGTGACGGTCATCGCGGAAGTGATGCCGGAGCTGCTTGCCGCCATGACCGCTGACGGCTCCATCATGGTGATCACGCCCTACCGCGCTCAGGAAAGAGCCTTGAGAGACGGATTGGCGGCGATGAACGGTCGTGTGGAGATTTGCACTTTGGATCGATGCCAGGGGCGTGAAGCCGACTACGTTTTCATCAGCCTCGTTCGCGACCGCGCGACGCCATTCCTCGACATGCCCAAGCGCTGGAACGTGGCGCTCACACGCGCACGTAAGGGCCTGTTCCTCGTCGGCAACATCGACAGCTACCTGCGCGAGGCGCGCAAAGCACGTGCGAATTCCCGTCCAGGTGAGCCGATCAAGTCGAGCCTGCTGGCCCTCGCACTTGAGTCCTATGACCGCTTGCTGGCGGAAGGACGTTCACAATGAAGCCGATGAGGACGAGTCAGCAAGGACCTTCCAGGGCCGAGGTCGAGAGCTGGTGCTTGCTCACCGCCATAGCTGGCGGTTGCTCGTTTGCGGATCTCACAGCCCGGCTCGGCTTGTCTCCGCTCCTGACCGGGGCTCTTCGCCTGGCAGTGCTCGACCTGAGCCGCCGTGGTTTCGTGGCCGAGCTTGAGGATCGCCTCTCGGTCACAGAATCGGGCGACACATGGCGCCGGCAGTTCGCAACTCAGAACAACCTCGGGTGAGCCGCGGCGTGCCCGTCGCGCCGATTCGAACGACCACATCCCCGAATGACCGTAGCGTAGACCTCGACGGGCGCGGAGTTCGGCCGCCGGCCTGCAGGTACGTTGCGATCTCCGGTGGCCCGGGTGCATCTACCGAGGCGTGCGCCCGCCGTCCCCAGCACGCATCAAGTTCCCATGCCTCTCGCCAACCCAGCCGACCTCCCCGCCCTCATCGCCGCCTGCCGCGCCGTCCTCACCAGCTCCGGTCCCACCGAGGTCGCGGACGAGTACAGCTACGCGAGCCTGCCGCTGTGCGTGATCGACTCGGTGTTCTCCATCGGCGTGCGGTACGAGGGCGTGCGCAACGTGATCGACCGCTACTGCCGGCGGTTCGGGCTGCCGAAGCAAGCGCCGAAGGGAACGGTGCCGCAGCGCAATCAGCAGGAGTCGATCACCGGCTTCCTAGTCCGCGTGGTCCCGATCGACGCCGACAGGCTCGCGACCGATGTGTTCGCCAACCGGCAGCGCACCTCCGCGCGCAGCGGCATCCTCAAGGCGGACGCGGTCGTTCAGTTCGCCGGCGCGCTCGCGCGCCATCGGATCGAGCACCTGCAGGACGTGCTGGAGGCGCATGACCTCGCGGCAGTCGAGCGCGACGTGCGTCGGATCCCCGGCCAGTCGTCCGGCCTCTCGTGGCGCTACTTCCTGATGCTCGCCGGCCGCGATGACCTCGTGAAGCCGGACCGAATGATCTTCCGCTTCCTGGAGCGCGTCCTCGGACGACCGGTCGATCCCGACGAGGCGGAGGCCATGCTCACCGCCGCGGCGCGCGAGCTCGACCCCGAGTTCCCCGGCATCAAGCCGCGCACGCTCGACAACCTCATCTGGAGGCAGGAGCGGGAGCGGTAGGGTGCGCGTCGCGGGAACTGCCCCGTGCCTCGCTCCCCCATCGCATGCCCCGCGTCGAATGAACCTTGCCGAACACTCCAAGTACTTTCTCGATCGGCTGAAGTGGCCGTCGTCGGAGTGGACTGTGCCGAACGCGCTTCCGGTGTTGTTCTTCGGGCAGATCGATCGGGCGTGCGTTGCCACCATTGGCCTGAACCCGTCGGACAGGGAGTACGTGTCCGAGTCCGGCGTGGAGCTGACGGGATCCCGCCGAAGGTTCGAAACGCTCGGATCTCTCGGACTGCGGGGTCGCCACGAGATCGACGAGAACAGCGCCGAGCGAGCAACGCAGCGGATGGTGCGCTACTTCGACCCGAGCAGCCCGGTCTACGCATGGTTTCGCCCTTTGGAGCGCGTGCTCACCGGGCTGGGCGCGTCGTTCCTCGATGGATCCGCCGTCCACCTCGACTTGGTCCAGGAACCGACCGCGCCAACGTGGTCGAAGCTCCGAGCCGTCGATCCGGTCGGCGCGGACGAACTGCTTCGGCGCGATCTGCCGTTCCTGAGGTGGCAACTTGAGGCGTTCCCATTCGCCACGTTGGTCTGCACGAGTCGGTCCGTGCTCGATGCGACGATGGAACTGACGGAGGCTTCTGTGCGGCGAACCGGACGCATGGCTCGGGTCACGTGGACGGACGCGCGAGGCACCATCGCGGGTCGCGACGTTCGAGTGGTCGGCTGGAACATCCCGCTTGTGCAACCCACGGGACTGAGAGCCGAAGATCAGGCGCGCCTTGGCGAGGCGTTTCGCTGCGCCAACGCGTAGTCGCCCGCGGGCGTGTCGACCCAACCTCGTCGCGTCAGCGCGGCCGTACGACGTACAGATAGAACCCTGAGATCGTGCGCTGGTCAGGTCCAAAGGCGACCTTGTTGGGCGTGCCGTTTCGGTTGAGCACGACGGTCCATTCGAGGTTCGGACTGGTCGTGAGCATGCCGAGGTACTCGCGAACACCCTCGCGGTTGCTGTCTGCGTTCAGATGGAACACTCGACCGAGATCGCGCACGAAGATCCACGGTGCCTGCCCACGCCCACCGCGGTCGCCGACCCACTCGCCGGGGTTGGCTCCGTCGAACCACGCCTTGAGTGCGGAGTCGAACTCCGCGCGCGTGATGGCTTCGTCTTTGCGGATCCGCCTGATCATGCCCATCGTGGCCTCCGATCGGTGAGCGGCAGCGTATCGAGGGGCCGGCTACGGAAGGCGCACTCACGGCCGATCCGTCGAAACGTCTGCGCGAGGAGAGGGTATCGACGTTGGGTCTATCGATGTGCGGAACATTGCGGCCTTGAGGCCAGGAAACTGGCTCTCCAGGTTGCCAGCATTGCAGCGGACATCGAGGCGCAGCGCCGAGCCGTCGGTGAAGTGGAGCACCATCAGCTCCCACTCGTGGCACTCAAGGGAGGGTCGAACCCCTCCGTACTCGATGCGCTCGATCGTCTTTCCGACGGCGGACTTGACAGTATCGGTCTTGAACGATGGTTCGGGGGGAAACTGAATGCTGGGGAGAATTGCTGCGTTCATGAGGTGCTCCCGTTCTAGGCAGCGCTCGGTGTCAAGGCCGAGTTCTTTAGCAAACCAGTCGGTCAATTGCTCCAGCGCGTTCGCTACATCTTCGAGCGTCAGGCCGAAAGAATCGAATGCAGGGCAAGGCTCCGGTCGCGCATCCGCAGATTTGTGAACCTTGTTTCGAGCGGTCGCAAGATTGCGCAGTGGCAAGTGCACGGACGCCGTCAAGTCGGCCGGAAGGATCTCCTTTAGAGTATTCAGCCGCTTCGAGGGATCAGACAGGCTGATCGAACGGTGCTTCGCCATTCGGATCAGAGCATCACCTTCCATGTCATCCCCAACGAAGCGGTAGAGTTCCATCAGCGCGTCGGTCAGGGCTCGCGTGTTCTCAGCGACCGGATACGCGAGCAAAGGGTCATCGTCCGACCGAAAGAGGGAAACACCCAATCCTTGATTCGTAACGGCGCGACAGCGCTGTACGGCAGCGCGCACGCGCGTGAGGGGACCTGGCCGGCCAGCCCACTCCCCGTCAAGATTGCAGGCTCGCCAAGACTCGAACGGCTCGTCGTGCTCGAGGAAGGTCGGACGATCGATCAGGTCGGCGCCCCACGCAAGTTGCTCAGGCTCGGCAAGTCTTCCCAGATCCATCTTCAGCGCTGCGACGCACACCCGCCTGTCCTGCAGACGACGGAAGCCAAACTCCACGCGAAAGCGCTGCGGCGTGTGCGGCTCGGCCAACAACGGGTGCGCATCGACTTCGAGCGAGCCGCCGAAGTCGTCCTCTCGCAGGACGTAGATGTCGGGCGACGCTCGGTACCGACACAGCACGCGTCGGTCGAAGTAGGCGAGGAAGTAGTCATCCGGCGGTCGGTGCATGAAATGCCAACATAGCTTGATTCGCGAGCGGTGCCGCCTACGAAGCGCGCACCTGCAAGCTCAAGGTCATCGTGCCGTTGACCGACCGGAAACGGCGCGACACTAGCGAGTCGGACGCTAACCGCTACGCGCCTGCGAGCAGACGGCAGGCTCACCGCCGCGGCGCGCGAGCTCGACCGCGAGTTCCCCGGCATCAAGCCGCGGACGCTCGACAACCTGATCTGGACGCAGGAGCGGGAGCGGTAGGTTGATGGCCATGCCCAACGAGCCCACCGACGTGCCGCTTCGGCACATGAACGTCTTCGTGCCGTACGAGCGCCGGCCGCACACCCATGAGGACAACCTCACCCGCGCGTTCCTGCTCGTGCTGCGCGGCGTGCCAGTTGCGCACGCGGCTTGGCTCGACCTCGTGGACCAGGCGCACCGAGCGAACGGCGGCTCGGGAGTGCCGAGGCTGCATGCGTTGGCAGCTCCGCGCATCATCACCCAGACGGGAAGCGTTCCCGAAGGGGTGCGTCGCGTCATCTCGTTGGTGCAGTCGGACGAGACCTTCGTCGACGAATCGGATGCAGAAGTCTCGCCGCGCTGCCAAGTCCTCGACGGCGTGGTCAGCTACGACGAGTTCGCGCTCGTCATCGAGAACAAGCCGTCGCACAGGAACATCCGGCCCGAGCAGCTGAGGGTGAACGTGCCGGCGGGCGTCACGCACGACGTGAAGGTCGCCGGCATCGCGTGGCGCGACATCGTGCTTGCGTGGGGACGGCTGCTCGAAGCAGGCCACCTCGGGCCGGCCGAGACGGTGCTGCTCGGTGACTTCCTCGACTTCGTCGAGACGTTCCACCCCACGCTGCGTCCGTTCTCCAAGGTGGGGTTTTGCGGCCGAGACATCGGGCGTCTGGGGCGGCGCTGCGCGGAATTGCTCAAGGCCCTCGCGCCCGACGACTACCGACCTCACCGTGGCTGGGGTCAGACGATTCGCCTATCGGAGGGCCAGTGCGCGCTGATGGTCGGGTTCTTCCCGCGAGCACGCGAGACGGACGTCGACCTCGTGGTGGAGTTCGATCCTGGCGACACGACTTCGCAGGGTCGCGCGCTGTACGCCAAGGCCGAGCTCGCTCGCGTGCTGGAGTTGCGCTCTCGCGGTTGGACGATCACGCCCAACTTCCACTTGGCCCACATGACGACGAACCTCGTCTACACGACGGTCTTGCTCGATGTCCCGGCGTACTGGGCAGTGTGGGGAGTTGAGAGCAACCTTCTTCGCAAGGCGTGGCCTCGCGAGGAGCACGAGTCACTGTTCGCGTCGTTTCTGAAGTTGGGGCTCGCAGTTCCGTCAGATCGCGCGGAGTTCGACGCGAAGATCTCCAACACCAAGCGCGATCGCATCAACGTGTGCCCCGGGCTGATCGTGCAATGGCGGATTCCGGTCGACGACGCCGCGCTGCTCGACGCTCGCGGGCAACTCGAATCGCGGGTGCGCGAGGTCATGCTCGACGGGGCCGGCGCGCTCGGGTTGCGATTGCCGTTTGCGTAGGCGTTGGACGCTGCGCCAGAGCTCCATATCGCGGCGGCCATCCCCCACCACGATCTCCTCGCGCTCCCCGCCCGGCCGCCACAACCTTCCGTTGTACGACACGTTCGCGACCACCTTCCCCGCCGCGTCGCGCACCTTCGCCCCGTGCCGGCTGCGCATGCGCCGGTACCACTCCGAGCTGGAGCGGATCCCGCTGAACCGAGATCGCATCGCGCGCTGGACGTCCGCGAGCGTCTCGAAGGTCTCGATCCCGTCCCCGATGTCGGCCGTGTAGGGCCCCGTCCCGATCGCCGTCATGTCCTTGGCTCCGTGCGCCGCGGGTTGATGCGGCGACGGGGGCATCAGGGCTCGTTCGGCGCGCAAAGGGAAGGCGCGGCGTGCTTGGGTTGTGCTTCATGCGGCGGCGTGAAAAGGGACCCGCGCGACGTCGGCCTCGGGGCGAAGCGACCTACACCTCTCCGTGGCGGCGTGCGGTGATGCGAAGCCCGTGGTCAAATTCACGGCGTCGTGGTGAGGCGCCCCGAGGTCAATCCGCCGCTGGCTCCACAGTGTGCCGAAACACGCCACCTTCGAGTTGAACTTGGCCCTGACCTTTGCGCGGTGGTGTTGATCACACGCACGCCGGAGCGGTACGAGTTCCGTCCGCCGGTTGACCATTTCTGTGAGGACCCAGTGGTCGCGCCCGACGGACTCACGGATTTCCTTCGATGTCTGGTTCGCGAGAAAGGCGGACTCAACTCCGGGACCGCTTCTACACAAACAGTGTCTTTTCGACGTGCCGCACGCAGTCGTTCAGATAGAAGCCGTCCGGCTCGTGTTTCTGCGCGCGCACTCGGATCGAGAATCTTGGCTCCGCAGTTGATGACGCGTCGAACATGATCAGTCCTATTCCGACTATGCGCGAGAGAACGTCAAGCCGGGCAATGTCTTCTTCGGGCGAATTGAGCGGCACTACCAAGTAGCTTTTGTGGCTGAACAGCCGATACGCCACCGCCTGCCCGAACGCCACGATGAGCTGCGTGGTCTCGGTCTTAATCTCTGCCGACACTAACTCAGTAGGGGACTCGCGTCGTTGCCGCGGAAGGTCGCCACTTGCCGCCAGCGGGTCAAGCAGCGGTCAACTTGCGGGCAACGGACTCGAGAGCACTGGCGCGCATCTTGCTGTTTCTACGCGCGCGAAGTCGCCAACTTGACCGCGAATCGGGGCGGTTCGGTCAAGCTCCGGTCAGGTGCTGACAGTCCGATGATACCCTTCACTGCTGGAGCGAGAACAGCCCACGCGTTGTCTATAGATTCGGCTGCGCACGTCGACAGCGCACCGAGATGCCTAGTCGAGAGAATTCACAGACCATGTAAGCTAGGCTCACCCCCGGCCCGTTCAGCAGAAGCGCTCGCGATCGCCTCTGACTGCAATCGCACCTGAAACGCCTCGTACAACCCCAGCGCGCCTCCACGCCCCGTCTTCGACGCCCCATCGTATAACTTTGCCACATTTTGCTTCACGATATCATACGAATCGCTTCGAACGTTCGACGCGACCCATGAGTCCTTCTGTTCGTGGCTCACCGCTATTACACCGCCAGGGCTGACGATCGGGTCTGGAATCCACTGGATGCCCTCCCTGGAAAGAGGCCGCAACAGGCACTCCGCATCTCCCTTCACCGCAGGATCATCGACCAGCTGCGCGTTGCCGGCCCCGGCGATCAACGTCAACTTCCCGTGCCTACTCGCTTTCTGTTGCGCCAGATACTCTGCCGCCGAACAGCCAGCTTCGATCTCGCGTCGTAGCCAATCCGTGGCCCCTCCGTTGGGACTCAAGATGTGCGCTTCTTTCAGACTGAGCGCTTCACGCTCACTGCGAATCAACCTGCCATCCCTCTCCAACTCCGCGAGTATCGCTGCGTGGGTAGAGTCGACGGCCGCGCCTCGATCTCTCGTGCCTTGAAAAAAGTTCTTAACTCCTTGCCGGTTGAGCTGAGGATCAAAGACGAAACACCGCGCCCTCCGTTGAACGAGATGGCCGATCAGCGGTAGACCTACCTTGCCAGCCCCGATAACGATAATCGTCAGCCCTTCAAAGACCGGAGGACAGTCTGGCGCGAGCATTTCCTCTCGTTGTATCGAGCCATCTGCGATCAAACCTTCACGCAATGCTCCTTCATAGATTGCCGACAGCACGCCCACAGCCGTGGCATCGCCAGTGTCCATTCCACATCCAAGGCCAACGTTGAAGCGAGTTGCTCGCGCAATCCAACGAAGCTCACCTTTACCAACACCTTGGTCCTCGGATGCGTAGTAGGCGCCGTTGAGCCGCTCTACCAGGAAACCGTGATTCATTAGCCGCGTCGGCGTAAGCCAATCTCCACTCTTGGTGGTGAGGGTAACCCCTTTGCCACCTTGCCAGCCAAACGAAGGCGACCGTCCTTCCCAACGGCTATCCGTTGCTCGAAGTTCATCCTCAGCGCGTTGCAATAGCTTGTTCTTGTTGCGCATGGCTTCAGCTAACCGAGCAGCCTCCTTTAACGCGACGCCGCGAGCCGCGTCAAATGAACCGTGATCCACATGGATCCAGCGCGTGCCACCGAGCGCAGGCCAATCATATGTCCAGGATCGCCTGCAAAGTGCAACGCAAGAGTAGCTACGTTCCGATTCACTTGAGGCCTCCCAGATCTCGACGTCAGGATGCGCGTCGATTCGGAACGGACCGTTGATCTTTAAGTCGCTCACGATTGCGCCTCCGGCAACTGCGATTGCTGCCCCGCTTCTTCGGACCTCGGTGCGCCTGTGCTCTTTGACGGCCCTCTAGGCGCAGGCGACAACTCGTCCTTCTTGAGGTTGCGGGATTCAGAAGGTGGTTGAATCTCTAAGTACTCCTCGAGCGATTTGGAGACAGTGCTGTCCCAACGATCCTCAAAGTAGCTGGAACAACGCGCTGCAACTTGCGCATTGCAAAGAAAGCTGATGGCCTCAATTGCTCGACCCATCATCGCAGAAGGCTCTTCGTCGTACTTCACCAGATTTACGGTCTTTGATTGTCCGTGCTCCCACACTCCAAAGTTGCCGCTCCATCCTTTGCCAATAATCTCTTCAACGTCATGGGGTGCGTGGAAAAAGTGCATCTTGTATTCTCTGCTCTCTAGCTCAAGCACTCGACACTGCATGAATTCCGCGCTGGCTGCGGTCGCCTTATGGTACTTCTCGAGGATACTCCGAATCTCCTTCGCCATCTCAGGGTGTTCTGCTGCAGCAACGGGACTGGGCACCACGAAAAGTCGCTTGACAACGAATCCGTTCGTCCGTGCGGCCCTAATTTGACTCGCGAGATACTCGCTGATACCTGCACGGAAGCCCAGGTACTCACCCGACCAAACCACTGCGTTCGTGATGGTCTTAAACTGACCGTTCGTGCCCATCAGTGAGTCGAGGACGTCTATCCAGCGACTGGAGTACTGACGGGCGGGCGAGCGCACTTCCATCTCATATCGGTGGCTAGTCGCAAGCGTCTCCATCGCGTGCTTGGTGTCATCAAGCAGTCTCTGAGCAAAGATCAGCTCAATGTCTTTTGCCTGTCCGTTGGCAGACGCGTTAATGAGAACGCTGGAGTAACTATTCAGAATTCCAAGCACTTCGTGCTGCGGGTAGACTTCCGCGCGAATCGCCTCCAGTTGCTTCGTGTGGCTCTCTTGCAACTCGTCGGCAGCCTTCTGATTCTGTGAAATGACCTCGAGCTGAAGAGTAACTACAGTGCCAAGTAGGGCCAGTAGGATTGTCCAGAGAATTTGGACATCTAGTGTGAGCTGAGTCCAGCTCAACATTAAATCGAGAGCCAAGAGCACAACGGGGAGTCCGAGCGCAGTGGCAATTTTGATGCCTCGGCCATCTTGTGACTTACGACTTGTCATCGAGTGTAGGCTGGGAAGTTGACTGGGGTTGGGAGGTCTACAATCTTAGGTGTTCAATTGACCTCTGACGCATCGATCGGGCCAGCGCGGAGTAGAAACCTCAAGTCGATGCGTCGCGGGCGCTGCGGCTCCACCGCCCGTGCGGTGCAGCTTGGCCGCTTGCCGAGGAGGGTGAGAGAGGTAGTCGTCGCACATCAGCGTGCGGGCGAAAGAGGGTGCGATCAAACCCTCCACAGTCGCGGCTCCGATCCCCGCCACATCGTCGAGCTGCTTCGATTGACCCGAACACTCCATGCACCACCCGGTACGCGACGATATCGCCGCTGCCTTGACCGCCCCGTGCCGGGCAGGCGCTCCAGCCTCCGTGGCGGAGGCGGTGTTGATGTTCACCAGGTCGGTGTGCGGCCGCACGACCGTGAACGCTCCGCGTGCGCCGGCATCGAGGACGAGGTGCATGTTGCACTAACTGTGTTTGGCCACCCCGCCCGGTCACCACGGCGTCGACCTTAGCGGCGGGGTTGGCGACCAGTTGCCGGGCGGCGGACAGTTCGAGGGAGGACGCTGCCAGAGGAAGATCTCGCGCAGCGTGAGCGGGCGTGTGGTGATGCCGGCCTGCATGGCGGGAGTGCGAAGCTTTCCGCCAACGCGTAGCGAGCCGTCGATGTGCCTGCGGCCAGTACTGGGACGTTGCGAGCGCCACGAGTGTGAGAATACCGCCGTCGCGTCGGCCCGCAACTCCCCTACCTCACGAAGTACCGTGTCCCGTGCTTCTGCCCGGTCGTCTTGAGCTTCTTGGCCTCGATCATGCGGATGATCGGCAGCGCGAGGTCCTTCGTGCTCGCCCCGAGCGCCTTGCCGATCTGCTCGACGGACTGCCCCGGGTTCTTCGCGACGTAGGCCACGACCGCCTCGCCCATCTTCGCCAGGTCCTCAGGCGTGCGCTTGGCGCGCTTGCCCGTGCGCTTGGGCGCGACGATGGGCGATGGCGTGCCGCTCTTCGCAGGACGGCCCGGTCCGCGCTTCGCGGGCGCGGCGACAGTCGCAACGGTACCGCCGCCGAGCGCTTGGTGAACCGCGTCGAGCGCGGCTTGCTTCACCATCGTGGACAGGTCGGTCGTGAAGGCGTCGATGCGGGCGCGGACGGCGGAGTCGATCGTCGAGGTCATGTGGCTCAAGACGCATGACCGCGTGTGTGGGTGAGCAGGAGAAAGGAAGCGCTCGCCAGAGCCTGAGAGGAGAGGCGACGCAGTTGATGAGGCTACAGACTCGTTGGCGCTAGTTCACGTACCAGTGCGGGTTCGCCGCTGCGGTAGACGCCGAACTGTCCCGACCCTCAAAGCGGAAAGGTTTGGTGTGACACCACAAACATGAGTCGCGCATCTATTTTCCCGGATCCCACGGGCGCTGCCCTTGAACGGCGCGATTAATCATTACCTTCGCTCGCGCGTCGGCGGGCAGTCGGCTCTTTGCTTCGTCGAGCTGCCTGCGCAGCTCGGGATCCAAGAGCAAAGCGTTGATATCCTTTTCTAGCGACAACCAGAGGTCTCGGAAAACTCGTTCTAGCTGCTTGCCAAAAGGCGATGAATCCGTTCTCCAACTTAGCTCGTCGCACATAACAATGAGATCGCCAACCACGTATCCTTTTTCTTCGACCGTCAGCAAAATAGTATCGTCCCAGACACGCAGCAGAGCTTCGTGTGAGCCAGTCGATCCCCGCGCCGCAAGGGCGAGCCTGAAAGCGAGAGTGACTTCTGACCAGCGGATCGCACGGCAAGCGGAGACGTAGCGCTCGAACTGCTCCATTCTCAGCTGAGGCTTCGCACTAGCGCTGACGTCAGAAGCCGCCGCAAGTCGGCCGTAGTGCTTCGCGGCATTCTTGATGTAATTGCTCCAGCGCCTAGCGAACGCCATTTCTGTGGCATCATCTGTTTGTCCAAGCCCCGCTGAAAGAAAGGGCCACAACACCAGGTCGATCTGATCAACTTGGTCGTTTTGACTAGCCCCTGTCAGGTGCTGAACCACCTCAGCGCATGCACTTGCAAACTCTTGCGTATTGCGTGCGGACTCACTCGAAGCGAGAGCGACGACAGATGACACCATCGTGTCCCGCTGATATGCGGTAAAGCTGTCTTTTTGGTTCAGCTCGCGAACGAGACTGTCCAGTGTGACGAGGGCAAGTTGATCACCTTGTTCGCGAGACGTCTTGACAACTTGAGCCAACCCCTCTTCAAGGGGGGCCGTGGTTGCGGCGACCCGCTTGCCCTCCTCGCTCATTGCGTTTTCTAATTGTATTTTCCAGTTCGCCTGAGCCGTCTTCGTCAGCCGATCTTCAAGTTCACGCAGAGCTCTATCGTGAGCCGCCGGCCATTCGCGAACTTGGTCTTGAACTGGGGCCATCGCGCCCTGGATTCTCGTTTGCACGGAACCATCTAGATTCGCGAGGCTCAATTTCACGTCCGCAATAGCAGACTGAGTACGTGAATCCGCATCCTGCAGCAATTGCTTAGTACGCAGCTCAACGGATGCGATCGCCAGATCGGTCCTGTCGTCTATCAATTGTAGTCTATTCTCGGTTCTTGATTCGTTTTCCAGGATTTCTGCGTCCATCCGAGACCGAAGTGGCTTCATTTCCGAGCTCACCTCCCGTCCGACTAGCCCGCTGAGGTTCGCTATTCCCAGGTAACTTACGACACCCAAGGCAGCGAGAAGTACGGGTGCAGCGAATTTCGTATGTGCACTTCTACGTTCCTGCAGCAGCTTGGCCGCCTTTTCGGCGACGATGACGGCGAACTCATCTGTCGATACGGCCGCCTTTCCATCCTGGAACGGCGGAGCGACAAAAGGCGCACTGGATGAGCTGCCGGCTCCGGGCGCAGCAGGCACAATGACCTTGTGCTTCAGGCCATCATGGACGCTGTCAGTTGAGTCTGTGGTCAAGTGCTCTCTCCCTTGGACGATGTGCGCAGCGCGCGGCAGTTGCGGGCGAGCAACAGAAATCGCCTGCGTGCTTCTTGCGCTGTTTGGGTGCAAACTGAACCGCTAAACGGCGATGCGAGTTGAAACCTCCAGCGCGTCTGTAGGTTAGCGACGGAACGGCTCTACGAGTTTGAGTGGCTCGATTTCCGCTCGCGCGTCCCACTATTGAGAGCGCGTGTTGCTCTTGTGGCCTGCTGACCTGCCCCGGTGCACCTTCCACCAACTGTGGTCGCTCCCCCACCAGCCTAGCTCGGGTCGGTGCTCTGGGGCAGGGGTCGGGGACCAGTTGCCGGGCGGCGGGTACTTCGAAGGCGGCCGCTGCCAGAGGAAGATCTCGCGCAGCGAGAGCGGGCGCGTGGTGATGCGCATTGGAAGCGCGGGCGCGCGGGGCTTGCCAGATGCGCGGAGCGAGCCGTCGATGTGCCCGCGGCGATTGCTGGGACGTTGCTAGCGCCACCCGCGCCAAGCTACCGGCAACCCGGCGGCCCGCAACTCCCTCTACCTCACGAAGTACCGCGTCCCCCGCTTCTGCCCCTTCGTCTTGAGCTTCTTGGCCTCGACCATGCGGATGATTGGCAGCGCGAGTTCCTTGGTCTTCACGCCCAGCGCCTTGCCGATCTGCTCCACGGACTGGCCGGGTTGCTTGGCGACGTAGGCGACCACGGCCTCACCCATCTTCGCCACGTCCTCGGGCGTGCGCTTGGCACGCTTGCCCCTGCGCGGCGCGGGCGCAGCGGATGGCGCGGCCTTGGGCGGGCGACCGGGACCGCGCTTCGCCGGGGCGGGCGCAGGCGATCCGAGCGCACCCGCCACGGCTTCGAGCGCGGCGCGGCGGACCAGCGTGGAGAGATCGGCGACGAAGGCGTCGATGCGAGCGCGAAGTTGGGCGTCGGAGTTCATGGGGAGCATTCCGCCAACGGGGCCTGGCCGACGCAATCGGTGCCATCGGGCTCGACTTGGTGCGCGCCCGCGAAGGTGACGGCGTGCAGCGCCGCTCGGGCGGATTGGCGGTCTGTGGCAGGTCCTCGATTCCGCTCGATTCCGCGGGATTCCGCTCCGTTCCGGTGCTCCAAGCCCCCGAAACCGGCCCGAATTTCCGCTCCCGTCCGCTCAGATCCGCTGGGTTCCGCGATCTTCCGCTCGGGCGTTCGCGGTAGCCCAAGACACGACCTCCCAACTCCGGAGCAGAAGGTCGTGCGTTCGAATCGCGCCGGGCGT
>CALFYL010000353.1 GCA_937952135.1 uncultured Planctomycetia bacterium
GATCCATCCAGGGCGAGGTTGTTGCCAAAAGCGTCGTTGTCGAGCGCGTCGTTGGCCGTGAACCGCGCGATCTCGTTCCAGCCCGAGGGCTCGCGGCGGAACACGTACGCGGCGCCGCGTCCCGTGATGGTGTTCGGATCGAGAGTGGAACCGACAACCGCGAAATCCCCCGAGAGCACCACTCTGCTGCCGAAGTTCAGTTGATTGCTGGGAGCGTGCTGCAGAGTTTCCTGAGTCTCTTGCCAGAGAGATCCGAGGCGGTTGAAGACATAGACGCCGCCCGACCCGGACAAGCCGGCGTGAGTGTGGCCGACGGAGCCCATCATGGCTACGTCGCTCGTCATCGCGATCGTGCCGGCGAACCCACTGCTGGAGTTGGGATCTGACGCGCGCAGCTTGGCGACCTGGAGCCACTGCAAGCCGTTGAATTCGAACACGTAGGCCGCGCCTTGGCTGTCGCCCGCCGGCCCGTCCGCCGCGGAACCGATCACCGCTGTGTTCCCGCGCAACGCTACGGCCTGCCCGAAGAAGTCGAAAAGCACGCCATCGCTCGCCTGAAGTCGCGCGGTCTGTGACCAGACTCCGGCCACGCGCTCGAAGACGTAGGCGGCGCCGACGGAACTCTCCTGACGGGCGCCGATCAGCATGCGGTTGCCGTCCAGGGAGATGCTCGTCCCGAAGTTCGCGTTCGAGACCGTGGGCGTCGACACGAGCTTCTGTACTTCAATCCAGTTGGAGCCGACGCGCTCGAAAACGTAGACGGAGCCCGCATTGAAGACTCCGTTGGGAGACTCGCTCTTCGCATTCACGATGCACGTCGAACCCTCCAGGACGACACAGTTTCCGAACCCATCGCCCTCTTGCGCATCCGAGGAGAAGAACTTCTCGACGAAGGCCCAGCCACCACCGCGCCGCTGGTACGAGTACACGGCTCCGGCGGTGGAAGCGATCTGGCTGTCCTGGCGCACGCCGACGACAAGCCAACCCTGGTCGGCGGCTACGGCGGTGCCGAAGCTTTGCCACTGGTGGCCGTCGAAGGCGAGGATCTTGGAGGTTTGGATCTGTGCCGCACCAAGCGTCGTCAGCACGCAAACTCCAGCGAGGCCGGTCAGCAGTTTCACGTGGTCGATCTCCGGCGAGGTCCAGGCAGCAGTTCGAGCAAGGGATGCAGCGTCGACGTGAGGTCGCGGCGGTTCGCCACGACCCCATGCCCTCGCGAGGCGTCAGGGAGCGATGCGCACAATGCTATGCCCGGAACGGTTCTGGCGGTGGCATGCGGCAAAGCCCGTGTCCGCCGCCGGGAAGGACATGCCGCGCACGTGGGCGTCGGTGGAGCTCCGCACCGAATTCCAAGTGCTTCCGTCGGTGCTCTTCCACAGCTTTCCGCACTGACCGCCGACCCAGATCGCGCCGCCCGGAGCGATTTCGACCTCGGTCAGGACCTCCACCGAGGTCGCTGCGTCCCCGACGGCGCACTCGTCGAAGGTCTGAGCCACGGCGACAAAATCGGAGAACACGCCGCCGGAGAGCGTGGCCTTCAGCACGACTCCCTCGGCGCCGCTCGGCGTGCGTCGAATGCCGGTGGCGAAGGCGGTGGTCCCGTCGAAGTCGACGTCGGTCAAAGCAGCGAGATTCGGCTCGTTGGGGATCGAGATCTCCGTCCAATTGATGCCCGTCGAGGTCCGCTCGCAATGGTAGGCCTTCCCCGTAACGCGCAAGTCCGGCGTACGCGAACCGACGACCTCATAGGCGGATGAGCGGCGCGGCAACGACTCCTCTTGGATGGGCGTCGACTGGAGCGTCCCTACAACGCTCGCGTCTCGATGGTGGACCCGCCCGCTGTTGTCGAATGCGAGTGCTTAGTCCACCAAGCCTGTGCCGCGCAGCGAGCTGGCGTGTGCTTGCGCCGCTCGATCGATCGCGAGAACGGCGAGGAGCAACGCGAGCTCAGGTCGCAGTGCTCGCGCGCGTTCGATAGGACGAGTGAGAGCGGTCTTCATCGGATTCGAGTCTCCTCGCCGTGAATGGATGAGTCGGGAAGTGCTTCGCCGCGTCAAGCCGAGCGCGCGGAACGCGAGAGGCCCGGCGCGACGAGGCAACGCGCCGCAAGCCTCGAGATTCCTTTGCGGAGGAGCTGCCACAAGGCTTGCGACTTGTTCGAAGCTACTCCCAAGCCTCCAAACGCGATACGACAACCCGTCCGCGACTCACGGTCGTGTCGTGCGCGGGGCGAACTCCGCAGTCCGCGAGCTTCCGTACTCCCCGCTACGGAGCGACCGTGAATTCCATTCCGTCGGTCAGGTTCGTCGTGCCAGGAGACGGCGGGTCGCGGAACCAGGCTTGTGCGTTGACGAGCTGGCCGGCGCTGAACGGATTGCCGAGGGCGCCCGGGTTCGCGTTCACGTACGAGCTCCAGTCGATGCTCAGCGTGCCGTTGCACGAGGCGTTCGTGCCGCCCGAGTTTTGCGCGCCCATGCGCTGCACCGGCGGCTTCACGCACAGAAAGCTCGAGTTCCCCACGCCCCACGGCGCGGCGTTCCGGCCGCTGACGCCGTAGAACATGATTCCCTGCTTGTTGCCCTCGACGAAGTTCGCCGTCAGCGTGAAACCGCTCGCGGCGCCGGCCACGGCGACACCCGAGGTCGACATGCTCGGCTGGCAGAAGTTCGAGGTGATGCCGGCCGTGCAGTAGCTGACCGGATTCGAGCTGCCGCCGCCGCTGCCCGGCGTCACGTCGCCCGTGATGCACAGTCCGT
>CALFYL010000354.1 GCA_937952135.1 uncultured Planctomycetia bacterium
CGTCGCCGTCGGGCGCGGACGCTGCGAGCTCCGGCGCCGCGTCGAGCGCCTCGGGAGAGCTCGACGGATCGGGCCCCTGGAGCGTCGAGGACGCCGGCGCGGAGTGCCTGGCGCTCGTCGACGCGCTCTCGGCCCACCTCCAGCGCGCGCGCCGGCTCGGACGGCGCGCCGTGGCCGCCGCGCCCGGGGCCGAGCTCCGACCGATGCCGCCGAACGCCGCGCCGCCGCCCGCTCGCTCGCCGGCCGCTCTCCTGCCGACTCCCAAGGGGGCGTCGGCGATGAACGCGACCCCTGGAGCGACGCCCGCGCAAGCCGTTGCATCCGTGCATTCACCAGCGCCGTCGCGTCCGCGGCCCGTCACGGCGTCGCCGAGTGTGGGCGCAGCCGGCGCCGGCGCACCCGGTTCTCTCGATCCGTACGCCGAGCTCGCCGCGCGCGTCGCGGCCAATCGCGCGACCGCCGCCGCGTGCCCCGACCTGGAAAGCCTGCGAGCGGCTGTCGCGGCCTGCACGGCGTGCGAGCTTTGCCAAACGCGCCGGCAGACCGTGTTCTCGGACGGCGACGGCTCCGCGGGCGTGCTCTTCGTCGGCGAAGCGCCGGGGCAGCGCGAGGACGAACTCGGGGTGCCCTTCGTCGGTCCGGCGGGTGCGCTGCTCACCGACATCATCGAGAAGGGCATGCGCGTTCAACGCGCCAAGGTCGCCATCGCCAACGTGCTCAAGTGCCGGCCGCCGGGCAACCGCGAGCCGACGGACCAGGAGAAGGCGCTGTGCACGCCGTGGCTCGACCGGCAGGTCGAATTGATGCAACCGCGCGTGGTCGTGGCGCTCGGCCGGCACGCCGGAAACCACGTGCTCGGCTACGCGGGCGCGGCGCGGCGCTCGCTCGCGAGCCTGCGCGCGCGGGTGTACGAACTCGGCGGACGCAAGGTGGTGGTGACCTACCACCCCTCCAACCTGCTGCGCGATCCGTCGAACAAGAAGGAGTGCTGGAGCGACATCCAACTCGCGATGCGCGAGCTGGGCCTGCCCCTCCCGCCGCGACCGGCGAAGCCAGCGTGAGCTGGTTTCACCCCGCGAGCGCGACGCGTTCGAGCGCGCGAATCGCGCCGCGGACTCGCGCTCCGCACTCGTTACCGCGGCGCCTCGCAGGGGTAGCCCGCGACTCGCGACCGGCGCGCGAGTTCCGTTGACCGTTCCTACACACGCCGGTATGCTCCCGCCCCACTTTCGCCGCCCCCGAGCCCACGCGCTGGAATCGGCGGGTTGTTTTTCGATCTTTTCGAGCCACTCGTTTTCGAGACTGACCGCGCGGGCCCCCGCCGCGCGAAAGTGCTTCAGCCGCGCCAGCGAGTCCAACTGGGTCCCCCGCCTCTCGAGCCGCCCGAGCTCGTGCCGCCGTCGCGTACGGTCCGCACCGCTCGAGCGTCGCGTCGGCCGCCCACTGGACGAGTTGAACGCCCCGCCGATTGAATGCCCGCCGATTGAACGCTTGGTCGATTGAACGCCACGTCGAACGCCCCCGCCGCGTCCCCGCCATCGGGTAGGCACGGCTTTTAGCTCGGCGACCTCTCTCGACCTCCCCAAGGTCCCAACCCTGCCCAGGTCCCAACAGGGCCCCCGACATCCAATGCGCCTGCGCTTTCACTTCCTCCCCGCCCTTGCAGCTCTGGTGTTCGCCGCGTTGGTTTCGCCGTCTTGCCAGACGGCCCAGACGCGCTACTCGGCTGCCAGCGGCCTCCCGATCGAAGTGAAGGCCGCTGACACCAAGGAAGAAGGTGGAGCAGGTGCGAGCGAGGCCCGCGAAGCGGCGAGCCCGGCGACCGAAGCCGTGGAGGCGCTCGAAGCGGCCTCCCAGGACCTCGGCCAGGAAGTCGAGCGCACCCGCCTGCGCGACGACCGCGCGGCGACGCTCGCGGCGGAGTACATCCGCATCGGCGACCAGAAGCGCGACGCGGGCGACCTCGGTGCGGCGGTCGCGGAATACTCGCGCGCCCTCGAAGTGCACCCCACGAGCCGCGAAGCGCGCGAGCGCCTCGGACGCATGCAAGCGCTCCTCGGCGACCGCTACGCGACCTTGGCCGAGCAGTTCCGCGACTCGGTCGACCGCGAGATCGTGCGCCGCGCGCAGGCGCAGATGGCGGCCGAAGAGGCTTCGCGCCTCGGCGACCTCGCCATGGCGCAGAAGAAATACGACGAAGCCATCGCGCGCTACCGCGAGGCGCAGACGATCCTCGTCTACCACCCGCTCGTCGCGACGAGCAGCCTCGACGAGAAGATCGTCACGGGCAAGCTGAACGACGCGCTCGATCAGCTCGAAGCTTCGCGTTCCGCCGAGGCCGCGCGCGTCGCCGCCGAAGCCGAGGCCGACCTCGCGCGCCGCGCCGAGGAGACCCGCAACTACCGCGCGAACAAGCTGCGCACGATCTACGACGAAGCCAACCAGGCCTTCCTCGCCGACGACTACGAGCGTTCGGAAGCCCTCGCCAACCTGATCCTCGCCGACGATCCGGGCAACACGGCCGCCACGGCGCTTCGCGACGCCGCGCAGCTCGCGCGCCACACCAAGACCGACGAAGTCACGCGCCAGCGCTACCGCGAGCAGTGGCGCCGCACGATCGACGAGCTCGACACGGCGGACGTCCCGCAGGACCGCGCGTTGGTGTTCGACGACCTGCGCCGCTGGCGCGAGGTTTCGGCGCGCCAGCCGCTGGAGTTCACCGCCAAGTCGGACGCGGTCAGCGACGACACGGCCGTGGTGCTCGAGCGCCTGAACAACACGCGCTTCACGCCCAATTTCCGCGGCGCCGACAACGAAGGCGCGGAGCTCGCGGAAGTCGCGAGCTTCCTCCAGGGCGTCACCGGTGTGAACTTCCTGATCTCGAGCAAGGTCCGCGAAGAGCTCGACGAGGAGCAGACCCGCGTGCGCCTCGTGCTGCCCGAGCGCTCGGTCAAGACCGTGCTCGACCTGATCGCCGAGACCAGCGAGAGCCTGCGCTGGATGATCCGCGACGGCGTGGTGATGTTCGTCACCAAGGAAGAGACCTACGGCGGTCAGATCCTGAAGATGTACGAGGTCCGCGACATCATCCACCCGGTCAAGAGCTTCCCGGGTCGCGAGATCAACATCAGCCCCTCGGGCGGCCTCGAGCAGCCGGACGAGGAGATCGAAGAACGCGAGGGCCTCGTCGTCACGAAGGACGCCCTCGAGACGATGATCCGCGAGAACGTCGCCCGCCAGTCGTGGGAAGACGACCAGAAGAACACGGTGCGCATCACCGAGTCGGGCACGATGGTCGTGAACCAGACGCCCGAAGTTCAGGAGATGGTCCAGGCCCTGCTGGACGATCTCCGCGAAGCGACCGGCATCATGGTCGACATCCAAGCGCGCTTCTTGAAGGTCGAAGACAACTTCCTCGAGGAGATCGGCGTCGACTTCCGCGGCCTCGGCCAGCCGGGCGCGGGCACCAACCTGTTCCTCAACGACTTCGGCGACGCGACGACCCAGGCCGAGCTCGGCCAGGAAATCGGCAACGGCACCGACCTCGGCGCGTTCTTCGACGAAGGCGGCGACGGCGACATCCGCGGCCGCGTCGAGAACCTGTACGACCTCTCGCTGGGCAACCCCGAGATCCTCACCGGATCGGGCGGCCTCGCGTTCCAGTGGACGTACCTCAACGACCTCCAGTTGCAGATGATCCTGCGCGCGGTCTCCAAGTCGGAGCGCCGCGAGCTGGTGACGATGCCGAAGGTGCTCGTGTTCAACACGGCGCGCGCGAACATCTCGGTGCTGAACCAGGTCGCGTACGTGCAGGACTTCGACGTCGAAATCGCGCAGGCGGCCTCGATCGCCGACCCGATCATCGACGTGATCCAGGACGGCGTCGTGCTCGATGTGCGCCCGGTGGTTTCCGCCGACCGGCGCTTCATCGTGATGGAGCTGCGCCCCACGGTCGCCACGCTGCGCCGCCCGATCCGCGAGGTCGCGACGACGCTGTCGAGCCAGAACCCGGTCACGATCCAGCTGCCGGAAGTCGACTTCCAACGCGTGCGCACCACGGTCCCGATGCCCGACGGCGGCACGGTGATGCTCGGCGGCTTGAAGGTCAGCGAGAAGCAGGACATGCGCTCGTCGATCCCGCTGCTCAGCAAGGTGCCGGTCGTCCGCTTCCTGTTCGAGCGCAAGGGAACCTTCGCCGCGAACCAGAAGCTGCTGATCCTCGTCACGGCGAAGATCGTCATCCCGGCGGAACTCGAGCCCACCGCGGCCCAGCTCGGCGAGCGCTAAGCGCGCGGTCGATTTGCGCGGTCGAGTTGCGCGAAGTCGGTGCGGGGCGCCGCACCCGAAAGCACGGAATTCGGGCGCTCCGCCCGGCGAGCACCCGCCCCAGCCCTGCAGCCACCACCACCCGCCCGCGCCGCCGACGCACCTCGCTGCGCTCCGCGACGACGGGCGGGTAGTTTTCCCGGACCGCCTCTCCGCGACCCATCCGCCGCGACCCATCCGCCGCGACGAAGTCCAGCGCGACGGCGCCAAGAAACCGCGGCGCGTCGCGCGCCCCCGACGGGCTCGCACTCCGCTCGCGAAACAAGCTGAGCCAACAGAACGAGCGCGCTCGCGCCAAGCGGTCCGCCGCCCACGCGCAGCGCGCAGCCCTCGATCCCTCGGCAACTCTCCTCCCCCATCCCCAAACCTCCCGGGCCTCGGGCGAGCTTGGTTCGGTGGGGCCGATCGGTAGACCGCGCCGCTTTGCGCGGTATTCACCTCTCGGCCCGGCCTCTGGCGCAATCCGCGTCCGCGGCGCACTGTGACCGCCGCCCGGCGCGCGACTCACGCGCGTTTGCCCAGGCTGCCTCACGAAGCCCCAACCCGCACCATGCGCATGCAGGCCCCTGCTCTTCGTCCGCTGCTCACGTCCATCGCCGCGGCCTTCTTGCTGGCGAGCGCGCCCGCCGGCGCCTCGAGCGTCGTCGCGACCTCGGCCGCGCCCTGGTTCGGCGCCGCCCCCCTCGCGCAGGCGAGCGAAGCGGAGTTGCGCTCCGAGATCGCCTTCGCGCGCGGCCTGGCTTCGAGCTGGGGCTTCGTCGATCTGGCGCAGGAAGTCATCACGCGCCTCGAGGGCTCGAACCTGCCCTCGGCGCTCGGCGAAGAAGTCAGCCTGCTGAAGTGCGAGGTCTACTTCGCCGCCGCGCGCACCGACGCCAAGAACCGCGAGAAGCTGCTGAAGCAGGCGATCGACGCCTACAGCTCGTTCCTTTCGCGCTCGAGCTTCACCGACGAGTCGAAGGCCACCGCGGAGGCGGGCTTGGTCGAAGCGTCGAGCGCCTACGCGCGCACGCTGGCGGGCCGTCTCGAAGAGGCGCTCGGCGACGAGCAGGCGCTGCTGCGCGACGAGATCCAGAAGGTGCTGAGCGCCGCCTCGCAGCGGGCGAGCGAGCTGGTGCGCGGCTACAAGAGCATCCCGGCCGACGAGCTCACCGATGCGCAGCGGCGCAAGATGTACGAGTTGCTGCTCGCGCAGGGCGAGATGCTGCTCGAGCTCGGCAAAGCGCAGGAGCTGGGCGCCGCGAACTACACGTACGCCCTGCAGGCATTCGAGGAGCTCTCGGACCAGGCTGGGGAAGGCACGCCGTGGAGCATGCGCGCCATGATCGGCCTGGGCGATGTGTACTCGGCGCAAGGCGAGTGGGACGAAGCCGTCGCCTTCTACGAGTTCCCGGTCAACTTCTCGATCCCGATCGACCTCGCGGCCTGGACCGAGGCCTCGAAGGAAATGTCGCGCGACGAGAAGCAGGCGCGCTTCCTCTTCGTGCAGCTCGGCACGCCCGGGCTGGTCAAGGCGCTGCTCGCGCTGGGCGACGAGAGCTCGCAGCAGGCCGCGATCAACTGGAACCTGCACCTGTACAACACCTGGCGCCGCGAGGGCCTCGACCTCGTGCAGCCGCAGGGCTACATCGCGCTGCTCGACGTCGCGCGCACCCTGGTCGACCTCGGCGGGGTGATCGGCGGCAACACGGCGGCCGGTGAGGCGAAGTGGTTCCGCACCACCGAAGAGGCCGTGGCGCAGAACGTGCCGAAGCGTTCGCAACGCACGGCGCTCGACTTCGCGCTGTCGCTCGCGCAAACCGTCGCCAACGACAACAAGGGCACGAACCTGCTCGTGCGCGCGCAGCAAGTGATCGGCGAGATCATCTCGCGCCCCGGCGTGCAGGTCGACCCGAGCGTGCTGTTCGACGCCGCGCAGGGCGACTTCAACGCCTCGGAGTTCGCGAGCGCGATCCCGGCCTTCAAGCGCGTGATGCTCGCGCTCGAGGGGGCCGACGACGCGGCGCGCGCGGAGCTGATGCCCAAGCTGCTGTGGCACCTCGGACGCTGCTACGCGCGCCTGGACCGCAACCTCGAAGCGGCGGTCACCTACGAAGTGGCGCTCGACAGCTGGACCGGAGACGGCGTGTGGGACGAGCAGAACGCCACGGGCTTCAACAGCGCCGCGTCGACGCTCAAGCGCCAGGCGAAGGGCGATGCGCAGATCGAAGCGATGGTGCGCAAGTCGGAGGATCTGCTCGCGCGCTTCTCGGGCGGCGCGGCCAACGACATCCTGTTCCGCAGCGCGGAAGCGGCCTTCGACGCGAAGAAGTACGACGAGGCGCGCCAGAAGTACAAGAGCGTCACGGCCGGCAACAACTACGAGAAGGCGATCGTCGCGCTCGGGTTGTGCGACTACCGCGAAGGCAAATTCGACGCGGCGATCAAGGCCTTCAGCGACTACATCACGAAGTACGTGCCGGACGCGAAGAACGCGACCACGGACCCGCAGAAGCTCGCCAAGCGCAAGGAAGCGCGCGCGAGCGCCGAGTTCTACTGGGGCCTGTCGCTCTACAAGCTCGCGGAGCAGGGCAAGGGCGACTTCCAAGCGGTCATCGACAAGCTCGGCAAGTACCACGAGGAATTCCCCGAGCAGACGCGTTTCGCGCCGGCCGCGCTGTACCAGACGCTGATGGCGCACGTGAAGCTCGGCGAGCAGGCCAAGGTGCGCGCGGTGCTCGAGACCATGCTCACCAAGTACCCCGACGACCAGTTCACGGGCAACGCGGCGAAGGAGTCCTACGTCGCGCTCGAGACCAAGCGCAACGCGGAGACCGACGAGGCCAAGCGCACCAGCTTGCTGCGCGAGATGGCGGAGAACCTGCAGGTCCTGAACCGCACGTCGCCGAAGCCCTCGTTCCCCAACATGCGGCGCGAATCGCAGCACTGGATGGAGCTCGGCGAGTGGGCCACCGCCGAGGAGCTGCTCACGCGCATCCGCACGCAGTTCGCGACCGACTCGAGCGTCGAGGAGATCATGCTCAAGGGCGTGCTGCCCGACCTCGGCGAAGCTCTCGCGCGCCAGTACAAGGTCCAGGAAGCGGCCGAGGTGCTGATCCCGCTCAACGCGGAAGACGCCAAGTACCGGCCCACGAAGAACACGGCGATCAACTACGCGCGCGTGCTCGCCGGCTGGGTCGAGATGACCAAGACGCCGGACGGCAAGCTCGGCTCGCCGAAGGAAGTGCCGGGCGTCGGCGGCGCGGAGAACTTCGGCAAGGCCGTCGCGGTGCTCAACCAGCTCACCGGCAGCGCGGAGAGCTGGAGCAAGGACTGGTTCCAGCACAAATTCGACCAGATCTACTGCGTCCATCAGTGGAGCAAGGTGGACAGCAAGCAGGCCGAAATCGCCAAGCGCGACAT
>CALFYL010000355.1 GCA_937952135.1 uncultured Planctomycetia bacterium
GCGTGCCTCCTGGCTGGTTTTGCGGGGCAAAGAGGATAGCGCCGCGAGCGGTGCGGTTCCTACGCCGGGGTTGTGACCGGGACGGGCGCGGCTGCGCGGGCAAGCGCTCAAGAAGCGAGGTCACAGCGCGGCGACGAGCATCGCGCTGCAACTACGAGCTCAGCAGCGCAGATCAGCGCCGAGTCGTCTGCGAACGCACAACTCGGCGACGCTCGACGCGTCGAGCGCTCCGCGCGACAGTCAGCGACAAACCGAGAAGCTGAGCCCGTTCGAGAGCTGCGTGCCCTTCGGTGCGCCCGGGTCGCGGTACCAGGCTTGGATCCAGACGCGTTCGCCGCCTTGGAACGGAGCGCCGAGCGCGAGCGGGTGCGCGGCGATGAAGGAGTTCCAGTCGAAGGCGAACACGCCGTCACAGGCGCCGGGTGTTCCGCCGCTCGAGAGCGAGCCGCAACGCTGGTACGGGGCCGCGACGCAGCGATAGCTCGTGCTGCCCTGGCCCCACGGCGTCGCCACGGGTCCGTTCACGCCGTAGTAGAAGAGGCCCATGCGGCCGCCGTCGACGTTGGTCGCGCTGACGACGAAGCCGGCGCCTGCGCTGGCGCTGGCCTGGCCCGAAGCGCCCACGGTCGCGACGCAGCCGGCGAGCGACGTGCCGGCGGTGCAGTAGCTCTCGAGCGGCGTCCAGTCGTCGACGTCGAACACGTACGCGGCTCCTGCGTTCGCCCCGGGGCCGCTGCGCGTCGGCGCGCCGGCGACGAGCACTTCGCCGTCGAGCGCGAGCGCGGCCGCGAAGTTGTCGAAGCTCGACGCGTCGCTGGCGAGCACGCGCGCGCGCAGCCCCCACTGCGCCGGGGCGCCGAGATCGCGCTCGAAGATCCAGGCCGAGCCGGTCTGCTCGCCGAACTCGTCGTCGCCGGGCGCACCGACCACGCAGCGCGCGCCGTCGAGCGCGAGCGCCGCTCCGAATCGCGCGTCGCCGCTGGGCGTGCTCGGCGCGAGTTGCCGCGCGAGCTCGAACAGTCCGCTCGAAGTGCTCAGCTCGAACTGCCACGCGGCGCCGCTGAGGCTCGAGCCGGGCGCGAACGTGAGCGGCGCGCCGACCACCAGGAGTTCGCCCTCGAGCGCGACGCTCCACCCGAAGTCGGTCGCGACCGGAGAGGGCGACGCAATCGTCTGCGCGTGCCCCCACCTGTTGGCGCCGCCGAGATCGCGCTCGAACAGGTGGACGCGTTCGTAGGGCTCTGCCGTTCCGACTGCGAGGCGATCGCCGTCGAGCGAGAGCGACGTGAACCAGCTCGCGCTCGACACTGGCGCGTCCGGCATGGCGAAGCGCAGGCGCAGTCCCCAGTTGTCGGGGCCGCCCAGGTGGCGCTCGAAGATCGCGACGCGCCCGAAGTTCGCGCCCGGCGATCCGCCGAGCAGCCACAGCGCGAGCGTGTCGCCGTCGAGGTCGAACGCGCTGCCCGCCAGCGTGCTGTTCGTCGCGCCGCCGCCGTCGAGCTTGGTGCGCTCGCCCCAGGCGTTCGGCCCGCCGAGGTCGCGCTCGAAGATGTAGAGCGAGCCGTCGAGCGTCGTCGGATCCCAGTTGCGCCGCACGACGGCGATGTCGCCGTCGAGCGCGACGCGGCGGAGTCCGAAGAACGCCTGCGGCGCAACATCCGAGGGCGTCAGCCGAGCGCGCTCACCCCACGCGTTCGCGCCGCCGAGGTTGCGCTCGAGGACGTAGACCGCGCCCAGTCCCGCAGCTCCTAGAGCCGAGTTGTACGGCGCGCTCGCGAGCAACGTGTCGCCGTCGAGCGCGACCGCTGCGCCGAACTGATCGCCAGCGGCGGCGTCCGAAGCGCTCCGACGAGCGACCTCCGTGGGCGGACACTGCGCCCGCGCGGCTTGTCCGAAGGCGAGGGAGACGAGTGCGAGTGTGGAAAGGCCAATTCGAACCATATGGACCTACCCGGGAAGCTGACGTCCGCGAGACTTCAGCATAGGCGGCGCGTGGCGCAGGCTCCGTCGCCGTCCTCGAACATCGCAATTCGGGATGAAAATGAACCGGTTCGCGCGTCTGCGACCATGGCGGGTATGGACGGCGAGAGCATCTCGAACGATCTGGCGCGGGAGACGGCGCAGCTGCGGCGGATTGCGCGGGGCATCGTGCTCGAGCCGGCGTTGGCGGAGGACGCGGTGCAGGAGGCTTGGCTCGCGGCGCTGCGTGCGGGGCCGCGGGCGCTGACGAGCGGCGGTTGGTTGACGGAGGCGGTGCGGCGGATTGCGCACGGCCTGCGGCGGCGCGAGGCGCGGCAGGCGCGGCGAGAACACGTTGCGGCGCGCGAAGAGCAGCAACCTTCTGCAGCGGAGACGGCGGCGCGAGTGGAGTTGTTGCGCGAGCTGCTCGACGCGCTGGATGCGCTCGACGAGCCGTATCGCAGCGCCGTTCAGATGCGGCTGGTGGACGACCTTCCGCCGCGTGAGATCGCGGCGCGTTCGGGCGTGCCGGTCGAAACGGCGCGGACGTGGATCAAGCGCGGCGTCGCGCGACTGCGCGAACGGCTCGACGCCAAGCATGCGCACGATCGGGGCCAGTTCCTCGCGCTGCTCGCACCGCTTGCGGGATTCGACCCGCTGGGCGGCGCAGCGATCGCGGCGCTGGCGCACAAGACGGTTGGAGGAACGCTCATGGGTGTGCAGATGAAGTTCGGGATCGCGGCAGCGATCGTTCTTGCCGCGGGCGTCGCGTTGTGGCGCCCATGGACCGGCGCAGTCGACAGGCAGCCGCAGGTCGATCTCGCGGCGACTCCTGAATCCAGCGTCGAAGCTCGAACTGCGAAAACGACGAGCGACTCGAATGCGACTGCGCTGCCGAGCGAGGAAGCGCGCGCGGTCGTCGCAGAGCGCGAAAGCGCGACGTCAACCGCCGACGCGTGGACGGTTCGCGGCCGAGTCGTCTCCACCGACGGAGTGCGACTGAGCGGAGTCGACGTGAGAATCGCGCTGCTCGACGGCTACGAAGGCGAGAGCGAAGCCCGCGAGCAGACGGTGCGTTCGGACGAGGCAGGCGAGTTCGAGCTGGCGTTCGAGAGGCCGCTCGGCGGCAGCCGGATCCGCACGAACACTCCGCGCGGCCCTCACTTCGCGCTGGTCTCGGAGCGGCTCCTCCTGCGCGGCGCGCCGGCGCCGCAGGACCTCGTCGTCACGTGCTACCCGCTCGACATCACGCTGCGCGGCCGCGTGCTCGACGCCGAACGTCGTCCGATCGCGAAGGCGTCGGTCGCCGCGCTCGGCGATCCGGTCGACACCGACGACGAGGGCCGCTTCGAAGCGTTCGCGAGCAGCGAGTTCGGCGAAGCGCGCGTGTCCGCCTGGCGCGAGGGCTTCGCGCAGAACCACGTCGTGGTGCAACTTCGGGGCGAGACGCCGCGGGTCGAGGACGTCGAGATCGTGCTGGGGCCCGGCGGCGTGCTGCGCGGACGCGTGGTCGACGCGGCGGGGCGCCGCATCATTGGCGCTGAGCTCCGAGCATTCCCTGCGACGCGTGCGAGCACGACGAGCGACAGCAGCGGCGCCTTCGAGCTGCGCGACCTTCCGCTGGGACTCGAATGGCTCAGCATCGGTGTGACCGCGCCCGGTCATGCTCGCAAGCGCCTCTCGTTCCAGCAGGGCCAGCTTCCGGCCGAGCCGCTCGAGATCGTGCTCGAGCGCGGCGTCACGGTCTCCGGCACGGTGAGCGACTCCGTTGGCGCGCCGACGCCGGGCGCGAAGATCGGCTTCGGCTCGTCGCAGTTCGACGTCGACGCGCTGACCACCGTCGCCGGCGACGACGGAGTGTTCGCGCTGCGCGACTGTCCGCCGAAGAACGCGAAGTTGTGGGCCGAAGCACCCGGCTTTGCGTCGCACCTCGAAGCCCTCGACCTCCGTGAACGGCGCGGCGCGGCGTCGATCGCGATTCGGCTCGAGCGCGGGGTCTCGTTGCGCGGAATCGTCGTCGACAGGAGCGGTGCGCCGCTCGACGGCGTGCTGGTGAGCCTGCTGTCACGCGACGAATACCTGAACAGCCGCGCGTCGACTTCCGCCGACGGACGCTTCGAGTTGCAAAACGCGCCCGAACGCGGCGATCTGCAGATCGAGTGCTACGGCGAAGGACTGCTGCGGACGACCGTGGAGGTTCCCGCCGCGTCGGGGGACCTGCGGATCGAGATGGAACGCGCGGCCGGTCTGTACGGTCGAGTCATCGACGCGGAGCGCGGCGAGCCGATCACCCGCTTCCGTGTGCGCTTCGTCTCGACGACGGCCGCCCCAGGCTTCTTGAGCGGCGTGTCGACCAGTTGGTTCGATCCTGGCGTGGAGTTCGTCGACGAGAACGGCGAGTGGAGCACGACGGGCGAGAGCCTCCCGCCCGGTGAGGCGACGGGCGTCGAGATCACCGCCGCGGGTCACGCGCCCGCGAGGGCGGAGCGCGTCGTCGCGACCGTGGATCCGCGCGCGGCGCCCGTGGTGCTCGAGCTGAGCGCGCCCGCCAAGTTGCTGGGCGTCGTGCTCGACGCGAACACCGGCGCTCCGGTTCCGAAGGCGGTCGTTCGGTGCGCGCCAAATTCGGACGTGCAACCGGTCGGCCCGCCGCTGGATCCGAAACGCGCGTATTCGTCGAAGGAAGGCGCGTTCGAGCTGCACGACCTGGCGCGGGAATCGACGTGGGTCGTCGTCGAAGCGCCAGGCTATGCGCCGCTGGTCGCAGGCCCGTTCGAGCCGTCCGCCGCGGGGACGCGCTGCGTGCTCGAAGTCGCGCGCGGCGCGACGCTGCGCGGAGTGCTGCGCGACGTCGACGGCCGTCCGGTCGCGGACGCCAAGGTGCTCGTCAGTTCGTACGAACCGCGCACCGGCGAGTCGCGGGGCCGACAGCTCGAAACGGACGCGGACGGACGGTTCAGCGTGAGCGATCTGGCGCCTGGAAGCCACCAGGTCGCGCGCATCCTCCAGCGCGAGCCGTACGGAGTCGTCGACATCTCGCGCCTAGTCGAGATCGACTCCGCCGGCGAGTACGAAGTCGAGTTGCGGCCCAGCGGCGTCGCGCGCCTCATCGGAAACGTCGGGGCGGTCGGCGGCAGCTTCGAGGGGACGTTTCGCGCTGAGCGCCTCGACGCGAACGACAAGCCGACGAACGAATCCCGAGCCGGCTTCGTCGTTGCGGGCCGCTTCGAAGTCGAAGGTCTTGCGCGCGGACGCTGGCGCGTCGAAGTCAACGAGTTCGGCGGCTTCGACGTCATGAGATCCGGAACGACCATCGTCGAGGTCGGCGACGAACCGACGCTGTCGGCGCAGATCGAAGCGCGCTCGCGCTGAAACGACGCTCTGCGGCTACTTCTTCAGCGACAACGCGCTCTTCTCGAGCGCCTCGCGTTGAGCGCGGAACACATCGGCCGGACCC
>CALFYL010000356.1 GCA_937952135.1 uncultured Planctomycetia bacterium
CTCGGCAGGCACGTCTTCCTCGTCGAGATCGTCGATCGTGCGGCGCCACGACTCGCGATACTCCGCGTCCTTGAGCACGGGCTCACCCGCTGCGACGCCTCCGCTCGCGTAGCCCAGCTCGTGCAACGCCTTCAGCTCGCTCTGCCCCAACTTCGGCGCGGGCCCGCCCGATCCCGGCGACGAAGGTCCGCCCGACGCGCCGGCTCGACCGCCTGCCGGCGAGGTCGGGCCTGATGAGGCTGCGCCCGACGCGGTCAGGCCCGAAACGATCGGATTCGACGCGGTCGGAGTGGGCGCCGCCGGCGTCGGCGCGGGCTGGGCTTCCGTGACGAGGAACCCAAGCTTCGCCGCCTCTTCGCGCTTGCGCGCGACCGCCGCGTCGACGTCGAGTTGTTCGAAGGTCGCCCCCGTGATCGTGAACTGGTCCCGCGGCTCCGGCGCATTCGTCGGATCGACCTTCCACACCTCGGTTGCCGCCGCCTGCGTGTCCCGAGTCTGCGCGTCGGCCTTCGGTTCGACCGCCGCGACGCTCGTTTCCACGGGCGCCTCGGGTTCGCTCGACGCCGCCTCCGCTGCGTCGATCGATTGGAGTTGCTCGCCGTTCTCGTTCGCATCGAGCGTCGAGCCCTTCTCGGGGCGCTTCGCGTCCTCACCGGCCTGCGCGCCGCGCTTCGTCTTCTCGACGCTCGCCACATCCACGCCGTCGCGATCGACGCCAGGCGGCAACGGCATCGAAGCCTCGCGATAGATCGCGTAACCGCCGAGCGCGATCGCAACACCGGCCGCGATGCGCACCAGCGGACTCGAGAAGAAACTCGGCCGCGCGCGCCGCGCCAGGCCCAAGTCGACCACCGCCGAGTCGAGTTGCGCGGTGCTGTGCGGCGAGAGCGCTTCCCCGGCGCGCTCCTTCAGCACGTTCGACACGACGCCGACCGTCGCCTCGAAGCGCGCCTTCTCCGCGCGCAGCTCCGGCGACTTCGCCAGCGCCGCTTCCACCTCCGCGCGCTCGGCTTCGTCCGCTTCGCCGAGCACGTACGCGCATACCAGCGCTTGCATCCGCTGCTGCGCGTTCAGTTCCAACTCACGATCGTCTTGGTTCGCGTTCATGTTCATCCTCGTTTCGCTCGTCGCCCCTCAGGCCTTCGACCCCGGACCGCCCACGCCCTCGACCAGCGGCGCCAGCTCCCCAGCCAGCGCCTTCACTCCCTCGCTGATCAGCCACCCCACCGTGCCGATCTTCTTGCCTGTGATCTGCGCGATGTCCTTGTAGGAGCGCTCGCCCAAAAGGCGCAGGACCAGCACTTCTCGCTGGTCCTGCGGCAATTTGGCGAGTCCGCGTTCCACCGCTTCGCGCGTGTCGCGTTGCTCGACCGCAACCGCGCCTCCGACGTGCGAAGGGCGCGCGATGTCGAACGTAGCCGCCGAGCCTTCGCGGGCGCGGCGCCGGGAGTCGGAGCGCATCGAGTCCATACAGCAGTTCCTCGTGACCGTGTGCAGCCAGGCGCGCAGGTGACCGCGCTCCGCATCGGGGTCGCCCACGCAGTCCGCCGGAATCTGCGGCGGGTGCTGGAGCAGTCGCAGGTAGACCTCCTGGACCACGTCCTCGTGGCGGCCGCCGTTGCCGAGCAGGGCGCGTGCGTGACCGAGTAAGACGCGCTGATGGCGATCCACGAGTTCCGTCAGCGCGTGGCGGTCGCCGCGTTGCAGCGCCGCGAGCAAAGCTCCGTCGGTCCTGGAATCCATGGGTGCGCGTGAGCCGCCGGAACGACGCCCGGCGCGAGGTTCTTGGGGAAAACTGCGAACGCGCGCACAGCTTGGCGCAACCGCTCGCGAACCTCCGCGCAAAAAGGGCCGGAGAGCCGTGGGGACTGGTCAGGATCCAGCCCAACTCCACGCTCTCCGGCTTCCCGCGGCGCGCACCCCCAGGCATTCCTTTCTTTGAAATGACTTCTTTGCGCGCCGCTTCCCAAGCTGATGGAAACCGCGCGAACGCAGCTTGGAAAGGGCGCAAACGGCGCCTGGAGCGAGCCGCGCGGCGCGTGGAGTCAGCGGTCGTTCGCCGCTCGCCGCGGCTTCGAGCGCCGCTCGATTCCAGGGGGCGCGCCCAGGTAGCGCACGAGGCGCCGTCGAACGCGCTCGGGCGTCTTGAGCTGGCACTCCCACACCGTCACGACGGTCCAGCCGAGCGCGCGCAGCTCGCGCGCCACGCGCCGGTCGCGGCGAACGTTGCGCTCCAGCTTGCGCGTCCAGTACTCGACGTTCGAAGTCGGCTGGCGCGAGCCGCGCGAGCACGAATGTTGGTGCCAGAAGCACCCGTGCACGAAAACCGCGACCTTCGCCGCGGGCGCCACGACGTCCGGCGCGCCGGGCAGGTGCTTCGAGTTCGTGCGCAGGCGCGCCCCGGCGGCCCGCGCGAGCTCGACCACGCGCTTCTCGAGCGCCGTCCCCGAGCTCCGCACGCGGCGCATCACTTCGCTGCGCTTCGCCGTGCTGAACACGTCGCTCATTCCGCGAGCTCGATGCGCAGCCCCGGATCCGTTTCGTGCTCGCCGACGATGGCGTTGTAGAGCTCGACGAGCTCGCGCGCCGCGCCGCTCGCGCCCTCGCGCGTGAACTTGCCGCGCACGAGCAGGACGTCGGCGAGGAGCTGCTCCGCGTCGACGACTTCGAGACGCTCCTCGATCCGCAACGCCTTCGCGTGCAGCCACGCGGAAACGACGCCCTCGCCCGAGCGCGTCACGACGATCGGATGCACGCCCGCGGCGAGGTTGTCGGCGCACTTGCGCATCACGGCTTCACCGGGCGCGGTCGTGACGTGCAGCGCGACATCGCCGACGCGGAAATCGCTGCCGCGGCCGAGCCCTTCGTCCTTGGTGCACGAGCCGTTGTGCTCGACCGCCGCGCCGAATTCGAGCTCGAGCCGCGCGCCGACGAGGTGCTGGAGCATCACGCCGACGTACTTGACGCCGGCCGAGTCGCGCTGGCGCTTCTCGGCCTGCGCGAAGAGGTCCATCCAAGCCGCGCGAAGCGACTGCGCGCGGTCGATGCGCAGCGTGAAGGGCTTGCCGGCGAAGAACTCGCGCACGCGCTCGACCCACCAGTCCTCGAGGCGCGTGAAGTCGACGAGGCGGTGCTCGTGGAGCTCGTTCAAGAGCGCGACGTACGCGCGCATCTTTCCCAAGCTCCCGCGGCTCGTTCGCCCGCCTTCGCGCGCGAGCTCGCGCTCGACGCCGTGGTCGCGCAGGATCGCCTGCACGGCGTCCTTGCCGAGGCCGAGCACCTGCCCGGCGCCTTCGGTGAGCAAATCCTGGGGATCGAGCGGCAGGTGCTTCTCGCGCGCGTGGCGCGTGACGACGAGCGCGACGCACAGCCCGCCCTTGCCGAGCATCTGCTCGGACTTCGCGAAGCTCTCAAGGTGCGTTTCGAGCTCGCCCATGGGCGCGTCACTTGCGCGCGCGCTCGACGAGCGGCGCGAGCAGCGTCTGGGCGAGGTGGCGCACCGCGGGCGCGGCCACGGCGTCGCCCATCGCCTTGTAGCCGTCGTTGTAGGAGCCGACGAGCACGTAGTCGTCGCCCGCGCCCATCAGTCGCGCCGCTTCGCGCACCGTGAGCAAGCGCGTCGTCGTCTCGCCGCCCCTGCGAATCACGAGCAGTTGCCGCGAACTTCCGCCCTCGGGCGTGCGCAGGCAGCCGGCGATGTCGTCGAAGCGCAGCTCGAGCACCTGGCGGCCGTTGCGCGTGCGCTTGTAGCCCGGAAACACCGCACGCCGGCCGTTGAGCGAACTCCGCAGGCGTTCCCGATGGCTCGGCGCGAGCAGAGCTAGGTTGTGGCGCGCGCGGGCGGGTTCGTCGGTCGGCGCGTCGAAGTCGATCAGCTCCGTGAGGCTCGCTCGGACCGCCTTCGGTTCCGGCACGCGCCACCACACGAAGCCTTCGCAGCCTTCCGCCGCTCGCCGCACGGGCGCGGGATGGCACCACGTCGCTTCGCCCGCTTCGAGGTCGCTCGTTCGAATGCGCGAGCGCACGCCGACGACGAAGATCCGCGGCCGCGACTGCGGCAGCCAGCGAACGGCGTCGAGCATCAAAGCGCCGACGCGGTAGCCGCGTTGGACGAGCGCCGCGTGCAAGGCGCGGTAGTTCGCGCCGCCGGCCGCCGACACGAGTCCGACGACGTTCTCGAGCGCGACGACGGCGGGCTTGCGCTTCATCTCGCCCAGCACGCGCAGCCACTGCCACACGAGCCCGCTGCGGCCGCTGGCGAGCCCTTGCTGCGCGCCGGCGAGCGAGAGGTCCTGGCACGGAAAGCTCGCCCACGACAGGTCCGCGGCCGGCAAATCGGCGCCGCGAACGTCCACGATGCTCCCGAGGCGGAACTCGTGACCGGCGTGGTTCGCGCAGTAGATCGCGGCCTTCTTGGGGCTCACGTCGTTGGCCCACACGACCTCGAAGCTCGCGCTCAAGCCCGCCGTCGCGAGCCCGCTGCCAGCGAAGAAGTCGAGTGCGCGCGGGCGCGCCGTCGCGGGCTTGGGCTTGGTTTGGACGCGCTGAGTGGACACGCGACAGAGGGTACGGAGCCGGAGCCGTTCTCTCCACCGCGCGCGCGGCGCCGGCGCGTCAATCGCGGCCCGAACGGGCGATCGAGATCAAGAGGCCCACGCCGAGCAAGAGCGACGTCACGAACCCCACCAGCGCGAACGCAGGCAGGCCGAACAGCGTCGGACCGCCGGACACGGTCAGCGCGATCGACGTGCCGATGATCAGCGCCGAGGTCACGACGCCGACGGTCAGGCGGTTCACGCTGCGGTCGAACTCGTGGATGAAGCGGTCGAGGCGCGTGAGCTCGATCTCGAGGTGGAAGCGACCGCGGCGCAGGCGCTGGATCCACGGCCGGAGCTCGCGCGGCAGGGCGCTCGCCGTGCGGCGCACCTCGTCGAACCCGCGCTTGAGCGCCGCGAAGGGCGAGCGTTCGGCGTGCACGGCGCGTTCGACGAAGGCTTCGACGCCGGCGGCCATCTGGAACTGCGGATCCAGCGAACGGCCGAGGTCTTCGAGGGTCACGAACACCTTGAGCAGCATCGCGAGGTCGGTCGGCAGCGCGAGATCGTTGCTGCGCAGCAGCGCCGCGATGTCGCCGAGGAGCCGCGCGAGCTCGAAGTCGCGCAGCTTCGCGCCGTGGTAACGGTCGAGGAACAGCGCGACGTCGCCGCCGAGCAGCCCTTCGTCGACCTCGGCGCCGTTCGCCCACCCGAGCAGCAGCTCGACGACGCGCTCTTCGTCGCGCGCCGCCACGGCGGCGAGCAGCTCGAACACCTCGCGGCGGCGCGCTTCGGACAGGCGGCCGACCATGCCGAAGTCGAGCAGCGCGAGCCGGCCGTCCGGCGTGAGCAGCACGTTTCCGCCGTGCGGATCGGCGTGGTAGCGGCCGTGCACGAAGATCATCTCGAGCACGATGCGCGCGCCGGCGGCGGCGATGCGCCTGGCGAGCGCGGAGTCGAAGTTCGGGCCCTTGAGCCACGTGTCGACGCTCACGCCCTCCACGTAGTCCTGGACGCAGAGGCGCTGCGTCGTGAAGGCCTCGTGCACGCGCGGCACGAGGATCTCGGGGTGCGCGGAGATGTCGCCGGCGATGGCCTTCGACGCGCGCGCTTCGATCGCCAGGTCGAGCTCGTTGCGCAGCGAGCCCGCGAACTGGCGCACGATGTCGTGCAGGCGGCGCCGGCGCAGCTCGGGCGTCTCGCGCTCCGCCATCGTGACGAGGTGCGTGATCAGGCGCAGGTCGCGCTCGACCGCCTCGACGATGCCCGGGCGGCGGATCTTGAGCACGACGGGCGTTCCGTCGAGCAAGCGCGCGCGGTGCACCTGCGCGATCGAAGCCGACGCGAGCGGTTGGGTGTCGAGCTCGGCGAAGAAGCTCTCGGGTTCGCCGCCGAGATCCTCGCGCAGCGCGGCGCGCAGTTGCTCCCAGGGAACGGCGGCGGCGTGCTCGCGCAACTCGGCGAGCTCTTTCGTCCACTCCGGCGGAAGCAAGTCGGTGCGTCCCGCGAGCAGTTGCCCGAACTTCACGAAGGTCGGGCCGAGCGCTTCGAACGCGCGCCGCACGCGTTGCGGCGGGGTGAGCTCCGGGGCCACGTCCGAGCGCAAATGGACCGCGACTCCCGCGCGGCGAAACACGCGCGCGATGCCGCTGCGCTGCATCAGATCGCCGAGCCCGTGCGCCGCGAACACGCGCGCGATTTCCGTCGCACGTCCGAGGTCGCCGAGCGCACCGAACAGTTCGAGCCTCATCGATTCACACTAGCGATGTACCGAGCCAGAGCAAATTCTCCCCGCTGATCGCGCGCGGCGAGACAACGCCGTTGAGTCGTACGGTTAGCGGGGAGAATTTGCTCTGGCTCGGTACATCGCGCTAGGTCACCCGAGTCGGTCGCGCAGCAGCGCGGTCCGCGAGCGGCTGACCGGCAGCCACAGGTCCTTGCCCACGAGCACCTTGCCGGTGCCCGAACTGTCGCGCTCGAAGCGCCGCACATGCGGCAGCGCGACCATCGCGGAGCGGTGGATGCGCACGAAGCGCGTCGGGTCGAGCTTCTTCTCGAGCTCCGCCATCGGCTCGCGCATCAGGTGCTCGGTCTTGTCGGTGTGGAACAGCACGTACTGGTCCGCCGCTTCGATCCACACGACGTTCGCGAGCTCGACGATCTCCACGCGCCCCGATTGATGGATCGAGATGCGCTCGGGATAGCCGCCCGCCGGCCGGCCCGGTTTCGCGCCCGGCCCGTCGTCGAGCACCAGCCGCATCGAATCGAGCATCTCGGTCAGCTTGCGCGTCGCGTCGGCGACTTGCTCGAGCTTGCGGCGTTGTTTGACGCGCTCGAGCGCGTGCCGGAAGCGCTCGTCGTCGAGGGGCTTGAGCAGGTAATCGACCGCGTGCGCGTCGAAGGCCTTCACGGCGAAGCGGTCGAAGGCCGTTGCGAAGATCACGAGCGGCAACTTGTCGCCGCGCAACTGCTCGACGAGCTCGAAACCGTCCATCCCGGGCATCTGCACATCCACGAACAGAAGATCGGGCGCGTGCGCTTTCACGGCCGCGAGGGCCTCACGTCCGTTCGCGCACTCGGCTACGACCTCCACGTCGGGGTCGTCGCCGAGCAGGCGGCGGAGGCTGGAGCGGGCGAGAGGTTCGTCGTCGACGATCAGGCAACGCAGGCGAGCTTGGGGACCGTTCACAGCTTCAGGATACGGCCGTGGCGGCGCCATGCGACTTGCTACCTTGGGCCGCATGATCCGTTCGCTAGTGCTTTTCGTGGCCGCGAGCGCCGCCTTCGACGCGGTGGCATCGGCCCAATCCGAGACCGTCGCCTTCGTCGGCGCACAACTCGTCCCGATCGTCGGCGCGCCGATCGACGACGGCGTCCTGGTCGTCGACAAGGGCTTGATCTCCGCACTCGGTGCGCGGAGCGACATCGCCGTGCCCGCGGGCGCGCGCGTGGTCGACGTGACGGGCAAGGTGCTGATGCCCGGCCTCGTCGACACCCACAGCCACGTCGGCGGGGGCTGGGGCGCGGACTCCAGCGCGCCGATCCAACCGGGCGTTCGCATGCTCGACGCCGTGAATTGCCGCGATTCGGGCTTGCAGCGCGCGCAAGCGGGCGGAATCACGACGCTCAACATCATGTCGGGCAGCGGCCACCTGATGAGCGGACAGACGATCTACGTCAAGAACCGCGACAAGAACACCATCGAAGAGCTCTGCTACCGCTTCGAGGGCGGCGAGCCGATGGGCGGCATGAAGATGGCGAACGGCACGAACAGCCAGCGCGCGGCGCCGTTCCCCGAGACGCGCGGCAAGTCCGCGGCGCTCGTGCGCGAGGCTTTCGTCGCGGCGCTCGAGTACCGGCGCAAGGTGCAGGCCGCCGGCGACGACGCCAGCAAGCTCCCGGCGCGCGAGCTGGACAAGGAAGCGCTGCTCGAGCTGATCGACGGAAAGCGCGTCGTCCACCACCACACGCACCGCCACGACGACATCGTGACCGTGCTGCGGCTCTCGAAGGAGTTCGGCTTCCGCGTGGTGCTGCACCACGTCAGCGAGGCGTGGAAAGTCGTCGACGAGATCGTCGCCGCGAAGGCGCCGTGCTCGCTGATCGTGATCGACACTCCCGGCGGCAAGCTCGAAGCCTCGGAGTTCGACGCGCGCTCGGCGGCGGAACTCGAGAAGCGCGGCGCGCCGGAGCTCGTGGGCTTCCACACCGACGACTGGATCACCGACTCCAGGGTGTTCCTGCGCAGCGCCGCGCTCGCGGTTCGCGCCGGGGTGTCGCGCGAGACGGCGCTCGCCGGCCTCACGCTCCACGGCGCTCGCATGCTCGACCTCGGCGGCCGCGTCGGCAGCCTGGAGGCCGGCAAGGACGCCGATTTCATCGTGCTTTCCGGCGATCCGCTCTCGGTCTACACGCGCGTCGAGCAAACCTGGGTCGACGGCGCGAAGGTCTTCGACATCTCCGACCCGCGCGATCGAACGTGGGCCGACGGAGGCTGGGGCGCGGGCATGCCGCGCATGCAGGCCACCTGCTGCCTGGGCGACGCGGAGGATCCCCGATGAAGTGTTTCGCTCGAGTGTTCGCCGCCTGTGCCCTCACGCTCGCGCTCGACGCTCAAGACCTCGCGGTCCGCGCCGAGCTCGTGCACACGGTCAGCGGCGAGCCGATCCAGAGCGGCGTCGTGATCGTGCGCGCCGGCAAGATCGCCGCCATCGGTCCGGCCGCGCGCACTCCGATCCCCGAGAATTTCCGCGTGCTCGACGCGAAGGTCGTGACGCCGGGCCTCGTCGACGCGCACTCGGTCGTCGGGCTCGCCGGCTATCTCAACCAGCCGCAGGACCAGGACCAGCTCGACCCGACGGCGCCGATCCAGCCGGAGCTGCGCGCCATCGACGCGTACAACGCGCGCGAACGCCTGATCGTGTGGCTGCGCGAGCACGGCGTGACGACGCTGCACACCGGCCACGCGCCCGCGGCGCTCATCTCGGGTCAGACGATGGTCGTCAAGACGCGCGGCGAGACCGTCGAGGAGGCGGTGATCGTGCCCTGCGCGATGATCGCCGCAACCCTGGGCGAGAACTCTCGCGCGGGTGGCGACAAATCGCCGGGAACCGCGGGAAAACAGGCCGCGATGCTGCGCGAAGCGTTGATCGGCGCGCGCGAGTACCAACGCAAGCTGGCGGCCGCGGGCGACGATGCGTCGAAGCGTCCCGACCGCGATCTGCGCAAGGAAGCGCTGCTCGACCTGCTCGAGAAGCGCGTTCCGCTGCTCATCACCGCGCAACGCCACCAGGACATCGCCTCGGCGCTGCGGCTCGCCAAGGAGTTCGATCTGCGCATCGTGCTCGACGGCGCCGCGGAGGCTTACGAAATGCTCGAGCCGATCAAGGCCGCGGGCTTCCCGGTGATCCTTCACCCGCCGCTCGCGCGCTTCGCGGGCGAGCTCGAGAACGCCAGCCGCGCGACGCCGAAGAAGCTGCTCGACGCGGGCATCCCGTTCACGTTCCAGAGCGGGTACGAGGAGTACGTGCCCAAGACGCGCGTCGTGCTGTTCGAAGCCGCCATCGCCGCCTCGCACGGCCTCGGCGCCCAGGCCGCGCTGCGCTCGATCACGCTCGATGCGGCGCGCATCCTCGGGCTCGAGGCGCGGCTCGGCAGCCTCGACGTCGGCAAGGACGGCGACCTCGCGCTCTACGACGGCGATCCCTTCGAGTACACGACGCACTGCATCGGCACGGTGATCGAAGGCGTGGTGGTCAGCGAAGTCGTGCGCTGAAGCGCTCCGCGCGCGCTCACGGATCGATTTCGAAGGCCACGCGCGCGCCGCCCGAGGCCGCGTTCTCGATGCGCATCGTCTGGCGCTCGCCGTACATCAGCTCGAGTCGGCGGCGCGTGTTCGCGAGGCCGATGTGCATGCGGCCGTCGTCCTCGAAGGCCTCCGTGGAGGACTCGAGGGCTTGCGCGGAGAACCCAGGGCCGTCGTCCTCGACTTCCACGCGCAGCCGCCGGCCGAGGAGCCGCGCGCGGATCGTGATCCGGCCGCCGCTTTCGCGCGGCGACACGCCGTGCCGCACGGCGTTCTCGACGAGCGTGAGCACCGCCTGCGTCGGCACCCGGAACGTGCGCGCGGGCTCGCCGACTTCGAAGGCGTACTCGAGCCTCGATCCGAAGCGCACGCGCTCGATCTCGAGGTAGCGCTCGACGAGCTTCAGTTCGTCGGCGAGCTCGACCTCGCGCACTTCGCTCTGGTCGAGCGTCCCGCGCAGCAGGTTCGCAATCGACGAGAGCATCGAAAGCGCGCGCTTCGACTCCCCTTCGCGCACCAGGCCGCCGACGGAATTCAGCGCGTTGAACAGAAAGTGCGGGTGGAGCTGGCTCTTGAGCGTGTCGAGGCGCGCTTGTGCGATCTCTCCGCGAAGCTCCGCTTCCTTCAGCGCCAGTTCGGCCGCGCGCCGCGCCTCGCGCTGCGAGCGCAGGAAGGCGTAGACCGCCGCGCCGAGCGAGAGGACCAGCCAGTAGACGAGCAACTCGCGCGTGAGCCGGAACCAGGAGTGGATTCCGGCGCGCGCGGGCGCGATCCAGTCGTTCTGGAACACGACGTTCGCGAGCGCGTCCTCGTAGAGCTGGAAGGTCTTCGAGACGATCAACGACAGCGGCGCCTGCACGAGCGCGGCGACGGCCCACGAACGACGCCAGCGGAACACCCAGCGCGCGAAGTAGACGATCGGCGCGCCCACGAGGCCCCACGGCGCCCACACGCAGAGCTGCTGCACAAAGAGGTCGAAGGGATCGAAATCGCGGCCGCGCGCGACGAGCCAGTCCGCGACCTGCACCGTCGTGGCCGCCGAGGCCGCCAAGGTCGCCAGCACCGCGAGCAGCACGCGGCGCCAGGGCGAGGTGAGCCAGACCTCGACGTCCTGGACGTGCAGGTTGGACTCGGGCGCATCCTTCATCGACGCCAGGGTAGCAGTCGGTCGCACGCGGCCCGCTGCGGGCCGGAACTAGTCGCCGCGGATTGCTAGGCTCGCGGCTTCGTGACGAACGCACTGCTGCGCGCACTTGGAGTGTTCTACGCCTTCGGCGGCGTGCTGGTGCTGATCCGCCTCGACCAGGCGCGGCTCCTGGACAACGTCTACGCCGCGCTCTCGGGCGGTCCGCGCTTCAAGCACACCGTGCGCGCGGCACTGCTCGCGCTCGGCGGCGTGCTGACGTGCGTCGGCGGCGTGGCCCTCGCGGCGCTCAGCGACCGCACGACGCCGCTCATGGCGGTCAACACGCTCGTGCAGTTCGGATGGCTCGGCTACGCGCAGCTCCGGTTTCCGCCGGAGAACGACGACGAACGCAAGAGCCGCCAGCAAACGATCAGCGCTGCGGTCGCCTACGCCATCGCGCTCGCGCTGCTGTACTGGATGCAGTCGAGCGAGCGCGTGCTGCTCTCGAACTCGCGCGTGATCGACGTCCTGCTCACGGTGCTTCTCGTCGTGATGGCGGCCTGGCAAGCGTGGGCCGTGTGGCGCTCACGAATGCAAAGCAACGCGTCGCTGCCGAAGTGAGCCCGCGCGCGCCCGCGCAACTCACTTTGCGGCGCTGAGCTGTCGACGCATTCCGAGCCGCGGACCGATCTACGGCCCGTCGTAGATTGGTCCGGGCCTCGGGGGCCGTCAGAACGTCTCGTTGAAGGCCACTTCGCCGGTGACGCCCATCTGGTAGGCGCTGACGCGGCGCTCGAAGAAGTTCGAGAGCTCCTGGACGTCCTGAAGCTCCATGAAGCCGAAGGGGTTCTTCGCGCCGTAGCGCGGCTTGAGGCTCAGGTTCTGGAGGCGCTGGTCGGCGACGTACTCGAGGTACTGGCGCATGTCGCGCGACGAGAGGCCGGGGACGCCGCCGCCGAGCAGGTCGTCGGCGAACTGCGTCTCGCAGTCGACCGCGTCCTCGATCATGGCCACGATCTGGCGCTCGAGCTCGGCGTCGAACAGGCTCGGCTCCTCGCGGCGCACGGTCTCGGCGACTTCGAGCGCGAAGCTCATGTGCATGCTCTCGTCGCGGAACACCCAGTTGGTGC
>CALFYL010000357.1 GCA_937952135.1 uncultured Planctomycetia bacterium
CGGCGCGCGCGCCGCCGCGCCATCGCCCTCGTCCGCCGCGAACCACCACAGCGCAACCGCGGCTGCGCCGAACAGCGCCAGGCACAGCGCGAGGATCTTCGTCGAGTTCCCGGTCACTCGGAGAGGGTAGCTGGCTTCACTCTGGGCTCCAGCCTTCGAGCGCCGCGGCGGTGGAGGCGCCTGTCGAGCGTGTCGGACGATCCAACGGGAAGCACCCGACGCGCAGCGGCTCGTCTGCGGCCGGCGGCGCCTGTGCCACCGACTTCAATCGAGTTGGAACGACTCGAGTTCGAGCCGACGCTGGAAGGCGGGGTACTTGGCGGGGATCTCGAACCACTCGATCGGAACGAACGAGTAGCTCTCGCGTTCGGCCCGCTCGCACAGCGCGCGCAGGCCGTGCACGCCGAGTCGGCGGCAGATCTCGAAGCCGATCGAGTACGCGTCGCTACGCACGCTCTTGGGGGTCTTGGGCCAGTCGCGCGCGTCGACGACGAAGGCGCGCTCGCGACGCTCCGGAGTCAACGTCGACAAGATCCAATCATGTTGCGTGGTGACGTGGTCGCGGAGTTCCGGCGCGAGCTCCGCCGACACGTAGTCGGCGAGTCCCTCTTCGACCGTGTGGGGGAGCCGGTCCCACGGCGCCGTTGCATACCAGTGGACGAGTTCGTGCGCGACGACGAAGCCCTGGTAGTCCTCCTCCGGCTCCTTCCCCAGGAGGATGAACCGCTCGAGGACTCTCGCGCCGTTGCGGCGCACGGCGACTCCATTGGTGTCGCCGCCCGGGACGTGGTGGATCACGAAGGGTTCAGCGGGCTCGACTCCCAGTTGAGCGCACACCTGCGGTGCGATCTCCTCGGCCAGTTCGAGCAGACGCCGCGCCTTTGCGGGGTCGTCCGAGCGGACCACACCTGCTGTCGAACGCTCTTCATGGCGCGGGATCGAACGGCACGCCGCGAGCGAGAGCAGCGTGAGCACAACGAACAGATTGATTGTCATGGGTTTGGGGCGCAGTGGCGCTCGGTCCGCGAGCGCCACTGCGAAGTGCATCCGTAGAAACCTGCGGCGCGCTACTCAGGGCGCCGCGAGCCAGCGCTGCTCTTCGAACTCGCGGGGCGTCGCGTCTTCGTGGGTCGTCCAGGTCACTCGCAGAGCGTTGGTGGCGCTCGCAAACGTGGTGGGCAGCTCGATCTCCGCTAGCGGCACGAAGACCTCGGCGACTTGCCACCCGTTGGGCGCGGGGTAGATGCTGGGCACTTTGTCCTGCCCATTCCAGCTCATCGCAATCGCGCTGAGCGCCTGGGTCTTGCCGGCCACGACGATCCGACCGCCGAGGGACTCCGCGTCCATCCTCACGTAGGAAGACAGCGTCACGTCTGAGGGAATCACCGCACCCGGACCCTGGTGCAGGATCGGGCTGATGCGCGCTTGGATTCGGGCGGCGTCGAGGTCGCCGCGCACGAGGAACGAGGCCGCGACGTTGGACCAGGCGGTCGAGCCGTCGACGTCGCCGCTGAGCGTGTAGACGTAGGCCCACTTGGTCATGGTTGACACCGGCGCTCGTTGCGCCAGGCCTCCGATGAGCTGCCGCGGCGCGCCCGGCGTCGGATCGAGCGCCAGCGGCCCCGTCCCGCTGCTGAACAACTCGGCCGCACCTCCACCGCCATCACCACCGCCGCCGCCACCTCCCGACCCGTTCGCGCAGCCCGTGCACGTCGTGGCGGCCGAAGCGCCGCTGATCGTCGCGTGCGTCGCGCCCGCCGGAACCGGAACGCGATCACCCTCCGCCACGCCGGTCGCACCGGAGCTGGGAATCTCGTTGCCGTCCTTGTCGTGGAACTTGACGTCCGCGCGGTGGCCGTCGCCCGGCAGTTCGAGCGCCTTCAGGTCGCGCCCGTCGTAGCCAAGTCTGAGCCGACCTCCAGCGCCCACGAACTTGACATCCGCTTCTAGCGAGAACAGCGCTGCGCAGCCCGCAGCGCCGCCCAGCGCGATCAAGCCAAGTGCGAGCTTGGCTGCCGTAGATCCTCTCATCACGTGCATCCCCCCCGGTTGTTCGAGGGCCGGGTCCGCGGCGACGTACCGCGACCGCACCCTCGAGTCATGCCGGCGGCAGACTGGACCAGACCCATTCGGGTGTGTCGTGGTTGTGTCAGACCCCTTTGGCCAGCGCCGTGATGCTCAGCGTCCACGGAACTGGGTCGCGCGCGCGACGCGTCTGACTCCGACACATGCGCACCATCGCCGAAAGCAGCGAGGCCGCTGCTCGTGGCAACGGCCTCGCAGG
>CALFYL010000358.1 GCA_937952135.1 uncultured Planctomycetia bacterium
GCCTTGTCGGACTTCGAACCCATGCGTGCGTCCATTGTGGACTAACTGCCGGGCGCGGATCTACCGCCCGAGCGAAGGGGCGCGGATGCAGGTGTCAGATCCGTCATCCACGCTCCAGTCCGCGCGGAAGAAGCCCGCGCCGACGTGCTCGGAAAGCCCCGCCGAAAGAAACTCGGCCCTGGCGATCCACCAATCGGGGAAGCCCGCGCCCGACACGAAGTACGGCGCGTGGTTCGTCGCGCGCATTCCAGTAATCCCGGTTCCACCGACCAGCGCGACGAGCCGTCCGGGGCGGTCGGCGCGCGGACGCACGGCGAGCACGGCGAGGTCCGAACCCGTGAGCGTGCGCGAACCGAGGCGCAGCCGCCCGGAGCGCACGTCGAACGCCGACGACTCGACCACCGCGTTCCATGCGGCGTTGGACTGGGCGTTGCCGTACAGCACGAGGTTGCGACGGCCGAGGTCGTGCAGGGCTCCGTCGCCCGTTTTCGCGGGGGCGTTTTCGGCTGCTTCGTCCGAAGGCGCCCCCGATGGCGCCCCCGATGGCGCCGCCTTCGATGACACACCCGGTGGCGCGTTCAAGGCGGCGACGAGCTCGACATCGCTCACGATGGGCGGACTCGCGTTGCCGCGGTAGCGAAACTGATCGGCGTCGAAGCGCGCCTTCGACAGCGCCCACGTCGTCTCCGCGGCGTCTCCCGCCGTGCCGTACACGAGCACGACACGCTCGCCGAAGGCCTCCTTGAACGGACCCGAGGCGCCCGGTTGCTTGTGGAGCTCGGTGCGAAACTCGGCGGGCTCGAGTCGCCACTCGCCCGCGGCGCGGCGCAGCGTCCAACCGCCCCGCGAGTTGCGACCTTCGAGCGGCAGCGCGACCTCGGCGCCATCCACGGTGGCGCGGCCGGCTTCGCGCGCGGGCCAGTCGCTCCATCGACGCGCGAAAGCCGAGCCTTGGGCGACCTCGTCGCGCAACTCGAAGGCCTCGACGTTCGTGGTCTGCACTTCGAAGCGTCGTTCCGCCGGCGCCGCGCGGGCTTTGAGCTCGCTCACTTCCAGCGCGTGGGTTTGCGCGAGCAAGGTGGCAAAGCCCGAAGAGCGCGCCGCGTCGAGATCGACGAGCCGAATCGCCACGTCGGTCGCCGCCGCCCGATTCGGGATGGAGCGGCGTTGGAAAAACTCCATCAACTGCGGCCAGTCGACGCATTCGTTGCCCCACCAGTGGCCCGCGCCGGGCTGCTCGAAGTAGGCAAAGTCGGGGTGGAACTTCGCGAGCTCCGCGCGCATCCGCCGCGCCTCGCCCACGGGCACGTTGTCGTCCGCGTCGCCGTGGAGCACGTACACGCCGAGTTTCGCGTAGTTCGGCGCCCACAAGAGCGTCCGCGAGCCGTTCGACGCGCGGTGGAGCATGGCGCCGATCGGATCGCTCGGCGGGCTCGCGTCGGCGCGCATGTAGCTCCAGAAGTCGCTCCACCCCGCGCTGGGGGCGATCGCCGCGAAGCGATCGGCGTAGCGCGCGCCGATCTGCCAGGCGCCGTGGCCGCCCATCGAGTGCCCGGTGAGGTAGACGCGGTCGAGATCGAAATCGACGCCGAGCGCGGAAGGGCGCCCGTCCGCTCCGAGCACACGATCGAGCACCTCGATCGCATCCCGGCGTCCCCAGTCCTCCCAGTCGAAGCCGTAGGGACGGCGATTGGTGGGCGCGACGACGCAACACCAGTCCTTCTGCGAATACGCGGCCGCCTGCCCCCGCGCTTCGACGCTTGCGCCGTGCAAGCTCAGGATCAACGCGGCCTGGTCGCCAGCCGCTCCCGCGCGCGGCGGAGGCGCGACCGAGAAGTACTGCACGCTGTCGTCGATACGGCTCACGAACGTGCGGGTGTGGTGCTGAGTCGGACGTCGCACGGCGAGTTCGCAGGAGTCGCGGTGCAACAAGTCGCCGTTCTTCGCGCGCAGGGCCAGGGCAAGCGAGACGGCGTCCCCCTGTGCGTCGGGCGGCGACGCGAGTCCGATGCGGACCTTGCGTGTCTCGAGTGGCGCGAGGGCGGGCAACGCGGTCACACGCGGTTCGGCGCCGGCCACGCGCGTTTCGATCGAGAGCCCGCGCGCCCAGTTCGTCGTCGCGTTCGTGACGAGCACAGCCGCATGCAGAATCCCATCGCCAGGCGGCGCGTCGGCCTCCGCCAGAACATCCGGCAAGGTGCGGTCGAAGCCCTCGAGATAGATCGGCGCGGGCGGGCGCGACCAAGCCACACGCGGCTCGCCGCGGCCGACGCGCACGAGCACATCGTTCGCTCCCTTTCGAAGGGCGATGGGCACGCGGACGATCCCGAGCGCGTACAGATCCCCCATGCGCGGCTCGCCGCCGGCGTAGATCACCCCCGCGCCGGGCGCCTCGAACAGCAGCACTTCTTCGCGCTCGTGGTTCCAGCGTTGGAACCACCAACTGTTGCCGCGCGCCGACTCTTCGAGCGTTCCATCCGCCGCGAGCTTCGCGGGCCGCCACGTCGCGGTGCGGCCCTCGGCGGAAGCAGTGGCGAGCCCCGCGGTCGGCGCCCAGGCTGGATCGCGCACCAGTGCCGCGAGCACCGGGTCGCTGAAGACAGCCGAGCGTCCGTACTGGCCGAGCGGATCGAGTTGGAGCGACTGCGTGCAACTCGGAAGCGCGGCGTCGCTCGGCGTGCCGGACGCTCCGAGGCTCTCTGCCTGCGCGAGAACCCGCCGGGTGGGGACGAATCGTTTCGAAACCCCGCGCAACCGGAAAACTCCCGGCGAGGCGAACGGCGCGACCGACACGGAACGGGTCGGCGCGGGCGCACTCCACGTCGCGAGAGGCGCGGCGCGGAGCCGCGCGCCAACGAGTCCCGGCGCGAAAGCAGGCGCAAGGATGGCGGCGCACACGAGGGCGGAACCGAGCGGCGAGAGCGAGCCAGCGGTGGGAGGCCTCGCCGACGACTCGAAGCGTGAGATCGTGCGCCGAGCCGCGCCCAAGACGGCGCCGCAGACGGCGCCACAGACGGCGCCACAAACAGCGCCCGCCAAGGGGCCCGCCCTCCGCTCCGCGCCGGCTCGCGGGTCCAAGTGCGGGGCCGATTCCGTGTCCGTGGCAGCGTTCGAATCCGTGAAGAGGGCCATCCCGTCACGGTAGCGCGGCCCGGCGGGGCGCGTCCGGCGGCCCCTCGCCGCGGGACAGCGAAAATCCCTGAAAAAGCCCGCAGTTTGGGAGCCTCGGCGCCTGCGGGAACTCCTATCTTTCCGCCCCACCGCACGGCTCGCGGGCGCTGCCGGGCGGGTTGGCGTTGCGCCGCGAGGCGGGTTCGCTGCGGTCCGTCGAACGCACGCAACCTCGCGCATCCGCGAGTCGGTCGCGCGGCGGCCGCGCTCGGATCGAACCCGCGGCGCCGCGCCGACTCGAGGCCATCGAAGACGTCGTTCCGCGCAGACGCCCCGCACCGCACCACACAGCTCCGAACCACCGATGCCGCCTCGCACCAAGCCCCGCGCGCGGACCCGCGTCCGCTGGCAACGCCTCGACGACGAGGCGCTGCTCGAGGTGCGGCTGTGCGACCTGGGGCTCGCCCTCGAGCGCACTCCGCTCCAAGCGACGGTCGACCAGCTCAACGACGACCTGCGTTCGCGCGGATTGCGCCGCTTCAAGCCGGGCTTCTGGCTCTCGAGCGATTGGTTCTCCCCGGACGGCCTCGCGGGTGTCGCCCTCCCCTTCTACCTGGCGCATCCGCGCCTCGTGCGGCTCGAGCGCAAGATGATGCAGTCGGTCGAAGGCGGCGGCGCCGACGCGCGGCTCAAGCTGTTGCGCCACGAAGTCGGCCACGCACTCGACAACGCCTACCGCCTGCACGAACGCCGCGGATGGCGCGAGCACTTCGGCGCGTTCTCGACGCCCTACGAGCCGCACTACCGGCCGCAACCCTACAGCCGCGCCTTCGTGCAGCACCTGCCGCACTGGTACGCGCAGAGCCACCCCGCCGAGGACTTCGCCGAGACCTTCGCCGTGTGGCTGCAACCCGAGCTCGCGTGGCGCGCGCGCTACGCCGGCTGGCCGGCGCTCAAGAAACTCGAGTACGTCGACCGCCTGATGCGCGGGATCGCCTCACGCCCGCCGCGCGACGGCTCGCGAGGCACGTACGAGCCTCTCGAAGAGCTCGAGGTCACGCTCGGCGACTACTACGCCGTCAAGCGCAAGCGCTACGCCGTGCGCTTCCCGTTCGCCTTCGACCGCGGCCTGCGGCGAGCCTTCGCACGCGCGCTGCCGGGCGACAAACGCCTGAGCGCCGCAAAATTCCTGCGCCGCATCCGCCCCGAGCTCGTACACCGCGTGCTCAACGTCTCGGACACCAACGCCTACACGGTCGAACAGGTGCTCCACGACATGGTCGCCCGCGCCCGCGAGCTCAAGCTCGTCGTCGATTCTTCCGCCGCAAGCGCACGCTTGGACGCCGCCGTGCTGCTCGCGACGCAGACCATGAATTTCCTCCACACCGGCTACCACCGCGTCTCGCGCTGACGGCGTGAACGCGCTGCGCTGCGCGCACCACGTTGAAGTCGACGCCTCGTCCGTGCCAACATAGGCCGCGTCGATGCGACGAGCGGACCACGACGGACGAAGCGCCGGCCGAGAGCGCGCCCCAACGGCGCCGCCGGATTTGCAGGCGTCGCGATGAGGAAGCTCCGTGTGCTCGTGCTGATGCACGAAGACCTGATTCCGCCCGAGGACACCTCGGCGCGCGATGGGCCGACGATCGTTCCCTGGCGCACCGAGCACGACATCCTCACGGCGCTCGGCGAACTCGGCCACGAGAGCCAAGTGGTCGGAGTGCACGACGACCTGCAGGTGCTGCGCGACGCGATCGACAGCTACAAGCCGCACCTCACGTTCAACGTCCTCGAGGAGTTCCACGGCGTCTCGCTCTACGGCCAGGCCGTGCTCAGCTTCGTCGAGCTGCTCCGCTGCGCCTATTCGGGCTGCAATCCGCGCGGCCTGATGATCGCGCACGACAAGCTGCTCACGAAGAAGATCCTGACCTGGCACCGCGTCCGCACGCCGCGCGGGGCCGTGATCCCGGTCGGCAACAAACCGCGAAAGCCGGCGCGGCTCGACTACCCGCTGCTGGTCAAGTCGGTGGTCGAGGACGCGTCGCTCGGCATCGCGCAGGCCAGCGTCGTGACCAGCGACGAGAAGTTGCGCGACCGCGTCGAGTTCATGCACTCGACCTACGGGCTCGACGTGCTGGTCGAGGAGTACATCGACGGCCGCGAGCTCTACGTCGGCGTGATCGGCAACACGCGGCTCGAGGTCCTCCCGGTCTGGGAAATGACCTTCAACGACTGGCCCGAGGACGCGCCGCGCATCGCCACCGAGCGCGTCAAGTGGAGCGCGGCCTACCAACGCCGCCACGACATCCGCACGGGCCTCGCCGAAGGCCTCTCACCCGAGTTGCAGCGCGAGATCACGCGCATCTGCCGCAGCGTCTACTCGGCGCTCGGACTTTCGGGCTACGCGCGCATCGACCTGCGCCTCGCACCCGACGGCCGCGTGTGGGTCATCGAGGCGAACGCGAATCCCGACCTCGCCCGCGACGAGGACTTCGCCGGTTCGGCCGAGGCCGCCGGCATCGAATACCCCGGGCTGATCCAGCGCATCCTGAACCTCGGACTCGCGTGGCGGCCGCTGTGGAAGGCCTCGGACGAGAGCTGAGCGCCCACGCTCGCGCGCCGCTCGCCGAAGTTCAACGCAGCCCGAGCCGCGCGCGCAACTCGCGCGCGACGACTTCGCCGAGCACTTCGTTGCCGCGCTCGTTCAAGTGCTCGTCGCCGCAGTCGAGGTTGACGCCGCGCTGCACTTCGCTCAAGAGCGCCGCGTCGACCGAGAACGTCTCGAAGCCGAGCGCCGCGCCCGCTTGGGCGAGTTTCTTCGAACCGTCGCTCGAATAGCTCGCAGGATCGTCGATCGGCGTCGGTGGACTCTCGCGCGGGTCGTACAAGTGCCGATCGACCAGGTGCGGGATCGCGAAGGCCACGAGCTGCGCTCCTTCGGCGCGCGCGGCTTCGTTCAAGCGGCCGAGCAGCATCGGCGTCCAGCCGTCCGGCGCCACGAGGTCGTTCCAGAAGCGGTCGATGCCGGCGCGCACCTTCGGGTCCGTCAGGTCGTAGCGCGACGGCTCCGGCGGCGGCGGTTCGAACCACGCGACGAGGCCGACGTACATCGCGAGCCGGCGCCGCAGCCTTCGGCGCCCGAGCACGTCCGCGTCGAGCGCCGGCTTCACGGGTCGTCCGGTCAACTCCCAGTCGCCGGCCGCGTTGCGCGCGTAAACCGGCTTGTTCATGCCCTGCATCACCGGGAAACGGTTGCTCACCAGGTCGTTGTGCACGAACCCGAGCAGCACGAGATCGGGCTCGTACTTGCGCCCCTCGCGCTCGAACATCCAGAGTTCTTGATCGGTGCCGTACCCCGGCACGGCGAGGTTCACGAGCTCGACTTGCGGCCCGAGCTCGCGCTCGACGAGCCGCGGCCACATCTCATCGTCGTCGACGCCCCAGCCCCACGACGTCGAATCGCCGAGCACCACGACTCGCTTGACCCCCGCAGGCTTCGCGCAGGGCCGCAGCGGTCCGCGCTCGCCGCGCTCGTTCAGCGTCACGGTGTAATCGAAGCCCTTCGCGGCGATGCGAACGCGCGTCGACGGTCGATTGCGCCAGCCCAGGTCTTCGTCGAACTCGCCGCAGATCGCCTGCGGAGCTCCGCGGTGCGCGCCGAACACGAAGCGCTCGCCGAGCTTCACCCGCGCCACGATTTCCGCCGCGAGCACGGCGACGACCAGGCTGGCCGTCGCAAGCGCGAGCTTCCCTCGCCAGCTCGCCTTCACCGGCGCTCCTCACGCGGCTTCGCGCTCGAGCCACCCGCCCCGCCAGCGGCGCTCGACTCGTGGCGCCAGGTCCACCACGGTTGCCGCGGCGGCGCGCAACGCAACTCGACGCGCACGCGCTGCGTCGGATGCTCGACGTCCAGCTCCGCGGCGTGCAGCGCGATGCTTCGATCGGCCAGCGCCTCGCGCGCGCCGTACTTCACGTCGCCGAGCAGCGGCGCGCCGAGCGTCGCGCAGGCAACTCGCAACTGGTGCGGACGGCCGGTCAGCGGTTCGAGATCCAGGTGCACGAGCCCCTGCGAGCGTCCGGCGATTCTCCAACGCGTCCGTGCGAGCTGCGCGCCGCCGGCGCGTTCCTGAACCACCGCCACCGTGCGTTCGTCGGAGTCCTTGAGCAGCCACTGTTCGAGCTCGCCGGATTCGTCCCCCTTCGCAACGCGCGGCTCGCGCTCGCTCGCGCCGAAGTACAGCTTGCGCACGCCGCGCGAGCGAAACTGCTCGGACAAGCGCGAGGCCGCCTTGCTCGTGCGCGCGAAGAGCACGAGCCCCGACACCGGCCGGTCGAGCCGGTGAACGACGCCGAGAAACACGTCGCCGGGCTTGCGATACTCCGTGCGCACCCATTCCTTGGCGCGCTCGAACAGCGACAGGTCGCCGGACTCGTCGGGCACGACCGGCTCGCCCGCGAGCTTCTCGACCGCCAGCAAGTGGTTGTCGACGTGCAGCACGTTGAGCTTCATGCGCGCGCGAACTCCGAGCGCAGCTCCACGCCGCGCCACACGCGTGCGCAATACCCGCAGGGCAGTTTGCGCGGCTCGCCGCGGCCCGCGGCGCGTTCCGTGAGCACGAGTTCGCCGGCTTCGAGCCGGTCCCCGTGAGGCGCGAGCAGGTTGGCGAGGCCAAGCGGCGAGAAGCCGATCGCGTACGTCGAGAGCACGAGCCACGCGCGCGTCTCGAGCAGCGCCGCGCAGGCTTCGACGAGCGGCGCAACGTGCTCTTCGAACTGCCACACCTCGCCCTTCGGTCCGCGGCCGTAGTGCGGCGGATCGAGCACGATGCCGTGATAACGCGCGCCGCGGCGCACTTCTCGGCGAGCGAAGGCGAGCGCGTCGTCGAGGATCACGCGCAACGCATCGTCCGCGAGCTTCGAGGCGCGCGCGTTCTCCTTCATCCACGCGAGCGAGGTTTTCGACGCGTCGACGTGCGTGACTTCGTAGCCCGCCTGCGCCGCGACGATGCTCGCGACGCCGGTGTAGCCGAACAGATTGAGGAGCCGCGGCCGCTCGACTCCGAGCGCGCGCGCGGCGCCGGCGATCCACTCCCAGTTCGCGGCCTGCTCGGGGAACAGGCCGAGGTGCTTGAACGGCGTGGGCCGCACGACGCTCGTCGCGCCGCGCCAGCGCACCTCCCAGCCCGCGCCTTCGCCGCGCGCGAAGGCCGGCGCGTTGCGCGCTTCGATCCAGCGCCCGCGCTTGCCGCCGCTCCCCTCGTCGCGCTCGAAGCGCAGATGCGCGGCCTCCCACTCGCGCGCTTCGGCGCGCGGCCTCCAGAGCGCCTGCGGGTCCGGCCGGCGCACGACGACGGGCCCGTAGCGCTCGAGCTTTTCGCCGCCACCGGAGTCGACGAGCTCGTAGTCGTCGAAGGCGCTTTCGGCGAAGTGTGCGGGCGGCATGGGGCGCGGGCCATCTTCGTGCCCGCGCCGCGCCAGAGCAACGTTGCTCAGGCCCCCGCCGCAAGCGACACGGGCCGCGGTTGCGTCGGCCCCGCGCCCCGAACGAGTCAAGCAACGGATGCAGAGCCTCGCGAGCCATCCGCCGTCGCCGCGGAGAGATCGGCTCGGGCGCGTGCGGCGGCGCCCACGCACGTTACGCTTCGCGGGTGAGTGCGAAATTGCGCGTCGGCGCCGTCCCCTACCTCGTCGCGCGGCCGATCAACTACGGCCTCGAGGACGAGCCCTCCGTCGAATACGTGCGCGACGTTCCCGCGCGGCTCATCGAGCGCGTGCGGCGCGGCGCGCTCGACGTCGCACTCGTCAGTTCGATCGAGCTGTTCCGCGCGCCGGGCTATTCCTACCTCGCGGGTCCGGTCGTCGCCGGCCAGGGCTACGTCGCGAGCGTGCAACTCTTCCTGCGCCGGCCGGTGGGCGAGCTCGGCAACGTGCTGCTCGATCCGTCGAGCCGCGCGGCGCAAGCGCTGCTCGCCATCACGCTCGCGAGCCGTGAGCGGGGCGCGAAGCTCGACGAGGTCGATGCGACCGTCGACGTGCGCGAAGCCGCGAAGTCGCGCGACGCCGGCGGCTGGCTGCGGATCGGCGACCGCGCGCTCGTCGAAGCGCTGTCCGACGGTGCGCCGCCGTGCTTCAACCCGAGCGAAGCCTGGGCGCGCGACACCGGCCTCCCGTTCGTGTTCGCGACCTGGCTCGTGCGACCGGGCCTCGAGCTCACGGCCGAGCACCTCGCGCTCTTCCGCCGCGCGCGCGAACGCGGCGCCGCCGAGATGGAGCGGCTCGCGAGCGAAGCCGCCGCCGCGTGGGCCCTTCCGCTCGCCGCGTGCCGCAAGTACCTGCTCGAAGAGTGCTGGTACGAGCCGGGCGCGAAGCTCGAGCCTGCGCTGCTCGCCTTCCGCGACCGCGCCGCCGCGCTCGGCCTGTGCGACGGCGGCCTCGCTCCGCGCGGCATCGCACTCTGATCGCCTTCGAGCACGCACGAGTCGAGCGCGAGAGCTTTCCACCTCGCCGCGCCCGGCCGTGCGCTACTCTGCGCGGCCGCATCCCATGGCACGTCTCGTCGAAGGAACCCACTGTCCGCACTGCGGCGCGGAGCTCCCGATCCCGAAGCCGCTCGTGTGCCCCGCTTGCGCCGGCTCGCTGCGCCAGCGTCACCTCAAGGCCGGCTGCTTGAGCAGCGCGCCGAAGCTCGTGCTGTTCGCAACCGCGATGTGGTGGCTCGCGCGCGAGCTGTCGCGCGAGTGGAGCTGATCCCCCGCTCGCGCCGGCCGTCCGTCAGGCTTTGACGTCGCCGAGCCAGCGGCGGTACGACTCGCTCGCGCCCGGACTCGCGAGCAACGCAGCCTTGGCGGCGTCGGACTTGTCCTTCTTGCCGAGGCGCAGGAGCAGCGCGGGCGAGAGCAGGCGCAGCACGCCGTCGTCGGCGCGATCGGCTTCGATCCACGCCGCCATCTCGTCCTTCTGCTTGTCGACGCTCGTCGAGCCGTAGCGGATCGACAGCAGGATGCTGCACGCCGCGATGGCGCGCGCGATCGACGAACGCGGCTGCGTGCGCGCGAGCGCCATGCACGCTTCGACGAGCGCGCGCTCGTCGGGGATGTTCTCGCGGCTGCCCAGGCCGATCGCCGGAATGGCCTGCGAAAGCAAGCTCGCGAGCGCCAGCAGGTGTTGGTCGTGGCTCGCGGGCGGCGGCGCGACCGTGATGTCGTCGGCGCCGCCCCCAGAACCAGCCGCCGAGCCGCCCAAGACGCGGCCGAGCACGCCGGTCTGCGCCGCGCGCGCCACGCCCTGCGTTTCGAGCCAGTCGACCAGCTCCTGCTCGAGCCGCACCGAGACTCCCGACAAGCTCTTCAGCCCGGTCACCGCGATGCGGTGCACTTCCTTGCTCGTCTTGCCGTCGTAGGCGATCAACTCGACTCCGAGGCCGCCGTCGTCCTTCGTCAGCGAGCCTTGGATCAAGAACTTCGGCTTTTGGTTCTCCGGACGGCCCTTGAGCAGCGTTTCGGCCGGCCACAACTGACCCGTCACGACGAACGCGCCGCCGGGCAGGATCGGAACGATCACGTCCGTGCGAGCTTGCGTGCGCAGCCACAGCGCTTCGCACAAGTACATCGGAAGCGCGCGCGAGAGCCGGTTGCGCACTTCGTCGATCTGGGGCGCGGGCGCGTCCTTCGTCACGTTGAGCGTCGCGTCGGCGAAACCCGCGAAGGCGACGATCGGCGCGTCGGCGGCCTTCTCGGGGATCAGCCACTGCGCGCCGATGCCCTGGCCCCACACCGGGCCTTGGATCACGAACAAGCGGATCTCGAGCTGCTGTTGCGCGCCGCCGGCCGCCTGACCTGCTTGGGACGGTTGCGCTTGCGCGGGCACGCCCGGCGCGACCTGCGGCGGAGTCGGCGCTTCGACGCCCAGCGCCTTCGCGAACTGCGTGAGCGCGGGCACGAGCGGCGCGAGGTTGAGCGCGGCCATGCGCTTGAACACGGCGAGCGCTTCGTCGCGGCGTTGGAGCTGCAACAACGCCTGCATCAGGTTGAATCCCGTCTCGGGGCGGTGGCGGCGCTCGTCGAAGTACGGGCCGACCCACGCGGCGAGCTCCTCGAGGCAGCCGGCCTTGCCGAGTTCCGCGCTGGCCGAGAGGAACGCCGCCGGATCGCGCGACGAGTCGGCGATGCACAGGCGCATCTCTTCGAGGCCCTCGTCGATCTGTCCCGTGCGCATCCAGTGGCTCGCGAGCCACAGCCGCGCGCGCCAATGCCCCGGCGTCTCGCGCCAGCCCTGGAGGAACTCGAGCACCGCCGGGTCGCCGCTGCGCTCCTGCAGCAACTGGCAGCGCCAGCCGAGCGCGTTTTCCTGGTTCGGATCGAGCTGCAGCGCGCGCTCGAGCAACTGCTCGGCCTCGTTCTGGTCCCCGCGGCCCGCCCGAACGCGCGCCAGGTTGATCACCGCCACCGCGCTCTCGCCGTGCTTCGCCAGCGTCTCGCGCAGCGCGTTTTCGGCCGCTTCCTGGCCGCCGTTCTGGAACTCGACCGCCGCGAGCAGGACCTTCGAGCGCTCGCTGCCGCCGTCGAGCTCGTCCAGTCGCCGCGCCGCATCCGCCACACCCGCGTGCATGCCTTCGCCGAGCGCGAAGGTGATCTGCTGCGACAGCATGTTGGCGTCGTTCCACGCCGCGGCGAGCAGCTTGGGAAGCGCCTGCTCCATGAACTCGGCGCGCGGGATCTCGCGCGGCTGTCCCTGGGAGTCGAATACGGTGATCGTTTCCTTGGCCATGGTGCGTCCAGTCGCTGCGTTCCGTCGCTTCGAAATCCCCGCCGCCGCGCGCCGCCGCCGGGCCCGGCAGAATCGGGGGGCGAGGATGATCGCAGCCTCGGCGCTCGAGCGAAAGCCCCCGGCGCGCGAAGTTGGTGCGGCGCCGCGCGCCACGCCCGTCCGAGCGGGCCCACTGCAGCGTGCTCGCGCGCGCCATCCCCGCGCGCAGGTTGATTCGCTCGCGCCATTCGGTAGATAGAGCCCGCGGATCCAACGCGTGGATCCCAGCGTGGATCCATGGCGCGAGGGCAAACCAGAGTGGACAGCAAGACGAGCGGGACGTTGTTCGACGCCGTGCAGGACGATGCGGCGAGGGGCGAAGCTGCGCCCAAGTCCGCAAACGCGTCGAAGGCGAAGGCGAAGGCCGACGCGGGCGACGAGGACGGCGAGGCGAGCGAGAGCGAAAAGGCCGACGGAAGCGCGGCGCCGCGGCGCAAGACGGCGCAGGATCTGGCGCAGCGCCAGCGCGAGATCTCGGTCTCGGAGTTCTTCACCAAGAACCGCCATTTGCTGGGCTTCGATTCGCCGCTGAAGGCGCTGCTCACGACCTGCAAGGAAGCGGTCGACAACTCGCTCGACGCCTGCGAGGAAGCCGGGATCCTTCCCGAGCTCGTGGTCGAGATCACGCCGACCGGCGAGGACCGCTTCCGCATCGCGGTCGAGGACAACGGACCGGGCATCGTCAAGGAGCAGATCCCGAAGGTCTTCGGCAAGCTGCTCTACGGCTCGAAGTTCCACAAACTCAGCCAGACGCGCGGCCAGCAAGGCATCGGCATCTCGGCGGCGGTGATGTACAGCCAGCTCACCACCGGCAAGCCCGCGAAGGTGATTTCGCGCACCGGCAAGCGTTATCCGGCGACCGAGCTCGAGCTCGCGATCGACACCGCGCGCAACAAGGCGGACACGCACAACGAACGGCCGCTGCCCGACTGGCATCGCGAGCACGGCACGCGCATCGAGCTCGAGATGGAGGCCCGCTACCAGAAGGGCCTGCGCTCGGTCGACATGTACTTGAAGCAGACCGCGATCGCGAACCCGCACCTCACGCTGCACTACGTCGATCCGGGCGGCGTGAAGGTGACCTACGAGCGCTCGACGAAGGTGCTCCCGCCCGAAGCGGTCGAGATCAAGCCGCACCCGCACGGCGTCGAGCTCGGGCGTTTGATCGCGATGCTCAAGGAGACGACGGCGCGCTCGGTGTCGGGCTTCCTGCAGGAAGAGTTCGTGCGCGTCGGCGGCAAGGTCGCCGAGGAGATCTGCAAGACCGCGAAGGTCTCGGAGAAGGCCTATCCGTCGCGCATCGCGCGCGAGGAGGCGGCGGCGCTCCACACGGCGATCCAGAAGACGAAGATCAGTTCGCCGCCGACGAACTGCATCTCGCCCATCGGCGAGGAGCTCGTGCTCTCGGGCCTGAAGAAGGAGATCGAAGCCGATTTCTATTGCGCGATTTCGCGTGCGCCGGCGGTGTACCGCGGCAACCCGTTCGTGATCGAAGTCGGCATCGCCTACGGCAAGCCGGGCGGCGTCGGCCTCGAAGTCACCGACGAGGGCCGCATCCAGAAGCGCAAGACCGTCGTCGCGAGCGAAGACCTCGTGGGCAACGCCGACGAACCGATCCGCGTGCTGCGCTTCGCCAACCGCGTGCCGCTCCTGCACCAACAATCGGCCTGCGCCGTCACCAAGGCCGTGATCCAGACCAACTGGCGCTCCTACGGCCTGCAACAACCCAAGGGCGCGCTTCCGATCGGTCCCGCGGCCGTGCTCGTGCACATCGCCAGCGTGTGGGTCCCGTTCACCTCCGAATCGAAGGAAGCGATCGCGGGCTACGACGAGATCATGAAGGAGATCAAGCTCGGTCTCCAGGAGTGCGGCCGCAAGATGGGCACGTACATCCGCAAGGGCCAGCGCCTGCGCTCGGAGTACGACAAGCGCTCCTACATCGAGAAGTACATCCCGCACATCGGCATCGCGCTGCAGGAGATCCTCGACCTGACCGACAAAGAGCGCGACGGCACCGTGGGCACGCTCGACGACGTCTTGCAGAAGAGTCGGAAGGTCTAGCGCGCAGCGACCGACGTCCAGAGCACGCGGACCGCGAGCTCGTTGTACGGAGCGGCGACACCGTGGCGGCGGCCGATCCGCACCACGGCGCCGTTGCGTGCATCGAGTTCGGTCGGCCTGCCGGCGCGAAGATCGGCTTCGAGCGATGTCGCGCGCGAGTCCGAGAGCGCGGCCGCCTCCTCCGCGGCGAGGCGCGCAACCTCGGGCGCGAGTTGAACGCCCTCCGCGCGCGCCACGAGCGCCGTTTCGAGCGCGAGTTCCGACGCGAGCTCGCGACGAGCGACCGGCGTGTCGGCCGCGGAGGCTCGGAGCACGGCGCGCGCGGCGCCCGCCGCATTGCGCACGAGCTTGCTCCAGGCGCGAGCGGCGAAGTCGCTCGCCAGGCTCACCTCGAGCTCGCAACCGCCGAAACACCGCGCGAATCCGCGCCCCAGTTCGTCGTCCGCCACCGTGAGCCGTCCGGCGCCGAGCGCGCGCGCCTCGCCCGGCCCCAACCGCTCCGTCGGACAGTCGACCACCACCGGCGCCAACATCGTTGCCGGCACGTGCGCAGCAAAGCGCTCGCGGTGCTCGACGCCGTTCTGCAGCACGGCGACAGGCGTGTCCGCTCGCCGCAGCGCCCGAAGCCACGGCGCGGTGGCTTCGCTGTCGTAGGTCTTCGTGCACACCAGAACCCAGTCGACCGGCCGCGCCTGTTCAACATCGACGACGACGGGCAGCTTGAACGCAAGCGAGGCGTTCGCGGTGTGCAACACGATGCGCTCGAGCGGCGCGCGCGCGCAAAGCACGAGCTCGCCGCGCCCCGCCTCGGCGAGCCGCGCCGCCACCGCGATCCCGATCGCTCCCGGTCCGACTACGGCGATTCGCACGCGAGGAGCCTAACGCCGTCGCCTGAGCTCCCGATCGCTCCACCGTGGGCGGATCGGAGGCGCCGAACCCGGCAGGGCTCGGGCGGCAGCGACCGAAGTTCGTCCGTGGGCTCACGGAAATCGCGGCGGAGGGCTTGACGACTACTACACATGTAGTAGGCTCGCTCCCATGACGCGCGCGAACCAAAACGCTCACTCGCCGCAGCCCAGCGATGCCGAGTGGAAGATCCTCCACGCACTTTGGCGGCGCGGAAAGGCCACGTCGCGCGAGCTGCTCGACGAGCTCGCGGAGGAGAAGTGGGCCTACACGACGCTCAAGACCATGCTCACGCGCATGGAGGAGAAGGGCTTCGTGCGCTCCAAGAACGTCGGCAACGCCGCGCGGTACGAACCGTTGCTCGTGCGCGGAACGGCGCAGCGTTCGGCGCTGCGGGCCTTGCTCGAGCGCGTCTTCGAAGGCGCGTCGGGCGCCTTGCTCGCGCACCTCGCCGAAGACGAGAAGCTGAGCGCCAAGGACCGCGCGGAGATCGAGGAGCGTTTGCGCGCCGCTCAGGAAGGCGCTGCACCGCCCCCCACCGCGCGAGCGAAGGCTCGGGAGCGCAAACGTGTTCGCTGAACTCCTGGCGAGCTGGTGGGCGTGGATCGTGGTCGCGACGCTGCAGGCGAGCGCGCTGCTCGCCGCTGTGTGGCTCGTCGATCGTCTCACGCGCCGCTTCGCGTGGCCGCAACTGCTCGCGGGTCTGTGGTGGCTCGGACTCGCGCGCCTCGCGCTGCCGGCCGCGATCGCCTCGCCTTGGAGCGTCACCACCTCCGTCGGCGCAACCGCCACCGCAGCCGCGCACTCCACGCCCTCGAGCACGGCGCTGAGCGCGCTCTTCGTCGTCTGGGCGCTCGGCGCCGCGTTCGTCTTCGCGGCGCGAGCCGTCCGCCGCCGCGCGCTCCGTCGCTCGATCGAAGCCTGCGAGCTTCCGCGCGCCTGGCGCTCCGCGCTTCGACGCGCGCAACGAACCGCTAGATCGCGCCGGATTCCGCACGTCGGCGTGCTGGCCTCGCTGCGCGGCGCGGCCGTCACCGGTCCGTGGCGCGCGACGCTTCTGCTCCCGCGAGCCGCGCTCACGCGCGCGCCCGGCTCGAGCGACGAGCACGCGCTCCTGCACGAGCTCACCCATCTGCGCCGCGGCGATCTGTGGGTCGACGAACTCGCCGCGCTCCTGCGCGCGGTGTTCTGGTTCAACCCGCTCGTGTGGCAAGCCGCGAACCGGCTGCACGAGCTCAGCGAGCTCGCCTGCGACCACGCCGTCGCCGCGGCGCTCGGGGCCCGCGCGAGCGAGTACCGCGCGACTCTGCTCGAAGCAGCGCGCGAGTGGATCGCTCCGCGCCCGACGTCCGCGCCTGCCGAACTGCGCGCCTTCCTCGGCCCGCGCGCGCTGCTCCTCGCGCGCCTCGAGCAGCTCGAGAAGCGCTCGCGCACTTCGCTGCCCGCGATCCGCGTCGCAAGCGCCGCCCTCGCCGGCCTGCTCGCTGCGTGCGTGCTGCCGATGGCGCCTTCCGCGCCGAGCTTGCGTGAGCAGGCGCTCGCGGTGTTCGCCGCCGAGCGCAACGGCGAGCTGCAGAGCTGCTTCACCTTGCAAGCCGCAGCGCTCGTGCTCACTTCGAGCGAGCGCTGATCACCCCTCGGATCGCATCCCCACATTCTCCCGCCATGAATCTCCTCACTCTCGCCCTCACCTCCGTCGTCGCCCTCAGCGCAAGCGCCCTGTGGATTCAGCAGGATGCGAAGCCCAAGCGCTTCACTCACCCGCAGCCCAAGGACATGAACGAGGCCATGGAGCGCTGGGTGGCGACCTTCAAGCCCGGTGCGGCGCACGAGCGGCTCGCGGAGCTCGTGGGCAAGTACGAAACCACCCAGCGCATGTGGATGGGCGGTCCGGGCAGCAAGCCGACCGAGATCACCGGCACGTGCGAGATCGGTTGGTTCTCCGAGGGCAAGTGGCTCGAGGCGCGCTATACGAGCACCGGCTTCGACGGCAAGCCGTCCAAGGGTCTGTGGATCCTGGGCTACGACAACTTCAAGGAGCGCTACGTGATGACCCATCTCGACAGCCTCCAGACCTGCATGAACTCGGCCTTCGGACACTTCGAGCAGAGCGGCGACCACCTCATCCTGTGGGGCACGATCGACGAGCCGATGACGCCCGAGCAGGACAAGCAAGTGAAGTACGTGTTCCGCAACTACGGCAAGGAGCGCTTCGCGTTCGAGATCCACGACATGATGATCGGCGAGTCGAACACCAAGGTGGTCGAGGTCGAGTACCGCCAGACCAAGTAGCGCGCGGAGCGTGATTCGCCGGATCGATTAGAGCTTGAGCCGTGCGATCCGCTCGGCGACGACGGCCTGCAGCTCGCCGGCGGACCCGACGAGCTGCACGTTCGGCGCGCCGTTCCAGTTCGCGAAGGAATAGGCGCGCAGCCAGTCTTCCAGGCGCGCGGCGAGCACGTCCCGTTCCGCGTGCGCGCTCCAGGTCGGCGAGCGCGGACCGAGCAGCGCGAGCACGCGCAGTCCGACCGAAGCCGCGCGGCGCACTTCGCTCGGCGAGTACTGCGGGTGAATCGGCCCGTCGGCGAGCACGGCGGCGCGAAACAAGCCCGGCGCGCGCGCCGCGAGCTCGAAGGCGAGCATCGCCGACGCGCCTTCGCCGACGATCCACACGCGCTCGCGGTCGATCGGGTGCGCGGCGAGCACGCTCTCCACGGCTTGCAGCACGCGCGCTTCATGGGGTGCGAGGTCCTGCGCAGGCCGCGCCGTCGCCTTGAACCACTGCGCTCCGAGCTCGCCGTTCACCTCGAGCGGCTGCGACCCCGACGGCGCGAGCAAGTGCGCGCCCAGGCTCTGCGCCAGCGCCCCCCACGCCTTCGCCGCCGCTGCCGCCGAGCTTCCATCGGCGTGCAGCACGACGAGCAGCGGCGCGGGCGCGGAATCCGACTCCGAGAACGCTCGCGGAGGAACGTGAAGAGCTCGCTCGGTGAGCGCGAGCACGCGAGCTTCGTCCGCGCGCAAGCGCTCGAGGATTCGCGCGCCACGCGGATCGCTGCGGAGCCGCTCGATGTCCGGATCGGTCTCGGCGACGCGCACGCGCGCGGCTTCCCAGCCGAAACCGAGCTTCGACGCTCGCTCGAGCGCCTCGATCCCCGCCTCGAGATCGCCGTCGAGCGCGCAGGCGCACGCGAGGTTGTACGCCGTCACCGGATCGGTCGGATCGAGCTCGCCGCAGCGCGAGAACGCCTCGCGGCCCGCGGGCAGATCGCGCGCCTGGAGCGCGGTGATGCCGCGCTGGAATTCGCGCTCGAACTCGGGCCGCCACGGCTCGACGACGTCGAAGGGCAGCGCGGCGGCGCGCGGCGCGTCGAGTTGAAGCCCCGCGAGCGCGCGCGCCCGCTGGCGCAGCCGCGAAGCTCCCCCGTGCTCGCCGCACAGTTCGTCGACGTCGGCCCCTTCCTCGAGCAACGCTTCGAGCAGCGCGACATCGGGCGACCACGAGCGCTCCGTGAGTTCGATCGCCACGCCCAGCGAACGCCGCGCGCCCTCCAGATCGCCGCGCGCCAGCGCGAGCCGGCCGCGACGGCGCTCCAAGGCCGCGACGTCGTCGTCGCGCAGCGCACCGGCCGCGCGCAACCGGTTTTCGGCCGAATCCAACGAACTCGCGCTCTCGGCGTGCGCGCCGAGCTCGCGCGCCGCATCCGCCGCCGTCAACTCGAGGCGCGCCGCGAGCGCCGCGAAGGGCGCGCCCTGCCCCTCGATCAACTCCAACGCGCGCCGGCACATGCGCCGCGCGGTCTCGGCGTTTCCGAGCTCGACGTGGGCTCTCGCGAGTTCGTCGAGCGTCGACGCCACCCGCGAGGGTTCCGGCGCCGCGGCGCTCTGCACGAGCGCGAGCGCGCGGTCGAGCTGCTCGATGCCGCGCTCGTAGAGCCCGAGGTTCGCGTAGACGACGCCCGTGGCGGCAAGCAGCTCCGCGCGCACTTGCGGATCGTGCTCGAACTCCGGCCCGAGCCGCGCCACGGCTCGATCGAGCAGCTCGCGCGCGGAGATCGTCTCGCCCCGCTCGCGCTCGGCCTCGGTGAGCCGGAACAGATCCACCAGGAACGTCGTGACGGCGGACTTGTTGCGCGCTTCGCGCTCGGTGAGCAACTGCTCGCGACGGATCGCGCGGTTTGCGATCGAGAGCCCGACCGGAAGTCCGATCAGCAGCAAGGCGGCGAGCGCCGCTGCGGTGGCGACCGCGGGTCGGCGCCGCGCTGCGCGCGCGGTGCGACGGAACCAGCCGACGGGTTGCGCGCGCACGGGCTGGAACTCGAGCAAACGCCTCAAATCCTCGGCGAATTCGCGCGCCGATGGATAGCGACGCTCGCGCTCGCGCTCCATCGCGGTGGCGCAGATCGTCTCGAGGTCGCGCGACACCGACGGCTGCGCGCGCCGCAGCGGCACGCACTCCCCGCGCACGATGCGGCGGAAGACCTGCTCGGCGGACGCGCCTTCGAAGGGTCGACGCAGCGCGAGCAGCTCGTACAGCGTGACGCCGAGCGAGTACACGTCGCTGCGCCGGTCGACGTCGCCGCGCGACCCCTCGAGCTGCTCGGGCGCCGCGTAGTACGGGCTTCCCGCGAAATCCCCGCTGCGCGTCAACGCGGGCTGGTCCGCCAGTCGCGCGAGGCCGAGGTCGAACAGCAGCGCACGACCGTTGCGGCGCACCAGGATGTTCGAAGGCTTCACGTCGCGGTGCACGACGCCGTGCACGTGCGCGTGATCGAGCGCCTCGGCGATCTCGACCATCCAACGGCACACGACCTCGACGTAGGTGCGCCCCCACGAGCCGCCCGTCGTCGCAACCGCGCCCGCATCCGGCGCAGGTTCGCCCCCGAGCTCCCCCACGAGCTCGCCCACGAGGTCCGCCAGCTGCGCTCCGCCCATGCGAGCGGGCTCGCTGCCATTCGCCGCGAGCTCCTCGACGAGCCGCGCGAGCGTCACGCCCTCGACGTACTCCATCGTGTAGTACGGCCGGCCCTCGTGCTCGCCCGAGTCGAGCACCGCGACGATCGACGGATGTTGCAGGCGCCCGAACGCTCGCACCTCGCGCTCGAAGCGTGCTCGCGCGCGCTTGGCGCTCGGTTCGTCGCCTTCGCTCGCGAGCGGGACGTGCGCGACCTTCAGCGCGACGCGTTGGCGCGCGAAGTCGTCGTGCGCGAGGTAGACGACGCCCATGCCGCCGCGGCCGAGCACGCGCTCGATGCGGTAGCGCGCCGCGAACGGCGGCTCCTCCGGCGCGACGCCGTCGAGCAGCCCCAAGCGCGCCAACTTCGCGATGCGCGCGCGCACGCGCCCCGCTAGCTCCGTGTCCGCGCCGCACACCTCGTCGATGCACGCGGGCCCCAGTTCCGGCCAGCGGTCGATGCACTCCGCGAGCGCGCGCTCCTCGGGATGCTCGACGGCGCGTTGCGCCCGCTCCGACGCCGGCTCGTGCGGCTCGGGCTCGAGGTCGCGCGTCACGGTCGATCTCCAAGTTCAGCGAAGCGCATCGCGTGGGCCCCTCGAACTGTAATCCGCACCCCGCAGCGGGGATAGACTCCGCAAGGATGCACGACGAGGGAGCTACACCGGACGCGCCGCTCTCCGACGGACCGGCGTTGCTCGAGCAACACCTGGCGGCGTTGCACGCTTATGTGCGCGTGCGGCTCGGCCGCGCGCTTCGCACGAAGGAAGAGAGCCGCGATCTGGTGCAGTCGGTGTGCCGCGAGGTGCTCACCGACTTCACGCGCCGCGATCCGAACGAGCCCGGGCGCTTTCGCGAATGGTTGCTGCACGCCGCGGAGAACAAGATCCGCGATCGGCTGCGGCATTGGCAGCGCCAGAAGCGCGACGTGGCTCTCGAGGTCGAGCTCGACGCGACGCGGGACGGCGACCGCGAGCTCAGCCTGCAGATGACGAAACTCTCCAGCCCCAGCCGCGACGCGATCGGCCGCGAGGAACTCGCGCGGCTCGAACAAGCTTTCGCGCGCCTTCCGCAGGACTACCGCACCGCCATCGTGCTCGCGCGCATCGAAGGCCTCGACCACGCGCAACTCGCGGAGCG
>CALFYL010000359.1 GCA_937952135.1 uncultured Planctomycetia bacterium
AGCTCGAAGTGCTCCGCATCCCAGGTCTGGATGTAGAGCCGCGCGATGCCGGTGATCTTCTCGAAGGGCACGACCATCCAGGGCGTGTACTCCTTCACACCGACTTCGACCGTCGTGTCGCCGACCGTGATCTTGGCCTTCTTCGCCGCGTCGTCGAGCTCGACCTTGAACGGGCACTTCATCGCGCCGTCCTTGCCCGCCGGTCCGGTCAGCTTCGACTCGATCACGTTGCCCGAGCGGCGGATCTGGTACTGCTGCCCGCCGATGTGCGCGCCCGCGGGCCGCGCCTTCGTCGAATAGAACGAGAACGAGCCCTGCGTGCCCTGCAGGTCCGGCACGCACATGCCGCTGAGCAACGTGCCGTTCTTGAACTTCTGCGGCGGGAACGTGATCGGCACGCGGATGATCGAGGACCACACGCGCGCGTCGCCGAGCAGCTTCCAGAACGGCTGGCTTTTCTGCAGCGAGCGCTGCACGGCTTCGGTGCCGAAGGGCAGCTTCGCGAAACCGAGGTTGAGCGTCTTGGGCAGCGTCATCGTCTCCGCGCTGGAGAGAATCGGCATGTACGAGCACGGATCGCGCGTGAGGAAGTCGTAGATGTTGTGGCGCGACGCATCGACGCCCGTCGCGTAGGTCGACCACGCCACCGGCGAGATCGAAGGGCACGCGGTCTCGAGCGGATAGAAACAGCCTTGCTCGCGGAGCTTCTTCAGCACCGGCATGCGGCCTTCGGCCATGTACTGCTGCGCGAGGCCCGGATCCATGCCGTCGAACCCGACGACGATCATGCGCTTGAACTTCTGCGGGCCGTGCTTCGCCGGCGTGAGCAGGCGCACCGCGAACTTCAGCGGCCACACGAGCAGGATGCCGGCGGCGAGCAGGAACGTGCCGGCGAGCACGAACATCGATCCGGCGGCCGCCATGCCGGCGCCAGGTCCGATGTAGGCGAGCGGCAGCGCTTCCGCGCGAGCCACGGCGCTCGCACTGAAGGCGTTCTCACTCAGGAACAGCGCGGCGCCGAGAAGCGCGCAGGTGCGCAGGAAGTGCATTCGAAGGTGCGTCGGGGAGCAGATCATCGGGAGTTCGGCGTCAATCGCCCCCCGGCGCCCGCCCAAGCGACCGGCCCCGAGGAAACGATCCAGACTATCGGCCCACCTCTCCGCCCGCTGGAGCGGGAATCTCCTTCCCGCGCGGCGTCCGACGAGGTCGGTCGAAGCTCGCATCTTACCCCGCGCGCCAAGCTCCCCCGCCTCGCCCCCATGGCCGACCCGCGCCTCAGCCGCCCGGCGCGTCCGCTGTGGAGCCAACGGACCGCTGGCCGTTGCCGACGGAGCGCTCGACGCCCTCCCACCCGCGCCTCGCGGACATGAAAGCGGCGGAGCTACAAGTCGATGCGCACTTCGCCGCGCACTCCGGCGCCGGGGAAGTCGAGCGCCTGCTCGCGGCGGATCGGCTCCGACTGCGGCGTTTCGCGCCAGGTGAATTCGATGCGCGTCGAGTGATCTCCGTGGACCCACACGCAGGCACGCCCTTCACCGTCGGTGATGACCGCGGAGCCCGCGTTTCCGCTCGGACCGCGCTGGTGCACATCGATCTGCAGGCTCGGCAGCGGCCGGCCCGCGCGCGTCACGCGCAGGTCGATCGGCGCCGAGTTGAGGTGCAGCTCGAGCGCCGTGGCCGGCGCGCGGGGCTCGCCGATCGCGACGGGAACCGTCAATCCGATCTGGGGTGAGCGAAAGGTGAGGCGATAGCGCTCCGGCGCGAGTCCTTCGATGCGAAAGGCGCCGTCGTCGTCGGTAGCCGTGGAAGCGCGGGCGAGCGCGAGCCCGCGTTCGCGCCAGAGGTACGGTGTGTTCTCGACGCGGAATTGGCGTCCGTCGCCGTCGTCGACGAGCTCGGCTTGAATGAGCCCTCGCACGCCCTCGAGACCGACGCGCACGCGGCCGGCGAGTACGGCGCCGCGCTCGAGCACGATCTCGCCCAAGTCCAGACCCGGGGACGCGCGGAACAGGATCGATTGCGCCGCGTAGCCCTTCGAACTCGCCACGGCGATGTAGTCCCAGCCGCACTCGAGCCCGCTCGCGACTCCGTAGAAGCCCTCGACGTCGCGGTCAGCTTGCACATCAATCTGCGTCGGCGTAGAGCTGAGAAATTCGAAGAACTGAATCGAGGTCGGCGCGCGTTCGTCGTCAACGGTCCTCACGCTCGCTTGGACTTTGCAGTTGCAGACGAGCTCGAGGCGCACCTCGCATCGCAGCGGCTCGACGAGCGCGCGCGCGCGGTCCGCGGGACTCAGCACCAAATCGAACTCGTCGACTTGCTCGCCGTCGCGCGCGACTCGGATCGCGAGCGCGTGCGGCTTCCAACCGCTCGGCGTGGCGAGCAGCTCGGTGACGTCGAGCTCGACACGGCCCCGCGAGTCGGTCCGGCCAACGACCGCGCCTTCGTACCGGCGCGCCGCGCGCAGCCCGCGCGTCACGTTCTTGGCCTCGGTCGACTCCGGAGGCCTCGGAACTTCGTGGCTCAACGCCACGACCTGCAACTCGGCGCCCTGGACCGCGTCGAGGTACTTCCACACCTCGGCGACGAGTGTCACACGTGCTGTATCGGAGGTGCGCGTCGCGGCCGCCGCGCGCTGCGGTGCGACTTGGCGCTCGCTCTCG
>CALFYL010000360.1 GCA_937952135.1 uncultured Planctomycetia bacterium
TGTGGTCGTAGGCGGCGCCGCACGAGACGATGCGAGTCCCGTCCCGGCTCCAGCGTGCTGTGCGCACAGGTAGCCGATGCTCTGCGAACACCCGTTCGCACTCGCCGGTCCTGGCGTTCCAGATCCGGACCGTTCCATCGAACGCTCCGGTTGCGACGCGCGAACCGTCGGGTGAGAACTGAACGTCACTGACGCGGGCTGCGGTGTGTCCGCTCATTACAACCTGCGGACCCCCGCCGTGAACGGACCAGATACGCGCGAGTCCATCGCTCGTCGCGCCGGCGATTCGCTCCGAGTCGGGGGAGAAGTCTATGCGCAGCACGTCGAACCCGCCGGTGTCCATCTGGGTCAGTCGGCTCGACGTGAACGGCTGGAAGATGTCGATTCCGCCCCCGACTTGACCCTGGTGTCGCACCGGGTAGTGGGCGCGCGCCACGCCCAACATGCGAGAGTCGGGGCTCCACGCGACATCCCATGCGCCGATGCGCTCTTGGCCGACGTCGACGCAGCGGACGTCCCGGAGCGTCTTGCTGTCGAGCAACCGGACACCGCTGTCCCGGCAGGTGGTTGCGATCCAGTTCTCGTCGGGCGAGAAGCAGATGCCCGTGATCCACCAGGGATGCAGCGCTTCCATGCGGCCTGGGTTGCCGTCGATCCGCCAGAAGCGGAGCGTACCGTCGAGCGAGGAGCTCAGGATCTCGCCGTTCGGAAGCTGCTCGACACCTGTGATTCGATCACGGTGCCCTCCGAACTGGCGGAAGTGCTCGACGGCAGGGGGGGCGGCGTTGCTCGTTGTTGGGGGTACGTACGCGCCATAGGCCATTCGCGACTTCGCGGGATCGAGATCCCACACGTGCAGCAACTTGTCCCATCCGCCCGAGATGAGCCATCGGCCGTCCGATGAGAGCACGACGCTCTGCGCTGGCATCCGCGCGCCGTCGACGCCCTCGTGGAGCGAACTCCACACCAGGCGCGGCCGCTCCTCCAGCGGAACCTCTGTGCTCAGGTCCCAAAGTGTGATCGTGTCGTTCCAAGAAACCGCGGCGAGACGCGAACGACCGGCATCGAAAGCGTAGTCGTGGATGCGCTCGGGAATCTCGGCGATGGTGCGGATGTTCGCGCCTGTGTCTCCGTCGATCGCGGCCAACAGGTGCATTCCCGCCCCCTCTGAGAATTCTGAAGTCAGGACGATCCGATGTGATGCTGGCAGGAAGAGCGCCGCCGATGCCCGAGGTGGAGTTCGTCGCCACGTCCGGCGTAGTTCGTCTTCGAGGACCGCCCATCCCGTGAACTGGTGTTCCGTCCCGTCGGCGTCGCCTGTTCCGGTCACGACACAAGCGCCGTCGCCCGAGGTCGCGATCACATGGATCGGTCTCGATCCGGACTCGACCGAGGCCAGGATCGTTCCTCCGCGTTCGCGAAGCTCCAAGCGACCGTCGTCGAAGCCGAACAGCATTCGATTGCTCGGGCCTAACCAAGCGAAAGCAGTGACCTTTGCTCCGCCCACACGGTGCCGGACGGCTCGCGAGATGTCTCGCGCGTCGAAGACAAGCACCTCGCCGTTGTCGAGCAGCGCGGCGTACTCCCACGCCGTCCGAGAGGCCGCCAGCTCGACGATCGGCGCGCCGAGTTCAACGGGCGCTGTGTCGCCGGAGTCGACGCGTCGTGCGAGGTGGTTCCACTCCCAACCCGGGTCGACGGTGCGCGCTGCCTCTAGGCGGCGGCTCGCCTCAAGCTGATCGCCATCCGCTAGCGCAGCACTGGCCGCGAACAACTGCGCGGTGTAGTTGCGCCGATTCGCGAGATCTGCACTCTTCACCGCTGCACCGCGAGCTCGGTCGAGTTCGTGGTTGGCTCGCTTCGTCCAAAACCCGAAGGTCACCGAACCCGCAACGATCAACAGGGCCGCGACGAACGACGTGAGCGCCACGGCGCGGTTGCGGTGGATCCACTTGCGGAACTCTGCGACCGCCCCCGTGCGATGCGCTCGCACCACGCGGTCCTCGAGCCAGGCGCGGAGGTCCGCCGCGAACTCGCCTGCCTGCGCAAACCGCTGTTCCGCGGCGCGAGCCATGGCCTTGTCGCAGATGGACACCAGTTCGACGTTCGCTGTCGGTGCGCACTCCGCCAACGATTTCGGGGGGCCGCTGCGTACCTGGCGAAGCACCGCGTCAGATTCCGCGTCCGTGGTCGAGTACGGCGCGTGTCCTGCGAGCAGCTCATAGAGCATCGTGCCGAGGGCGTACACGTCGGTGCGGGCATCGACCTCAGCAGCTCTCCCCAGCGCCTGCTCGGGAGCCATGTAAGCCGGTGTCCCTACGACCTGCCCGTCGAGGGTCTGCAGATGGGAGGCATCGACGTCTCCTTCGCTCGGGAGCGGCAGCTGTTCGTTCGCGCCACTCAAGCGACGGGCGATGCCCCAGTCGAGCAGATAGACGTCGCCAAACCGACCGCACATGACATTGCCGGGCTTCACATCGCGGTGGATGACGCCATGCGAGTGGGCGAATGCCAGCGCTTCGCTGACTTGGAGCAAGATGCGGACCAGAGTTGGCAGGCGCCAAGCGGGGTCGCCCTTGCGGTGGAGCTCCATGACCTGCGCGAGCGTGAGTCCGTCGACCCGCCGCATCGTGAAGAATGGCCGGCCCTGCGCGTCTCGCGCGAGGTAGTGGACGGGCACGATCGAAGGATGACCAAGTGACCCGGTGATGCGCGCTTCGTCGATGAAGCGTCGAAGTCGAAGCGGGTCGAGTTCGCTGACGTCGCCTCGCAAGCGCTTCACGACCACCCTACGTCCGAGCACGTGGTCCCATGCTTCATCAACTTCCGCCATGCCTCCATGCGCTAGCGGAGCGAAGCTCGACAGGGCGTTCTCGGGCAGCGGGTACTCATCGAGCTCGTTCAGTAGCGACTGCGCGAGCTCGCGATCCGGAACGGGAGCGATCGCCCGCACGAAGTCCTCGCCTCGGCCCCGCTGATTGCAATCCCGAGCCATGTCGCGCAGCTCGTCGAAGGCTGCGAGACGCCATCGCAGCGCGCTCGCGACCTCGGGCTGTTCGCGCTCAATTGCCTCGAGCCGACGTGCGCGCTCGTCCGGCGCGGCGCACGCCGCCAGCTCCGTGAACAAGCCTTCGATGTCACGCATCACGTCGTCATGGTGGGCGTCACGCCCCAGGCTTGGCAATCAAGGACGGAGCACGAATCGCACGGCGTCGCTCAACGACACGTTGTTCGGCGCGACGAATCCGGGATCGCGTCCCCAGAACTGCCCGTAGATCCAGTCGCCGGCGACGAGGCCGAAGGACTGCGCGTAGGGCGTGTTGAACGTGAACGACCACGAGCCCGTGCAATCGATTCCGCTCGGACTTCCCGCCGATCCTTGGAGCGGCGTGCGGACGACCGGGTACTGCACGCAGCGCCACCCTCCGAAGAACGGCGCCGAGCTCTCGCCACGTCCCCAGAAGAACAGGCCGGTCTTGTTGTTGAGTACGTTGAACGCCATCACACGGTAGTTGTTGGCCGATAGCGAAGGCTGCCCACTCCAGGTAACTGCCGGCACACAACCGATGCTGTTCGTCTTGCCGGTGCAGTAGGTCGAAACGTCTGCGGAGCTCGTCAGCGCGCCCATGTCGATTCGCGTTCCGTCCGGGTCGACCGGCGACGTCGGGTCGCCCGCATCGATGCACGGGGAGGATGCGGATAAGGAGTAGTCGCCTCCAGCGGGGTTCGCGAAGAGGGGATCGGTGTTCAAGTTCCCTTGACCTGCGAGCCCGCCGCGGAAGTTCGTGTACGTCCCGGTGATGGTCCCGCTGCTCGCTCCGCCGACGACCACCACCTCGCCGCCGCTGTTGTTCCAGACGATCGAGTTGTGCAACACGCCGTGATTCGCTGGCCATCCGGCGTGGTAGAGGAAGAACGCGCCACCTGACCCCGCCGTGTTGTTCGCGATCGTGACGCTCTCGAACAGCGGATCACATGCCGACTGCAGGATGAAGGCGCCGCCCGCCGCGCCCGAGCTATTGCCGACGACCAGCACGCGTCGAAGCACGGCATCCACATCGTCGCTGAAGTAGAACCCACCGCCCCAAGTCGTGGCGTGGTTGTTCCGGACGGTCGTGTCCTCGATCAGCGGTGAGTGGCAGCCGCGCACGTAGATCCCGGCGCCATCCGGCGCTGCAAAGTTGTCGTGCACGCTGCAACGCCGGATCGTTGCGTTCGCGCCAGCGTAGAGCTGGATTCCGCCGCCGTGGGAAGCGCTGTTGCCTGCGATCTCAAGGTCCTCGAGCACCGGGCTCGAACCGACGCAAAGCACGCCGCCTCCCTGGCCCAAGCCGTAGCCGTTCCAGCCCACGCTGCCGACGCCGCCAGTCACCCGAAAGCCTGACAGGCGAGCCGCTGAGGTTTCACCCGCGTTGAAAATGACCGCGGCGCGGCCGAACCCGCTTGCATCGATCGTGGTGGACGGCGCGCCAGCGCCCATCACGCGCACATTCTTGCCTCCGAATCGGATCGCCTCCGCATACGTTCCTGCGGCGACGGCGATCGTGTCGCCGTCGACTGTGGTCGACGCATCGAGCGCAGCTTGGATCGTCGCGAACGGTGCGCCGGCGGTCCCGTTGCCTCCGGGACTTGCAGCATCCACGAACCACGTCGACTGGGCGTGGGACAACGCGGCCGTGGAGCAAAGTACGACGATGTGGTTCCAGCGCAACATGGGGTAGCCCTCCTTCTCGGTGTAACGGGGGAGTGAGTGACAAACGGAAGCCGCGTCGTCCGCGCTCGGAAAAGCTGCACGAAGATTCAGCCGAGACTCGAGCTTCGCGGACGGAATCGCGAGGCGGACGGAAACCGAGCTGCGGCGATGGGCAGCGTCTGTGCCCGCAGCGGCCAATTCAGAACCTGAGTAGCACCGCGCTCGGCGCGCACTACTTGGCTCGCCGGTGGAAACCGGCGGCCATGGAGCGCGCCCTGTGCCGAACTCCACCCGGTCGCCCCGCACCTCGCCAAGGTTGCGCAGTCTCACGCGCGTATCGATCGCCCGCCATTCCGCTTCGTCCAAACGCCGGCTGATCAGAAAGCAGAAGAATCAACGAGCACGGGAGTGCCGGTCTTCGGTTCTCCTTCGGCGGGCGCCGTTCGTGCACGCCACACCGCAAACCGCGCATCGCGCAGAAGGAACACCCAGTGCCTAGCAGTACCCTCCCTACCACGTCCAAAGCCGCCGCGTCCGTAGTCGTCGCCGCAACTGCAGGTGGCGCTACAGTGGCAGTCCTCGGCGGCTCGGCCGCCGCGGTCAGCGCTGCGACGGTCATCGCTGCCACCGGCGGCGCTGCGGCGGTTGTCCTCGTCGGCTACGGCGTGTATCGCTGGATGAAGGCCAAAGCGCACGCCTAGAAGCTCCACTGGCTTGATCGCCACGCTCAAGTTCGCGCTCGATGGACGGTTCTCGGTCGCATGGATCACCGGCTGCCAGTGCGTTGGTCGTCGCCGCGACTTCGGAGCTGTGACGTCCCGAGTCAGGTGATCGCAACCCGCGGCGCGAACGCAGATGGCGGCCTGGCTTCCGCGTCCGTTGGCGCTCGACAAGTCCGGTGTGGTGCTCGGTCCGTTCATTCCGGCGGCGCTGACCTCACTCCCCAAACTGCTGCCGCAGGATCTCCTCGGCCACTTGGTTCGGGTTGTAGCCGCGGGTGAGGCGGACGGGGCGCTTGTTGAGTTGCTTCGCCAGGGTCATGGAGTCCTTGGAGTGGGAGTGCGAGGCCCAGCGGATGAGAACCAAGACCATGAACGTGTCGTCGCGGGCGATGGGGGCTTCGAGGTAGGCGGTGGATTCGTGTTCGCGCGTCGTGATCCACTCGAGCTCCTGGAGTTCGAAGGCGCGTTCGAGGGCGAGTTTGGAGTGGGGGCGTTCGACGCCGCCGATGAGGACGATGCGCTTGCCGCGCAGAAGGTCGGCGGCCTTTAGGACAGCAGGGGAGCGTTCGCGCGCGGGCGGCGGCGGTGATGAGTCGAACTCCTTGCTGGCGAGGTAGCGGTCGATCTCGATGTCGATGCGGCGGACGGCTTCGGGGAGGTCGAGTTGGCTCGGCCGGAGTTCGAGGATCGGCAACAGCTCCTCGCGCAGTTCGCGCTCGGATGGGCGTACACCGAGTTGGAGCAGTGCCGCTGCGGTGTCGTCGACCTTCTTCCAGTCGTCGAGGACGAACTCGGCGCCGGGTGTGGCGTTGCGGATCCGCTTGGCGTGGTAAGCGAGTCGCTTGCGCAGCTCGAGCTGGGTGCGACGTTGGCTGCGTGCGTCGGTGAGCCGCTGTTCCAGTTCGTGCAGCCGACGGCTTCGCGTCTCCCAATCGGCCGGGTCGGCGGGGTTGTCGAGCCGCATGTAGCGCTCGAGGTAGACGCTGTGCTGCTCGGTCTGACGACGCAGCCAGTAGAACGCATGCGTCTGTTCTTCGTCGGCTGGCAGGTCGCACTCGATGAGCGCACGTCGAAGGGCGGATTGGGACTCGGCGAGGAGTTCGAACACGGCGAGCAACGTGTCTCGGTCTTCCCAGTCCTGCGTGTCCAGCGCACCGGCGATGTCCGCAGCCAAGGCGAGGTTGTCGAAGCAGGCCGCGAGGATGTGCATGGACTCGTCCGGCGGTAGATCCGCTTCGCGCGACAACATCCAGAGCCCGCACGCGTCGAGCTGGTGCGCCTGCGAGATCAAGCGCTGTGTGCGTTCGCTGAGCGTCAGGTGCGGCGCGTCGGGAGCGAGCTCGAGACTTCGGCGCTCCTTGGCCCAGCGCATGGCCTCGGCCTTGAGCCGGGAGCGCTTGGCAAGCAGCTCGAGTGGTCGCGTCTGGACAAAAACGAAGCTAGTAGCTGGCGCCGCCTCCGCAGCGGCAACCATCGAGTTGCGTCGCAGGTTCTCCTGGAGGGCCGCGGCCGCGACTTCGGCGCGCAGGACTTCGCGTTGCACCGGGGGCGGCGGCTCGGGCGCGATGACGACGGACGGCGGCTCAACCTCGTCGTGTCCGTCGCTCGCCGCTTCGACCAGGCACTCGGCGATCGAGATGGCCATGCGTCTGGCAGCGGGAGACTCCCTCACCAACTGCTTCAAGGCGAGGCGGAACTCGTTCCAGTCTTCGGGTGTGAAGGCGTGATCCATGTGATTTCCAGTCGTACGTTCCGTTCCGAGTCACATCGACGCGACTCAGCGAAGCCAGTCCCACAACCACCCCGCGAGATCTCCGAACCCGAGCAGGCGCAGGATCGGGATCTCGAGGGGCTGTCCGCAGCGGGAGCAGGACCGCGGGCGCAGGCCGCTGCTGGTTCTCGAGTGGGGGATCGACGTGTAGATCGCGCCCCCGAACTCGCTGTCCGCCGGGCCGTGGACGATCGAGTCCCAGTACTCGACCTCGGTGCGGTCCCAGTAGTTCGGCTTGAGGCAACTTGGGCAAACGACCGTGGGAGCTTCGATGCGCCAGAGACCGGGGCGGTCTTCGCGCCGCTTCCAGGTCAGCGTGATGCCGCAGCCTGAGCAACTGGGGGTATGTACAGCGGCGAGGTGGTAGCAGTTCGGGCAGGCAACGACCGTGCGTCCGAGCAGCCGTGCGTCGATGCCGTGGAGCCGGGCGATGGCTTCGTCGTCGAGCGCGTCGCTCGATGTGTCGTCGGCGCCCGTCTCGGACCCGTCCTCGAGCTCGTCTTCCGCTCTCTGTGGCGCGTTGTCGTCAGCCCCCTCTTCGGTCCACTTCTGCAGCTCGGCGTCGAGGCTCTCGATCGGGATCTCATCGACCGTCGCGGGGGCGGGTGCGACCGAGGGGGCCTGCTCGAGCGCTTCGCCGCAGCGGGCGCAGAACGTGGCGGAGCGTGCAGCGCGGCGACCGCACGAGGGACAGTTCCGAGGCTTTGTCTTGGTTGTCGGATTCGTCTTCGGCATGGCGGCGAGCTTGGGATGCCTGGGAGTGGGAAGGCGGAGAACGGACCGCGCCGCACATGGGGGCGTGCGAGCAACATCCGTGGCCTTGCGGTCCGTTCTCCTTTTGTTGGGAAGCGCAGCTACTGCGCCGCTGCGAATCCGACCGGGCCCGGTCGCTCCGGCGCGCGCACGCCGTCGTCG
>CALFYL010000361.1 GCA_937952135.1 uncultured Planctomycetia bacterium
GCGTGCAGCGCGCGCGCGACGCACTCCTTGCCCGAGCCGCTCTCGCCTTCGATCAGCACCGTCGCCTCGGTGGGCGCCACGGTGCGGATGCGGTTGAACACGCCGCGCATCGCCTCGGAGCTCCCGACGAAGCCCTTGAAGGCCGTGTGCGCGCGCAAGCTTTCGCGAAGCTCCGCGTTCTCGCGCTCGAGGCTCTTCACCCGTCCGAGCGTCGCGACCATCTGCACGATCGACTCGTTGCGGAAGGGCTTCTGCACGTAGTTGGCGGCGCCCATGCGCATCGCCTCGACGGCCTGATCGATGGTGCCGTAGCCCGTCATCAGGATCACGGGCCGCGACGTGTCGAGCGCCACCGAGCGCGCGAGCACGCTCATTCCGCCTTCGCCCGGCATGCGGATGTCGGTGAGCACCACGTCGGGATCGTCGCGCTCGAGGATCGCGAGCGCCGACTTGGTGTCGGGCGCGTGCAGCACCTCGTGCCCCGCCTCCTCGAGCGCGTCGCGCAGTGTCACGACGATCGTGATCTCGTCTTCGGCGAGCAGGATCTTCATCGGCTCGCCTGGAGCGCGAGAGGGCGGCGCCGCGGACGCGCCGACGAGCCGCGGCGGGTGCGCCGGTCGAGCGGCGAACGCGGAGGCGTCGGGAAGAGCGGCGAAGGCATCGGTGGAGCGCAGGGCATGCGACATAGCGGCGGTGCGCTAGCCGCCCGCCTCGTTGGGGTCACGTTGCACCAACCGGTCGCCTCCGGCGCTCGCACCCTCTTCGAGTGCGCGCTCGGCCGCGCCGATCAATTGATCGAAGTACAACGTGCGCTCGTCCACCATGCTCGCGCTGCCGATCGAAACGCGGATCGGGATCTGCTTGCCGGCGTTCTCGAAGCGCAGCCCGCGGACGCCGGCGAGCAGACGGCTCGCGAGCACTTCCGCGCCGGCCGCGTCGGTGTGCGGCGCGACGGCCATCAGGCGATCGTCGGCCATGCGCCCGAGGAAATCGCAGGTGCGCGTCTCGGTCTTGAGGAGCCGCGCGACCTCGTCGAGCACGGCCTCCTTCGATTCGTAGCCGTACAGATCGCGAAGGCTGCCGAGCCGGTCCACGCCGATCACGAGCACGCTGAGCGGATAGCGATAGCGCTGCGCGCGGCCGAACTCCGTGCGCATCAGGTGCATGATCTGGGACAGCGAGAACAGACCCGGATCGGCGTCGCTGAACTGAGCGGAGCGGAGGTCGGACATGGACTTGAGCGAGGGTTCGTGGGAGGGCGCCGCGGGCGCCGGGCTCAACTGCCGAAAAGGCCGCTGATGCGGTCGAAGAAGCCGTCGACGCTCCACTGCCAACGCACGCGCAGCACGAACAGCGCGAGCATCACGAGCAGCAGGCTGACCGAGAGCACGACGAGCTGCGAGATGAGCATCGCGGCCATGCTCTGCGCCGCGCCCTTGAGCTTGCGGGCGCTGCCGCGCGCCGTCGCCGCCACCGGCGCCATGACGAGGTCGCGCTGCAGCCGCGTCGAGCGTTCGCCGAGCTTGAGGTCCGTGACGCCCGTCGCGGTCGCGAGCACGTCGCGCGCGCACGCGTCGGCGTCGAATTCGCTGCGCATCACCGCGTCTTGCCAACGGCGCGCCACGGAGGGCTCGGCGAGGCCGAGCTCGACCGCCATGCCCGCCTTGAGCCGCCGCCAGTAGATCTCGTCGACTCCGAATGAGCCTCCGGGCGCACCGGGCAGAGCGGCGCCGACGGTCCCGACCGGCGCTCCGATCGAAGCCCCGGCCGCAGCCCCGACGGCGCCCTGGCCCGCCGCGGTCGACGGCGACGGCGGCGGCGAGCCAGCGAACGACGCCTGCGCGCCCGGCCGCGCGCTCGCCGCGGGACGCACCGGTTCCGCGAGCGGGATCTCCTCGATCACCGCGCTCATCAGGCCGCCGAACTCGAGCCGCAAACCGCGCCAATGCACGACGTCGCCGGTCTTCAGCTCGCGCTCCTCGAAGGGCGCGCCGTTCACCGTCGGCGCCTCGCCGAAGCCGACGAAGATCAATTTCGCGGGCTGGTCCCACACGTGGAGCTGATCGTTCTCGACGCCCTCGACTTGCACGTCGGCGCGCGCGCCGCCGACCACCGTCAAGCCGCGCTTGAGCTCCACCCGCCGACGCGTTCCGTCGCGGCCCGTCCATTCGATCCACGCACCTGCCATCGCGCTATTCCTAGCGGAAAGCGCGCAGCGTTGCACGCCGAGGGACCGTCCGGCTCGCGCCGCGCGCCGATTCGCAGGCCGCACGACGCTCGAGTCCGCCTATACTTCCCGGTGCGACGCTTCGACCGGCGCGGCGCCCGCGGCCACCCCGAACCGACGCCCTCGCCCACCCCCGAAAGCAGCCCCACACCGTGAGACTCGGCCTCCACCAATCCGCGCGCATGGAGCAGCGACTGATCCAGTCGCCGCAGATGATCCAGGCGATGCAGATCCTGCAGTTGCCTGCGATGGCGCTGGAGGAGCGCATCGAGCAGGAGCTGACCGAGAATCCGCTGCTCGAACGGGTCGAGCCGAGCGTCGAGTCCGAGGCTGCGCCGGCGCCCGAGGGGGCCGAACAGGAGGAGCGCGCCCGGCTGGAGTCGATGCTCAACGAGTTGGAGCGCTACAGCCCCGACCGCGAGCAGATGCCGCGCACGCGCTCGGGGACCTACGACGAGGACGGCGACCGCAAGCTCGAGGCGATGAACAACACGCCCGACGAGCCCAAGAACCTCGCCGAGTCGTTGATCGAGGAACTGGCCTTCAGCGAGCTCGACGAACGCGGCCGCGAGATCGCGGAGTTCGTGTTGTATTCGCTCGACGAGCGCGGCTACCTGACCATGACGCCCGAGGAGCTCGCGCGCGACTGCGGCGTGAGCGGCGCGACGGTCGACGACATCGAGCTGGCCTTGTTCGAACTGCGCCGGCTGATCCACCCCGCCCTGGGGGCGCGCGACCTGCGCGAGTGCTGGCTCCTGCAACTCGACGCCCACGGCTACCAGGACGAGCTCGTCCGCCACATCGTCGAGCAGTACCTCGAGGACGTCACCGCCAACCGACTGCCTCGCATCGCCAAGGCCACCGGCCGCTCGATGGAGGAAGTCAAAGAGGCGCTCGACATCCTGCGCGCGCTGGATCCGCGTCCGGGGGCCCGCTTCGGCGGCGCGCCGGCCGCAGCGATCCTGCCCGACGTGATGGTCGAGCTCGTCGACGGCAAGTACGAGGTCAAGGTCAGCCGCGACTGGACGCCGCGCTTGACGCTCAATCCGGCCTATCGCCAGTACCTGCGCGACGCCCGCAAGGGCGACGGCGTGCAGGAGTGGGTCAAGAAGCGCATCGAGTCCGCGCGCTGGTTCATCGACGCCGTCGCGCAGCGCCAGCGCACGCTCAAGCGCATCGCCGAGAGCATCTTCCGCCGCCAGCGCGGCTTCCTCGACGAAGGCGTGCGCGCGCTGCACCCGCTGCGCATGCAGGAAGTCGCCGACGAGGTCGGCGTGCACATCTCGACCGTCAGCCGCGCCGTGTCGGGCAAGTACGCGCAGACCCCGCGCGGCTCCTACCCGCTCAAGTACTTCTTCACCGGCGGCACGCAGAAGGAAGACGGCGAGGTCGAGAGCCAGACCGCGATCAAGCAGCGCATCGCCGAGCTCGTGGCCAAGGAAGACCGCACGAATCCGCTCTCGGACGATCAGCTCGCGGCGCTGCTCGAGCAGACCGACAAGATCAAGATCGCGCGCCGCACCGTCACGAAGTACCGCAAGGCGCTCTCGATCCCCTCGTCCAGCCACCGCAGGGTGTTCTGAACCCGGCCCCTTCGGACGCGGAGGGTCGCGCAGCTCGCCCTCGGCGCGCCTCGGCTGCTTCTGCAGCGCGTGCTATCCTCCCCGCCCTTTCGTTTCGCCGTCCCGCGGCGCCTCCCAACTCCCCAGCCTTCCTGACCGACGCCCCGCGCGCGCCGGCCGCCATCTCCAATCACCGAACATGGGCGTCAAAGCCACCGAACTTCGCAAAGGCGTCGTGGTCGAGATCGATCGCGATCTGTGGGTCATCACCGACTACATGCACCACACTCCGGGCAACCTGCGCGCGATCATCCACGTCAAACTGCGGAGCCTGCGAAGCGGTTCGACGAAGGACATGCGCCTGGGCTCGGGAGACGTGCTCGAGGTCGCTTACCTCGACAAGCGCACCTGCGAGTACCTCTACAAGGAGCAGAGCGGCGACTACGTGTTCATGGACAGCGAGTCCTTCGAGCAGTTCAACGTCAACCACGCGCTGATCGGCGACCGGATGCCCTACGTGAAGGAGAACACGCAGTGCATCGTGACCTTCCACGGCGCGAACCCGATCGGCATCGAGTTGCCGGCCGCGGTCGTGCTCGAAGTGATCGAAGCCGACCCCGCGGTTCGCGGCAACACCGCGACGAACGTCAAGAAGGACGCGGTCGTCGAGACGGGCCTCAAGATCAAGGTTCCGATCTTCATCACCAAGGGCGAGAAGGTGAAGATCCGCACCGACGACGGCGAGTTCCTCGGGCGCGTCAACGACTGACGCGGCGGCGCGAGCACCGACGAAGCACAGCGGCCGGCGCGCGGGAAAGCTCCCGTGCGCCGGCCGCTTGTTTTGGCGAGCTACGAGCGGGGTGCAGGTTCGCAGCGCCGGAGCGAGCCCGAAGCGAGTCGTGGGCGGCTCAGTTTCGGAAGTGGACCTCGACGTCGAGCGAGCGCGGCGTGCCGCCGACCTCGAACGTGCGCCGAAGCTCGCACTGCTCGCGCAAGAAGCGCTCGAAGCGCCGACGCTCGGCTTCGGGCCAGCCCTCGAGATCCTCGCGGTTGAGCACCAGCCACATGCGCCGATCCTGGGCGATCCAATAGCGCAGGTCGTCCCAGGAATACGGCGTGAGCGGAAGCAACGCGGTCGATGCGCGCAGGTGTTCCTCGAGCGGCGCGAGGTAGTAGGCGCCCGCGGGCGCGGCCATGCCGAACACGAGGTCCTCGGCGCCCCTCGATCGCGCGACGTAGCGGTACGCGTCGCGCCAGCGCGGCCGGTCGCCGTGGCGAACCGTCGTGTACGCGCCCAGGTCGAAGCAGGCCCACGCGAGCGTGACCACACCCAGCGCCCGCGCGAGCTTGCGCGGCGCGACCTGGTCGTCGAGCGCCCAGGCTGCGGCGGCCGCGAACCAGGGCGCGAGCACGAAGATGTACTGCGCCGTCGCGCGCACGACCTGCGACGCAGCGAGCGTGACCAGCAAGACGAGGGTCACCACGAGCACGACGAGGGTCTGCGGGCGCGCGCGGTTGCGCACCACGCTCCAGGCGGTCACGACGCACGCGAGCGCGACGGGCGCCGTGACGTAGAAGCCCGTGGTGAGCGCGAAATGCAGCGCGCTCGAGCCGGACTTGCGCAGCGAGTAGTCGCGCCACACCCCGCGCAGCCACGGAAAGACGGCGAGCGCGCCGACGGCGGCGGCGGCGAGCACGATCCACGGGCGCGGGGCCCACGCGAGCGGCGCTCCGGCGGCGCGCGCGAGCGGCGGCGCGAGCAGCAGCGCGGCCGGAACGAGCGCCCCCGTCGGATGCGCGGCGGCAGCGAAGCTCCCCACGAGCAGGCCCGCGAAGTAGAGCGCGGGGCGCGCTTGCACGCAGCCGCGCAGCGCCCATCCGGCGCCGGCGAGCGAGAGCACGAGCATGAGCGTGTACGCGCGCGCGCTCTGCGACCAGTACATGTGGAAGCTCGAGCACGCGAGCACCAGCGCCGCGATCCACGCCTGCCGCGCGCCGATCAGCGGCCGAAAGGCCCACGCCGTCAGCGGGATGCTCAGCGCGCCGAACGTCGCGGCCGGAAAGCGCAGCGCGGCCTCGCCGATCGGCAGGCCGACGAGCGCGATCCACAGCTTCATCAGCGCGAGGCCGAGTGGAAACTTCGTCAGGCGCTCGAACTCGAGGGCCTGCGCGTCGTGGAGCGTGAAGGCCTCGTCGATCCACAGGCCGTAGCGCCCGAGCCCGGCCAACCGGCAAGCCGCCAGCACGAGCGCCGCGGTCGCGATCCAGCGCGTGGGCACGCTCCACGGGGTGCGTTCCGCGCGTCGGGCGCGCCGCTCGCGGACGGATCCAGGCTGGCTCACTCCAGGAGCCTTTCAAAGCCCGTCGACGAAGGCAACACTACGCGGCGGCTGCGCCGCGCTCTCGCGAGCCGTCCCCGCCCCACCCCAGCCCTTCCATGCCGCAGTTCCGCAACCTCGACCGCTCGCCCGCGCGCCGCCTTCCGCGCGCCGCCGCCCTCGTCGCCGCCGTCGCCCTCGGCAGCGCTTCGTGCGTCGAGTTGCGCCGCACTCCCGGCGTGATGTTCGCCACCTCGCCGCCGGGCGCGCGCGTGATGGTCGACGGCGTGGACTCGGGGTTCGTCACTCCCTGCCACGTCGACCTCTCGCGCGAGCGCCACGACGTCGACATGGTGCTCGAAGGCTACAAGCCGGTGAGCGTCGCGATCGACTCCGGCGGACAGACGACGCTGGTCTTCTGGGACGAGGCCTGGATCTACCCGAACACCTGGCGCTTTCCGCTGTGGCTCAACGCTCGCGACGGGTTCTTCCCCGTGAAGGTCGAGCGCGGCTATTCGCCGTCTCGCATCTACGCGCCGCTCAAGCTCGCCGAAAGCCAGGATGCGCCGCGCCGCGGCCGCGGGAGACGCAATCCGTGAGCGGCGCGCCGGCGGTGTTCGTCGACCGCGACGGCACGCTGATCCGCGAGCTCGAACACCCGCCGCGCCTCGCGAGCGACGTCGACTTCGTGCCCGGCGGACCCGAGGCGCTCTCCAAGCTCGCGCGCGCCGGCTTTCGGCTCGTGATGGTCACCAACCAGAGCGCCTTCGCGCGCGGCTGGCTGCGCTTCGAGGAGTACGTCGAGGTCCAGCGCGCGATCGACGCCGAACTCGCGCGCGCCGGAGCGCGGCTGGACGCGGTGTACTTCTGCCCCCACCACCCGAGCGCGGGCGCCGCGCCGTACCGTCGCGCGTGCACCTGCCGCAAACCGGGCAGCGGCTTGCTCGAACTCGCGCAGCGCGAGCTCGGCCTCGACCTCGCGCGAAGCTGGATGGTCGGCGACGCCCTGCGCGACCTCGAAGCGGGCGCGCGCGTCGGCGTGCGCGGAATCCTCGTCGCGACCGGCAAGGGCGCTCGCGAAGCGGCGAAGCTGAGCGACGCTCAGCGCGCGCGAACGACGTTGTGCGCGGACCTCGCGCACGCCGCAGGGCACGTGCTCGCAGGCGCCGGGAAGAGCTGAGCGCTCTCCGCCGCCGCCGCTCGCGTCACGGCAAGTAGCGCGACAGCTCGCTCGAGAGCGCCATCGAGACGCTGAGCGGCAATTTCGCCCAGGTGTCGCGCAGCCACTTCGTCTTCGGGTTCGACGGATTGAGCGAGGGCAGGGCGCGGTCGCGCACGAGGTGGAAGCGGTACTGCAGATCGCGCGCCGTGAAGCCCTGGTGCTCCTTGAACTGGAACGCGCCCGAGTCCTTGCGGCTGCGGCCG
>CALFYL010000362.1 GCA_937952135.1 uncultured Planctomycetia bacterium
ACGTCGTCGACGCGCTGAAGCGCCTTTCGAACGCTCCCGACATGCAGTCGCGCGACGGCGCGCGCCAACGCTTCGAGCCCTGCGCGTTGCTGCTCGAGCGCGCGAAGTAGTCGCGGAGTCGGCGCGCGCTCTCGATTCTGGGCCGCGAGTCCCCCGACCACCAAGTTGGGCCGAACTACCGACATGGGCGCAGATGACTACGAGCGTTTGGGCATGGCGCGCCGCGAGACTCTCACTACCCTTCGATGGGCAAGTCGGAGTCGGAGTTCGCGATGCAAACACTCGAGCCTTGGACGGTTGTTCTCGCCGCCGGCGACGGCACGCGCCTCGCCGGGCTCACGCGACTCGACGACGGGAGCACGGCGCCCAAGCAATTCTGTTCGCTGCGCGGAGGGCGTTCGCTGCTCGGCGATGCGCTCCGACGAGCGCTGCGCATCTCGCCCTTCGAACGCACGCTCGTGGTTGTCGCCGAACGGCACCGCGCGTACTGGGAAGCGGAGCTTCGCCACCTTCCGCGCGAGAACATCCTCGTCCAGCCGCTCAATCGTGGCACGACGTCGGGCGTGCTTCTTCCGCTGCTGACGGTGCTGCGGCGCGATCACGACGCGCGTGTGGTGCTGCTGCCGTCGGATCACTTCGTCGCGAACGAACGCATTCTCGCGGACTCCGTCGGTGCGGCGCTGTTCGCGCTGGCGGCGCAGCCCGCTTCCGTTGTGCTGCTCGGCATCACCCCCGACGGCGCGGAGACGGACTACGGATGGATCGTCCCCGGTCCCGCCCGTGGATCGCTGCGGAGCGTCGATTCGTTCGTCGAGAAGCCGCCCGCACCGCTGGCTCGCGAGCTGTACGAACGCGGCGGTTTGTGGAACAGCTTCCTGCTGACCGCGCGCGGACTGAGCCTGGCCGCGCTCTTCGCGGAGCAGACCCCCGATCTGTTCGAGGCCTTCGAGCAAGCTCTCGGATGTGCGACGAGCCGCCAGGCCGAGGCTCTGCGCGAGCTCTACGAAGGACTGCCGAACAGCGACTTCTCGCGCGCCGTGCTGCAGAACTCCCCTGAACGCCTGCGCGTCTTGCGCGTCCCGCCGTGCGGCTGGACCGACCTCGGCACACCTGCGCGCGTCGCGGACTGCGTCCGCCGCTTCCCGCAGCGACGCCGCGCACGCGAGCCGCGTTGCGTCGTCGATCTGTCGCAACGCGCTTCCGTCCTGGCTTGAGCGCGACCCGCGAGCGCTCGTGCGCGCCGGCGCACGCCCGCAAGTCCGATCGAGCTCGTCCGTTCCGCTCTCGACTTCCGTGGCGGGGCGCGCCCCGCTCCAACGCAACGACCCGACCCCAAGGAGGCGCTTCATGAAGGTGCAAGAACTGATGACCCGCGACGTCGCGACGTGCACCGCCGCGGACAACCTCTCGGCCCCGGCCCGAAGCATGTGGGAGCGCGACTGCGGCGTCGTGCCGGTGATCGACGAGGATCGGCGCGTGGTCGCTGTCGTGACCGACCGCGACATCGCGATGGCGGCCTACACCCAGTCGCGCCCGCTGCACGAGATCCCGGTCAGCACCGCGATGTCGAAGGCGCTCTACGTGTGCCGCGGCGAGGACTCGCTCGAAACGGCGCAGGGAATCATGCGCCGTGAGCAGCTCCGCCGCCTGCCCGTCGTCGACACCGCGCGGCGCCTGGTCGGCATCCTCACGCTGAACGACCTCGCCTGCCACGCCGCTCACGAGCAGGGGTCGACGCGCAGGGATCTGGCGGTCAGCCAGGTCGGGACCACGCTCGGACGGTTGTGCGAACACCGCGATCACGCCAACGAGGACATCGTCCTCCGGCCGCAGCGCCAAGGCGCGCTGGAACGCGTGAGCGCACCGGCGTGAGAGCTTCGCCGTGAGACGGACGCGAGCTACGGCACGACGTCGAACCCGACCGGCCCGAGAATTTGCGTGCCGAGCGGATCGAAGATCACGCCTGCCCAGTCGAGGTGCGCGCCCACGAGGTTGAGCGCGAGTGCGGAGTCGGGCAGGAACGCGGCCTCCGCGCGGCCCGAACGATCGAGCAAGCCGAAGGTGCGCGGCAGCGTGCGACCGTTGAACTGCGTGTAAGTGAAGTTGAGCAGGGCGCTCGAGTTCAGCGGCAACTGCGCGCCCGCGAAGGGCAGGCCGGGCTGCGTGCCCGCGGTGCTCGCGAGCAGCATGTAGGGCCGGCGCGCGAGGTGGCCGCCCGCGTTGATCCACAGCGGCGCGCCCGAGGAGAGCGACGCCGAGAGCTCGTCGACGCCCACGTGCAGCGGCGTCAAGGCGTCGACGCGCAGCTCGAGCTCGGGATAGAGCGTCACGGGCGAGACGCCGTCGTTCGCGACGATGCGCCACTTGTCGGCGCCGACGGCCGTGCCCGCGCTCAAGGTGAAACTGTACGAGCCGTCGCCGCGGTCGACGATCGCGCTCGGGGTCGTCACCGCCGGCGCGCCGGAGAGGTTCGTGAGCGTCAACGTCGCTCCCCCGCTCGCGAGCGGGTTGTCGTCGACGTCGCGCAGGCGCACGACCACCGTGGTTTTCGACTTGCCATCCGCGACGAGCGACTGCGCGCCGGAACGCACCGTGCTGAGCAAGTGGTCGGGCCGCCCGACGAGCGCCGCGCGCCATGCCGCGTACTGCTGCTGCATCTGGACGACCGGATCCGCGGCGGTCGCGGGTGCGACGATGTTGATCGCGAGGTAGAACTGACCCGCCGCGCAGCCGGTGCCGCCCGTGCACTGCGCGCCGCCCGTGTCGCCGATGCGCGACGACAGGATGAACCCGACGTGCGCGCTCTTGAACGGCGTCGGCGGCGGAAGCGGCGGACACGGCGCGACTCCGCCGGGGCACGAGCAACGCCCGTCGCCGCCCCAGAAGCGCGCGGCTTCCATCGCGGCCATCACGCGTTGCGTCATGTCGCCGGGCGTGTTCAGCAGCGCGAGCTCGGCCATCTGCACCGGCTCGTCGCCCGCGAGCAGATTGCCCTGGATCGCGTAGCGGATCTCGCCCGAGACGCCGACGAGGCCCGGACGTGCGGCGCCGACGAACGCGCCGGTGTAGGTGACCGGGAGGTCGTCCATGTTGACGATTCCGAACTGGCGCGACTCGACGCTCGGCAGCAGCACGAGTTGGTCGAGGATCTCCTGCGGCGACAGCCCCGCGCCGAGCCCGTTCCACATCGCCGGCCGGAACACGAAACCCGAATCGACCTGGCTCTGCGAACAGCCGCCGCCGATGCCGACCTTCATCACCGGCAGCGCGTTGCGCAGGTTGAAGCTCGAGAGGCACGTCGCCGAGGCGATCGTCACCTCCTTCGTGCGCGTGTTGCACACGATGATCGACCAAGTGGAGCTCGCGGGCGCCACGGCGAGCGCGACGGCGGCAAACGTAGCGACGAAGCGTGTGAGGGGACGCGGCATGCCCCCATCCTACGCCCGCGCCGAGAAGTTGCGGGCTAACGCAAGGCCTGCTCGAGCGCGGTGGCGCGGTCCGTGCTCGCGTCGCGGTACTTCACGATCAGCGCGCACGCGACCTGCAGCCCGCGCGAGGCGGCCCAAGCGTCCGAAGCGCCATCTTTCGAAGCCGGCCGCGTGCCGGGAATCACCACCGCGTTCTCGGGGATTTCGAGCGGCGCGGCGCGCGAACCGCGCAGTTCGCGCTGCTTCACGAGGTCGAACACAGGCGTGCTCGCCGAGAGCACCACGCCCGCTGCGAGCACCGCCCCGCGCCCCACGAGCACGCCCTCGTAGACGCCGCAGTTGCCGCCGATGAAGGCGTCGTCCTCGACGATCACCGGCCGCGCGCCCGCGGGCTCGAGCACGCCGCCGATCTGCGCCGCCGCCGAGACGTGAACGCGCTTGCCGATCTGCGCGCACGAACCGATCAGCGCGTGGCTGTCGACCATCGAGCCCTCGTCGACGAAGGCGCCGACGTTGACGTAGGCGGGCGGCATGACGATCACGCCTTTGCCGAGGTGCGCGCCGCGGCGGATTGCGGTGCCGCCGGGCACGATGCGGACTCCGTCTTCGTCGCCGAACACACGCGGAGCGAGCGGCTGCTTGTCGTTGAAGGAAGCGAAGCCTCCGGCGCCGAGCCACGACGGGAAGTTCCTAAACGACTCGCTGCGAGGCCACAGGAACTTGACCGTGATCGACTCGCGGAAGATCGCGAGGATCTCTTCCTTCACCCAGGCGTTGACACGCCACGCGCCGTCCGTGTCACGCTCGGCGACACGCACTTCGCCGGACTCGAGCGCGTTCAGCAGCTCCTTCCCGCGCAGTCGCTCGCTCATCGCGCGGCCTCCGGCGTCGCCAAAAGCTCCACGGCCGTCGTGGCGTAATCGTGCACCGCCTGTTCGAAGGAGCGCTTCGAGAGGCGCTCGTGGTCGGTGTGCGCGTCGAGGATTCGGCCGGGCCCGTAGAGCAGCGGCCGGCCCCAGCGCCCCAAGTGCGGCGCATCGGTGCCGAACGCGACGGCGATCGCTTCGTGTCCCGCGGGGACGTGGAATTCCGTCGGACCGTAGCACTTGTAGGGCCGCGCGAGTTCGACGTGCTCGCTCAAGCACGCGCGCAACTTCGCCTCGGTCACGTCCGGCCGTTCGACCGCGCGCAGGAGCAAGCTCGCGACCGCGCGATCGGCGACGACGTTCGCGGCGACGCCGCCCTGCAGCATGCCGACGTTCAGCGTGCCGGGCCCGAGCAGCGGATGGCGGCCCCAATCCTGCGCGAGCAACTTCTCGAGCACGTGCACGAGCTCGTGCACCGCGCTCGGCCCGACGTTCTGCGAGCTGTGCCCCGCCACGCCGTGCGCGTGCAATTCCGCCTTGTAGACGCCCTTGTGCGCGCCGGCGAAGCGGTTGTCGGTCGGCTCGCCGACGATCGTGAAGCGCGGCCGCCACGGCTCGGCGAGCCGCTCGTTCGCGAGCGCCGCGCCCGCGGAATCGGTCTCCTCCCCGCACGTGAAAAGGAACCCGATCGCTTCGTCGCCGCCCGCGAGCAACTGCTTCGCCGCTTCGATCATCGCCAACGCGGGCCCTTTTGCATCGCACGCGCCGCGGCCGCGGACCTCGTCGCGCGTTTCGCTCGGCCCGAACCACGGCGGAACCGTGTCGAGGTGCGTGCAGAACACGACCTCGGGCGCGCGGTCCGTGCGCGCGAGCACGTTGAAGCGGCCCGGGGCGAGCTCCTGGCGCTCGACGCCGAAGCCGAGCGGCGCGAGCTCGCGCGCGAGCGCTTCCGCGTAGTCGTGCTCGTCGCCCGTCACGGACGGAATCGCGATCCACTCCTGCAGCTTGTCGAAGACGTTCGGCATGGCGTCAGTTCGCGAGTTCGGCGCGCAGCACGTCGGCGAAGCGCTGGTACTGCTCGAGGCGGTTGTAGAGCTGCGCGGAGACGCGCGTGACGCGTCTCGGCGCCGCGGGCCACGTGAACACCGGAACTTCGATGCGGTGCGTCTCGAATAGCCGCAGTTGCAGCGGATCGATCCCGAGCGGTTCGCTGGGCGCCGCGCGGCGTTCGGGGAGCGGAAGCGCTGCGAGGCAACCCACCATGCTTTCGGGGCACGGCGCTTCGAGCTCCAGCGCCTTGCAGAGCAACGCTCGAGCGGCGAGGGCGAGCTCGCGGTTGCGGCGACGAATCGCGTCCCAGCCGCCCGGCACGAGCGAAGCGAGGTGCTCGAGCGCCTCGGGGATTACGAGCCACGGCGACGGGTCGTGCGTGCCGGGCCAGTCGAACTCGAGGCGGAAGAACGAGCGGTCGGTGCGCCGCGAATTCGCGCCGTGGCTGATCGAGAGCGGGCGGATCAGCTTCTGCCGATCGCGCCGCACGTGCAGCAGCGCGGCGCCCTTGGGCGTGCACATCCACTTGTGGCAGTTGCCCGTGAAGTACGCCGCGCCGAGCGCGTCGAGATCGAGCGCGACGTGCCCCGGCGCGTGCGCGCCGTCGACCAGCGTGTCGACGCCTCTCGCGCGCGCTTCGGCGACGATGCGTTCGATGGGCAGCACCAGACCCGTCGGGCTCGTGATGTGGTCCACCACGAGCAGCTTCGTGCGCGGCGTCAGCGCGGCGAGCACGCGCTCGAGCACTTCGTCGGGGCCGCGCAACGGGAACGGGACGCGCACCTCGACCACCCGCGCCCCGCTCGCGGCCGCGACGAAGTCCACCGCGTTGCGCGTGGCGTTGTACTCCTGGTCGGTGACGACGATCTCGTCGCCCGCGGCGAAGCTCAGCGAGCGCAGGACCGTGTTCACGCCCGCCGTCGCATTGGTCACGAAGGCGAGGTCGTCCGAGTGCGCGCCGACGAAGCTCGCGAGCGCGCCGCGCGCGCGGTCGAGGTGCGCTTCGATCTCGCGGTGCAGGAACAGCACCGGTTCGCGCTCGAGCCGGCGCTGCCACTGCGCCTGCGCTTCGAGGACCGCCGTCGGGCAGGCGCCGAAGGAGCCATGGTTGAGGTAGTCGATCTCGGGATCGAGCCCCCAGTGCCGCGCCAGCTCCGATCCTCCGCTCGCGCGCCGTTCTTGGCTCTGCAGTTGCGTCACTTCGCTCCTCCGTGAAGCGCGCAGCGTAGCGAATGGCGGCTGGCGGCGAAGCGCGTCGGGCCGCACCTCGACGAAGGGCCGTGCGAGCTACATGAAGTTGCGCGTGTGCAGGCCGCTCAGCGCCTCGGCCTGCTCGGCGCCGAAGCCCAGCAGCCGCAGTCGATTTCGCCGACCGGCGTGCATCTGGCGCGTCAGCTCGACCACCGCCTCGTGGCCGCGCGCGATTCCTTCGGGCTCGAAGCCGCGCGCCGCGAGCACGATCAAGGCGTCGAAAACCTCGGCGTTGAGGCCGGTGGTGTGGCGCAGCAAGTCGTGGCGCCGTTGGATCGCCGCCGCCATGCGCGCGATCAGCGTCGAGTCCTCTCGCGCCTGCCGCGCTAGGTGCGCGACCCCGAAGGCCACGTGCCGCGCCTCGTCCTGCGCGGTCAGCTTCATGAGGGTCTTCGTGCACGCGTCGGGCGCGTGCTCATGCAGGAACCACAGCAGGTTCACGAACGAGCCCTCGCCGAGCACGGAGAGCAGCAGCGACGCGAGCGCGAAGTCCGGCTCGTCGACCAAGGTCTTCAGCGAAGCCTGCCCGCCCGCGGTCGAGAGCCCCAAGCGCGTGCGGCGCAGCGTCGCGCGGCGCGTAAACACCTCGATGTGGCGCGCTTCGTCGCCGGCCTGGACGGCCAGCAACTGCATGACCTCGCGATAGTGCGGATGCACGCGCGCGGCGAAGCGCGCCGGAACGACGAGCGCCGCCGCTTCGTTCTCGATCAAGTACGTGAGCACCTGCACGAGGGCGTCCTCGAGCTCGTCGGATTGCGCGAGCGGGGCATCCCAGGGGATCGCGACCGCGGGATCCCACTGCGACGCCATGGCTTGCGCGAGCAACGCGCCGATGTCGTCCGCCCACACTTCGCGCTTCGTCGCGAGCGCGAACTCGAAGCTCGGCGAGCCGTCTTCGACCGTCGCCCCGCGCGCGGCGAGCCCCCACGCCGCGGGCGCGGCCTCGACCACCGCTCCCGGCGCGCGCGCGTCGCACTCGCCCGCGAGCTGCGCGCCGCTCCAGCGGCCCGCCTGCGCGCTTCCGCGCACGACGCGGAGCTCGGCGCCCTCGGCGCGCTCGATCGAGTGGCCCTCCGCACGCGCCCACGCCGCCAAGTGGATCGCGAGCTCGGGCGCCGAGCCGCGCACGGCGATGCGCGCGCCGACGTCCAAGTTCGCGAGGGCGCGCTTCACGAGCACGTGCGCGCCCCGATCGAAACCGAGCCCGCCGAGCTCCACCGTGCGCGCGACGGGGCCGGCTTCCGGGTTCACGCGCACTCCATGCGGTGCAGGAACGGGTCGAGGTAGGCGAAGCGCTCGCAGGCGCTGTCGAGCAGCTCGTAGCCGCTCGTGCGCCCGTCGCACCACTGCTTCAAGCCCTCCATGTCCATCAGCGGCCGGACCCTCGAGTCGTCGTAGCGCATCGACATGAGCAGCGTTTCGAAGCGCGCGACGAGCGCGGCCGGCGCGCCGTCGAGCACGGTGAAGTTGCAGTGGTCGAACTTCTGGGTCTGCGCCAGCACGCGCGTGGCCGCGGGCGCGTAGAGCCCTTCGTTCGTGAACGCCAGGTGGTTTCCGTCGAGCATGCACGCCGCGTCGACCTCGCCCGCGAGCAGCGCGCGCGCCGCATCGCGCTCGCCGCCCACGTGGTCGCCATGCTTGCCGACGAGCACGTCGAAACGCCGCACGTGGAAGTCCCGCTCGGCGAGCAACCCCTCCCGCGCCAGGTGCTCGAGCGGAATCAGCGTGGCCTGCGGCGAGTCGCCCGCGCCGCAACCGACGGTCTTTCCGCGCAGATCGGCCACGGTGCGTAGCGGCGAGTCCGCGCGCACGACGACGAGCGAAGTGAGGTCGCGGTCGGTGTCGCGCATCGCGATCGCCTGCGCCACTCGGCCCCTCGCTCGCGCGACGCGCTGCGCCTGCAGCCAGGCGAGCGGCGAGTTCCATGCGACATGGAACGCGCCCGCGAAGTGCTGCTCCACCTGACGCTCGTAGTTCGAGTACAGCACGTAGTCGAAGTCGAGCCCCTGGCTCGCGAACCAGCGTTGGAACCCGTCCCAGATCGGGACCACCTTGGCGTCGTAGGCGACGGCGCCGAGCACGAGGGTCGTTGTCATCTGCGCGAGTTCCTAGAAGAGCGGCAGTCCGCAGACGGCCTTGCCGATGAAGTCGTAGAGCTGGTCGCTCGTCGGCGCCATGACCAGCGCCGCGCGCGCGTCGCGGAAGCGCCGCTCGACGCCGACGTCCTTGCGGAAGGCCTGGCCGCCGCACACGCGCATCGCGGTGTCGAGCACCTCGCGCGCCGACTCGGCCGTGGCGGCCTTCACTTCGAGCACGCGCAGCATCGCGTCCGCGCGGCCGCTCTCGAGCGCCGCGAGCGTGTCGAGCCACAGCGCGCGCGCCATGTCGGTCTGGATGCGCATGCGCGCGACGTAGGCGCGAATCGTCGGCATTTCGCTCAGCGCGCTGCCTGCGAGGTGCGCGTACTTCGACGCGCTCGCGTGCTCGGCGGTTTTCTCGACCGCGGCTTCCATCATGCCCAGGGAACCGGCGGAGATGAGCACGCTGAAGAGCGGCAGCACGCTCTGCATCATGATCCCGAAGCCTTCGCCGTCGGCGCCGAGGCGCTGCGCCGCGGTCACGCGCACGCCGGCGGCCTTCACCGGCGCCGAATCGTTGCCGCGCAGGCCGAGGCCGTCGAATCCGCCGTCGATCGCGAGGCCCTTGGAGTTGCGCGCGACGAGCCACAGCGAACTCGCGCCCTCGCCGCTGACGGGCTTGCTCGACCACACGTACGCATCCGCGTGGCTCGCCGACGTGACCCAGCTCTTCGACGCGTCGAGCGCGAACTCCGCGCCTTCCGCGCGCGCGGTGCTCGTCGGCGCCCAGAAGTGCGAGCGCGATCCGCTCTCGCTGAAGGCGAGCGTCGAGAGGTGGCGGCCCGCGGCGACCGCGCGGCGCACGTCCACGGCCCCGTACTTCTCGAGCACCGCGGCGCCGCTGTAGTGCATGGTCAGCACCATCGCGCTCGAGCCGCACTCGCGCGCGAGGCGCTCGATCACCTCCGCCGCCTGCCGCATCCCGAGCCCGTGGCCGCCGACATCCTTCGACGAAAGGAGGCCGAACAGTCCGTGCTCGCGCGCGGCGTCGATCGAGGCCTTGGGAAACTCAGCCTCCGCGTCGACTCGAAGCGCGTGTTCGCGGGCGACTTCGGCGACGGCGGCGGCGGCGGCGAGGTGGTCGTAGCTCATCGTTGGGCTCGTGGGGGGATGCGCGAGGCGCCTCGCATCGCCCGCGCGCCCACGGGCTAGCTCGGTCGCCGCTCCGACCCGGTCACGCCGGGTCGAGGAAGGGCTCAGCGAAAATTCACGGGGACGCGGAGGTTCATGCGAGATTCGCCCCGCGAGACCGCGGGTCCCGTGACGTTAGTGCACCGGCGCGCACCCGTCCACTCGCCGCCCGGGGGCATCGACGCCCCGCGGCCGAACCGAACCTACGGCGCGACCAACGTCACGAGTTTCGCGCCGCTGCTCACGGCTTCCTTCTCGCGCACGTGCAGGGCCTTCACGACTCCCGCGCCCGGCGCGCCGATCTCGTTCTGCATCTTCATCGCCTCGAGCACGAGCAACGGCTGGCCCTTCTCGACGCTCTCGCCTTCCTTGACGAGCAGCTTGACCACGACGCCCGGCATGTTGCTCTTGACGACGCCGCCGCCCTTGGTCGACTCGCGCTCGGCCGCGTGCGCCGCGCGCTCGCGTTCGTCCTCGATCTCGACCGCGTAGAGCCGCCCCGCGATCGAGCAGGTCACGCTGTGCTCGTCGCCCTCGATCGACATGCCCCACGAGCGGCCGCCCTCGATCAGCGCCACCTGGCCGAGGCTGTCGACTTCTTCGTAGGAGAGGTCCATCGGCCGCCCGTCGACGGCGATTTCGAGTTTGCCCAAGCGCTCGACGAGCTCGACCTCGCGCGCGCGGCCGTTCACCGTGACGAAGTACTTCATCGCGAAGCTCCCGTTTGCGCGCTCGAAGTCGCGCTGGCCGGTGCGACCCCGGCGATGTGCGGCGGATAGACCGAACGTTGCGCGCGGCTGCGTTCGAGCCACGCGGCGCGCGTGGAGGAACTCGTCGCGAGCGCGCGGCGCTGCGCCAGCAGGTGGCGGTGGATCGCGGAGGCGGCCGCGACCAGTTCGTCTTCGCCGCCGCGCGGCGCGGCGAGGTCGAGTGTCGCGAGGAAGTGCGTGTCGAAGTCGCCCTTCACGAAGGCTGCCTCCTCGAGCACGCTCAGCGCCGCGGGCGCGCTCGTGCGCACGCCGCCGACGTTCAACTCCGCGAGCGCGCGCTTCATGCGCTCGATCGCCGCCTTGCGGTCGGGCCCCCACACGATGAGCTTCGCGAGCATCGGGTCGTAGTTGAGGCTCACTTCCATGCCGCGGTAGAGCGCCGCGTCCAGGCGCACCCACGGTCCGCCCGGCGCTCGCAGGTTGCCGATCGTGCCCGTCGAGGGCACGAAGCCGTTGAACGGATCCTCGGCGTTGATGCGCACCTCGATCGACCAGCCGTTCTTGCGCGCGAGCACGTCGGATTGCGTGTAGCCGAGCTTCTCACCGGCCGCGACGCGCAACTGCTCGCGCACCAGATCGACGCCGTAGACCATCTCGGTCACCGGGTGCTCGACCTGCAGGCGCGTGTTCATCTCGAGGAAGTAGAACTCGCCCTTCGAGTAGAGGAACTCGACCGTGCCCGCGTTCTGGTAGCCGACCGCCGCGCCGGCGCGCACCGCGATCTCCCCCATCTTCGCGCGCAGCGCATCGTCGACGACCACGCTCGGCGCCTCTTCGATCAGCTTCTGGTGGCGGCGCTGGATCGAGCACTCGCGCTCGCCGAAGTGCACGCCGTTGCCGTGCTTGTCGAACAAAAGCTGCACCTCGATGTGCCGCGGCTGGTCGAGGTAGCGCTCCATGTAGAGGCGCCCGTCGCCGAAGGCGTTCAACGCCTCGGCGCTCGCGTTGCGGAACGCGGCCGGCATCTCGGCGGGCGAGCGCACGATGCGGATGCCCTTGCCTCCGCCGCCTGCCGCCGCCTTGAGCGCGATCGGATAGCCGATCGGCGCCGCCTCCGCGAGCGCGCGTTCGATGTCGTCCACGGGATCGACGAGGCCCGGCACCACCGGCACGCCCGCCTGCTTCATGTTGCGGCGCGAGGTGATCTTGTCGCCCATCGCGTCGATCGCGTCGGCGGGCGGCCCGATCCACACGAGCCCCGCCTCGACGACCGCGCGCGCGAAGTGCGAGCGCTCGCTCAGAAAGCCGTAGCCGGGGTGGATCGCCTCGGCGCCGCTCGCCTTGGCGGCGGCGATGACCTTCTTCGCGTCGAGGTAGCTCTCGCTCGGCGTCGAACCGCCGAGGGCCACGGCGCTGTGCGCCATGCGGACGTGCAGCGACCTGCGGTCGACATCGGAGAAGATCGCCACGGGCTCGACGCCCATTTCGCGGCAGGTGCGGATGATCCGCAGGGCGATCTCGCCGCGGTTGGCGATCAGAATGCGTCGAAACATGCGGTGCGGACTCGGGCGCGGCGTCGAGGGGGCGAGCGGGCCGCGGATTGTAGGGGCGTCCGAGGCGCCCGCAACGGCGCTTCAGGGCCCGGCGCGCCCCACGCGCGCCCCACGCACGCTCGCGAGGCGCTCTGCCGAACTGCGCTGGCCCGCCCGATTCATGAACTCGCGGAGCCGAACGCGGTTCATGTGAAGCTCAGGACTTCGCCCGCAGCGCTCGCTTTGCGATGGCGCGCAACATGGCCTCGAAGACCCACTGATGGAGCGGCCACACGCTGTACCAATAGGCGAGACCGAGCAATCCGACGGGCTCGAAGCTGGCGGTCTGCCGGATCGTTGCGCCGCCGCCTTCGGGTGCGACGCTGAATTCGAGCCAGGCCCGGCCGGGCAGCCGCATCTCGGCCGACAGCAGGAGCCTTCGGTCCGGTTCGAGGGCCTCGACGCGCCAGCAGTCGACCACATCACCCACTCGTAGCTGATCGGGATGGCGGCGGCCGCGGCGCATGCCGACACCGCCGACGAGCAGATCGAGCCACCCGCGCAGGATCCACAGCGCGTTCGCGCTGTACCAACCGCTCCCACCGCCGATTCGTCGAATCGGCGTGAAGGCTGCAGCAGGCGGCGCGTTCACATGCACGGTGCGCGAGTCGACGAGGCGGCTGCCGAACCGTGCGCCGCCCCAGTTGCGAACAGCGCCCGCGGACGACAAGGAATCGGACCAGCGCGGCGCGGCGAAGTCGCGCCGTTCGGAACTCAGCGCGCGCGCAATCGCATCACGGACTCCCATCGGGCGCAGAGCGAAGGCTTGCAGCGCGTCGCCGTTTGTGACCACCGTCGCGTGGCGCATGCTCTCGACCAGCTTGCGGCCGACGCGTGCGTAGAGCGGCGTGATCAAGGCCAGCCAGAGCGACGAGAGTCGCGGAGTGAGGACCGGCACGCGGATCATCCAGCGTCGCAGCCCTCGCTGGCTCGCGTACTCCTGCATGATTTCGCCGTAGGAGACGACATCCGCTCCGCCGATCTCCAGAACACGGCTAGCGTCCAGCGTCAGCGATCGCGCGGCTACGAGGTAGGCGATCAAGTCGTCGATCGCGATGGGTTGAGCGGCGGTATCGACCCAGCGCGGTGTGATCATCACGGGCAGTCGCTCCACGAGCGCGCGCACCATTTCGAACGAGAGGCTGCCTGAGCCGATCACGATGGAAGCGCGCAGCTCGAGCACCGGGACCGACCCCGCGCGCAGCACGGCGCCGACCTCGTGGCGACTGCGCAAGTGCGCCGAGAGCTGCGCCTCGTCGACCCCCAGTCCACCGAGGTACACGATGCGACGCACCCCCTCAGCGTGCGCGGCGACGGCGAAGTTCTCCGCGGCGCTTCGCTCCTGTGCCTCGAAACCCTCACGCTCACCCATCGAGTGCACCAGGTAGTAGGCGCAGTCCACGCCCGCGAAGGCCGGCGCGAGCGTTGCCGGCGCCGAAAGGTCGCCAGCGACCGCGTGCGTGTTCGGCCCCATACGGCCTTCGAGGTGCTCAGGGCGTCGCGCCAAACACCGCACGTGCGCACCCGTGGCTTCGAGCGCGGGCAGCAATCGACCGCCCACGTAGCCCGTCGCGCCCGTGAGCAAAATCAGGCCGGACATCCCGGGACGCTACCACGGCCGCGCCTCACTCTCGGTGCGCGAGAGCCGCCGGGGACGAAGCTTCTGCGTTCCGGGTGCGCGGCGAGCGATGCGGGCTAGCGGCCGTTCGTCGGCGCCGCATCCGCCGAGCAGATGTAGTCGTGCAACGCGTCCAGTTCGGCTTCGCGCGCGCGCAGGTCCTCGCGCAACAAATCGCGCAAGCTCACCACTCCCAGCAGGCGGCCGCTCGCGTCGACGACAGGCAGGTGGCGCACGTGCAGGCGCTGCATCTCGCACTCCACGGCTTCGACCGGTTCGTCGCAGCGCGCGAACAGCAGGCGCGTGGACATCACTTCCTCGAGCGTGACTTGCGCGGGGTTGCGGCCCGGCGCCACGACCCGCGTCATCAAGTCGCGCTCGGTGAAGATGCCCACCGGGCGCCCGAGGGGATCGGCGATGACCACCGCCCCTACGTTGCGCGCCGTCATCGCCCGCGTGGCCTCGAGCACGCTCGTGTGCCGCTCGAGCACCAAGGGCGAACGTTGCGTGATCAGACTCTCGATTCGGCTCATTGCGCACCTCTCTTTGAAGAAGCAGCCTGAAAGCGTCGAACTCGACTCGTGCAAGAGTCAGCCTAGCCGCCGCGCGCGTTCCTTGGGAGCGTCGCTCGAAATCGTCATTCCAAAGCACGCCCCAGGTCGGAAGGAAGTTCCGGCGACGGCGGAAGGGCCTCGGCGGCGCACCTATACTCCCCGGCCGATGGATTCGACGCCGCGCCGCGCCTTCGGACTGGTCCTCGCCCTGGCGCTGTACTTCGGCCTGCGCGCGCTCATCCTCGCGAGCAACTTCGACGAGGTCGCCATGCCGCAGTACGAGTTGTTCCCGATGGGGACGATTCCGCTGCTCTTCGGAGTCGACGGCGGCCTGCCCATCGCACGGCTGTACGACAACGCCGCGGGGCAGCTCCTGGTCGGGTTGCTGGCGCTGCCGAGCTACGCGCTGTTCGGCTCGAGCTACCTCGCGCTCAAGCTTGTGCCGCTGCTGCTCGGCGCGGCGACGCTGGTGCTCGTTTGGAAGTCGGTGGACGAGCTCGCCGACCGCCGCGCGGCCGACGCATCGGCGCTGCTCTTCGCGCTCGCACCCACGACGCTCACGAAGTACTCGCTGATGGCGTCGGGCAACCACTTCGAGACGCTCGCCTTCACCGCGCTTGCCCTGTGGTGCTGGGTTCGCGTGCAGCGCCGCGGCGCGAGCCCCGTTCGCCTCGCGCTCTTCGGCGCAACTTGCGGCTTCGCGCTGTTCGTGTTCCTGGGCGCACTCACACCGATCGCGCTCCTGCTGCTCGCGCATTTCGGACTCCGCGGGCTGCGCGCGAGCTTGCGCGACGCGCCGTGGCTCGGCGCCGGCTTCGCGGTCGGTCTCGCGCCGCTCGTGGGGCTGAACCTCGCGACCGGCGCGCGCGGGCTCGAGTTCCTGCACGCGAAGTTCGGCGCGTCGGACAAGTCCTTCGACGGCGGCGCGGCGCTCGAGCGCCTCGGGGAGTTCGTGTTCGAGCACCTTCCCGCCGCCACGCAGTTCCGCGACCTCGGTCCCGTGCCCGCGAGCGTCGCGCGCTGGGCGTTTTTCGCGGTGTTCGCGCTCTCCTACGTCGCGCTGCTCCCGCTCGCGGCTCGCACGCTTCGCGAGCTCTTCCGGCGCTGGTTCGCGCGTGCGGCGGCGCCGAGCGGACCCGAGCCGGCGGGAGCGCTCGCGCTGCTCGCCTGCGCCTATTTGCCGCTGACGGCGCTCGCGTTCTCGATCAGCAGCTTGAAGATCGAGCCGAAGCTCCCGCCGATGGACGCCGAGGGCTACCGCTACTTCAACACGCATTTTTTCTTCGCGACGGTCGTGATCGCGCTCGCCGGCTGGCGCCTGCGCGAGCGCGCGAGCCACGGCGGATCCGCCACCCGGAACGTCGTCGGGCGCGCGCTCGTCGGCGTCGCGCTGCTCAGCGGCTGCTTCAACTTCGCGCTCGTCGACTGGAGCTTCGAACGCCCGAACGTCGGCGCCTACTACGACGGCTTCAAGCTGCGCCAGGTCGCGACGCAACTGCTCACGCCGCGCAACGGCTACACGCACGAGCAAGTCGTCGCGATGATCGAGAGCTACCCGCGCGAGTACCGGCCGTGGCTCTACCAGGGCGTCGGCCGCGCTTTCGCCGCAAAACGCTTCCTCGCGAGCCGCGGCGGCGAGCTCGAGCTGTGGAACGTGCTCGACACCTTCCCCGCGGCGCGGCGCGGCGACGTGGCGCGCGGCTTCGGCACTTTTTTCCGGCACATGGGGCGCGTGCGCAGCGAAGAACTCGATGCGCGCTTCGTCGCACTCGCGAGCGAGCGCCTCGCCGCGAACGATCCGCTCGCCCCGGCGGCGCTCGAAGGTCTCGCACTCGACTGGGAGATCCCGATGGCCTGGGACCTCGCGCGCGACATGGGCGAGATGGAGTCGTTCTTCGTGACGCTGCCCCACGAGCTCCGCGGGCCCTACTCGCGAGGCTTCGGCGCCGCGTGCGGCCGCAAACTGCGTCGCGGACTGCCCTACGATGTCGAATTGGTGCGCGCGGCGTCGGCGCGCGTTCCGCTCGAGTACCGAACGCCGTTCAGCGAAGGCGTCGGCGCGGGACTCGTCGAAGGCGTGCGGCCGGCGCAAGGTGAGTACGACCCCGTGCAAGTGCTCGGCGAACTCGCCGACCGCGACGCGATCGAGCGCGGAAGCGCCCGGCGAAGCGCCGAGCTCGACGCGTAGCGCGCGAGCCGGTGCGCGCACGGCGTAGGCGCCTTGCGCGGCTGTGGTAGCCTGTCGGTTTGCGCTTCTCGCGCACTTCTCACGGCTTTCGAGCCCTTCTGCGCGCCCCCCACGCGCGCCGACCCCGACCTTCGCGCCCTCCATGCTGCACCGCACCTCGATCCGCACCCTCGCCGCCGGCTTCGTCCTCGCCTCCGCCGCTTCCGCCGGCACGCTCTACGTCGACGTGAACCGCACGACCGGCGCCAACAACGGCTCGTCGTGGGGCGATGCATTCCAAGGCGTCGACGGCTTGCAGAGCGCGCTCGCCGCCGCGGTGAGCGGCGATCAGATCTGGGTTGCCGCGGGGGTCTACAAGCCCACGCTCACGACGACGCGCACGATCTACTTCCAGCTCGCGAACGGCGTCGAGGTCTACGGCGGCTTCGACGGCACCGAGAGCGTGCTCACCCAGCGCGACTTCGCGCTCAACGTCACGACGCTGTCGGGCGACTTGCTCGGCAACGACGGGAGCAGCGCCTTCGGAGACAACTCGTTCCACGTGCTGCAGGGCGCGGGCACGAACGCGACCGCCGTGATCGACGGCTTCGTCGTCACCGGCGGAAACGCGAACAGCGCGACGAACAACCAGGACAAGGGCGGCGGAATCCTGTGCCTCTCGGGCGCGAGCCCGACGGTGCGCAACTGCACCTTCACGCTCAACCGCTGCACCTTCGGCGGCGGGGCGGGCTACATCAACTCCTCGAGCCCCTCGTTCACCGACTGCGTGTTCGACGGCAACGTCGGCGGCAGCTTCGGCGGCGCCTTCGACATGGCGAGCGGCGTGGCCGCGACCTTCAACCGCTGCGTGTTCCGCAACAACACCGCGGCGCGCGCGGGCGCGATCGAGATCTTCGGCTCGAGCCCGGTGAAGGTCTGGAACTGCCTGTTCCACAACAACACGTCGACGGGAACGGGCGGCGGCGGTGCGATCTTCGTCTCGAGCTCCACGCCGCAGATCCGCAACTGCACGGTGGTGTTCAACTCCGCGACCGCGAACGCGACCGGCGGCATCCTCGGCGCCGGCGGCACGGTCATCAACTGCGTCGTGTTCAGCAACACCGGTTCGGGCGGCTCGAGCGGAGCGACCGCGCAGCTCAGCCCGAGCAACATGAACGTGACCTACTCGCTCACGTCGACGGGCTTCACCGGCATCGGCAACGTGACCGCGACGCCGCTGTTCGACAATTGCGGTCCGCAGCCCTACCGCTTGGCCACGAACTCGCCCGGCATCGACGCGGGCAGCAACGCCGGCGTTCCCGCGGGATCGACGCACGACCTCGCGGGCGCTCCGCGCTTCGGAGACTCCGTGCTCGTGGTCGACAGCGGCTCGGGCACGGGTGCGATCGTCGACATGGGCGCCTTCGAATCGAGCGACTGCAACGGCAACAGCGTCGCCGACTGGTGCGATCTTCAGGCCGGAACTTCGCTCGACGTCAACGCGAACGGCCTGCCGGACGACTGCGAATGCCAGGGCGGGACGCCGCCGGTCGTGTACTGCACGGCGAAGATCAACTCGCAGTTCTGCCTGCCCTCGATCTCGGCGACCGGCTTCGCGAGCCTCTCGATCCCCGCGCCCTTCTCGATCGAAGCGGTGAACATCGTCAACCAGAAGCAGGGCCTGCTCTTCTACGGCTACGGCGCGGGCGCCACACCCTTCCTCGGCGGCTTCCTGTGCACCACGACGCCGCTGCGCCGCACGCCCGCGCAGAACTCGGGCGGCTCGGTCGCCGGCTCGGATTGCTCGGGCAGCTTCGCCTTCGACTTCAACGCCTGGATCGCGACCGGCGCCGACCCGCTGCTCGTCGTCGGCCAGCAGGTCAACGCGCAGTTCTGGTCGCGCGACCCGCAGGATCCGTTCACGACGAACCTGACCGACGCGGTGCAGTTCTCGATCTGCCAGTAGCGCGCGTTTCGAGTTTGGGCGGCGCCGGCTGAGGCTCGGTTCAGGGTCGATGCGCGAGCACGACCCGCTCGCCCTGCGCCGCGAACCATCCCAGCGGATCGTCGGCGCCGAGCAACGGACGCACGTCGCCGGCTTTCACGCGTTTCGCGCGGAAGCCGCACTCCTCGAGCCTCCAGCCGCGGCGTTCGAACTCGGCGATCGCAGGCCCCATGGCGAGCACGACCGAAGCGCGCTCGAAATCCGCCTCGTCCGGCGCCGCGGGCCAGGCGCGCGGATCGAGTCGCCCCTCCGCGAGGACCCGCACGACGCTCGGCGTCGACAGATCGAAGCCCCAGGTCGCGTCGATCCGCTCCGCCGCCGCGGCGCGCGCCCAATAGTCCGACCGGAACGCGTGGCGCACGCCGGGCGCCGCGAGCAAGAGCAACGCACCCGACGCGAGCGCGAAGTGCTCCGCTCGCCGGTCCGCGGCCCCGCGCCACGCGAGGCCGCCCGCCAAGGCCGCGACGAACGCCGCGCTCGCGCTCGCCGCGAGGTCGACGCGCACGAGTGCAGCGGCGAGCAGCGCGCTCACGAGCGCGATCGACACCGTCAACGCGCGCAGTCCGCCGCGAACCGCGCGCAGGTGTTGCGTCTCGAGCACAAGCACCGCGACGGCGCAGGCGAGCGTCGGGTACGCGGGTGAGAGGTAGCGGCCGCGGTGCAGATTCGCCGAGGCGAACACGATCCACAGCGCGGCGGCGAACAAGCCCGCCAGGGCGAGGCCGCGGCGTTGCGTGCGAAGGGTCTCGCGCAGGGCGGGGCGCGCCACGAACAGCGCGAGGAGCGGCGCGAGCAGCCACGGCAGGAAGTGCCGCGCGGTGGAGCCGACGTAGGCGCCCGCGAGTTCCAACGCTTCGAGCGGCGAGTTCGCGATGCGCGTGGAGACCTGGTCCTTGACGAAGCTCGCGCCAGCGTTCGGGTCCTCGATCAGCCACAGCGGCGAGAGCGAAGCCGCCGCAACGCCGAAGCCCAGCACGAGCGACGGCGCGTGGAGCAGCCCGCGCCACGCCGAGCGCCGCTTCGCCGCGATCGCGACGAGGGCGAAGATCAACAACACGAGCGCGAGACTGCCCTTGGAGGCCGCAGCGAGGCCGATGCCGCCCCACAGCCACGGCGCGCAGCTTCGCGCGGGGCGCTCGGCGACGAGCAGCTCCGCGAGACCGATCCACGCGATCGCGACCGCCAGAGCGAGCAGGATGTCCGGCGTGCAGCGAACGGCAAGCGTCACGAGCGAGGTGTTCGACGCGGCGATCAGGGTCGCGAGCCACGGCGCGCGCGGATGGCTCGGAAACAGCGCGCGTGCGAGGCGCGCGGTCACGGGGACGAGCAGCGCACCGGCGATCAGGAACGGCAGCCGCGCCGCGAACAGGTTCGCGCCGAAGAGCTTCATCGACGCCCCCATCAGCCAGTACACGAGCAGCGGCTTGTTGAGCCGCGCCGTGCCGTCGGCGTACTCCGGCCGCAGCCAGTCGCCGCTCGCGAGCATGCGCAGGACCGCATCGGTGTAGAAGCGCTCGTCGCCGTGGTACGTGCCTTCGGAGCCGAGCCACACGAGTCCGAGCGCGAGGTACGCGAGCGCGAGCAGCCACGGCGCGCGCGAAGCCTTCGGAGCCGCAGGAAGTACGGAGTTCAAGTCGGGGGCGGGATGCGAAACGCGAGGGAGCTGGGGCGAATCCTGGAGCGAAATCCGACGCGCTGCGCGTCGCTCGGAGGCGCGACGCCTTCGGCGCCGCGTTCGGACTCTCGAAGTCGGCGGAAGGGTACGGTCGCGCAGGACGGCTGGCGAGCCGCGAGGTCCGCGAACGCGCGCTCCGCGACGCTACCCTTGACCCGATGAGCTCCGGCCTGCAGTTCGAAATCCACCCCGCGCGCCTCGCCATCGCACGGCTCGCCGCCGACGCACCGCTCCCCGCCTGGGCGCGCGGCGACTTCGTGACGCTCTCCCGCACACGCGCCGAGCTCTCGGTGATCTGCGACCAACGCCACGTGCCCCCCGAGGTCGTCCAAGAGCGCGACCGCATCGCCTTCGGCATCGTCGGCGTCGTTCCCATGACCACCGTCGGCCTGCTCGCCTCGCTCTGCGGCGCCCTCGCCGCCGCCGAGGTCCCGGTGTTCGTCGTCTCGACCTACGACACGGACTGGTTGCTCGTGCACGCCGAGCGCTTCCGCGCCGCGCGCGCGGCCCTCGAAGCCGCCGGGCACACCTTCGTCGGCTCTGGCCCGGCTTGACCCGCGCCTCGCGGCCGCGACGATGACGCCCATGGTCCGCTTCCTGCACACGAGCGACTGGCAGCTCGGAATGACGCGCCACTACTTCAGCGACGGCGCGCAGGAGCGGTTCTCGCAAGCGCGCTTCGAGGCGCTGGTGCGCCTGGGCGAGCTCGCGACGGAGCACGCCGCCGAGTTCGTCGTCGTCGCCGGCGACGTGTTCGAGTCGAACCAGGTCGACCGCAAGACCGTCTCCAACGCGCTCAACGCCCTCGCGCAGATTCCCGTGCCCGTGCTCCTCCTGCCGGGCAACCACGACCCGCTCGACGCGGGCTCGGTGTTCCGACAAGCGACCTTCACGCGGCGCCGGCCGTCGCACGTCCACGTGCTCGAGACGAGCGAACCGCTCGCGCTGAAGCCCGGCGTCGAGATCGTCGGCGCGCCGTGGACCTCGAAACGCCCGCTCGCGGACCTCGTGCAGCACGCGACGCGCGAACTCGCGCCCGCGAAGGGAGTCGTGCGCATCGTCGTGGCGCACGGCGAAATCGACGCGCTCTCGCCGAACAAGGACAACCCGGCGCTGATCGAGCTCGCGGCCGCCGAGTCGGCGCTGCGCGAGGGCCGCTACCACTACCTCGCGCTCGGCGACCGGCACTCGCGCACGGCCGTCGGCGCCAGCGGCCGCATCCATTACAGCGGCGCGCCCGAGCCCACCGATTTCGACGAGGTCGAGCCGGGCTTCGCGTTGCTCGTCGAGCTCGAGGAGCAACGCGTGACGACGCAGGCGCTTCGAACGGGCCGCTGGTCCTTCGCGCGGCGCAGCGTGCGGCTCGACGGCGACGCGGACCTCGACGCGCTGGCGCGCGAGCTCGCCTCCGACCCCGCGTGCTCGCGCAGCGTGCTCAAGCTCGACCTCGTCGGCGCACTCACGCTCGCGCAGAAGGCGCGGCTCGACGAACTGCTCGAGGCCGCGCGCGACGTCTTCGCGGCGCTGATCGACGAGACCAGCCAGCGCGAGCTCGTCGTCGTGCCGCAGGACTCCGACTTCTCGCAGCTCGAGCTCTCCGGTTTCGCCGCCAGCGCCGTGCGCAGGCTGCGCGAGCGCGCGGCGGGGAGCGACGAGCGCGCGGGGACGGCGCGCGACGCGCTGGCGCTGCTCCTGCGGCTCGCGGAGCGCGGCGCGTGAAGCTCGTCCGACTTCGGCTGCGGGACTACCGCGGCATCTCCGAGCTCGAGCTGACGCCGGCCCCGCTCGGCGTCACCGTCGTCGTCGGGCCGAACGAGGTCGGCAAGTCGAGCTTGCCCCAGGCGCTCGACCTCGTGTTCCGCTTCAAGCACGACTCGAAGCACAGCGAGGTGCTCGCGACGAAGCCCGTGCACGCCGACAAGGGCGCCTGCATCGAAGTCGAGCTCGAAACCGGCCCGTACCGCTTCGTCTACGAGAAGCAGTACCACCGCAGTCCGCACGCGAAGCTGACGGTCACGAAGCCCGCGCCGGAGAATTGGACCGGCCGCGAGGCGCACGAGCGCGCCGAATCGATCCTGAAGGACACGCTCGACATCGCGTTGTTCAAGGCGCTCAGCGTCGCGCAGGGCGAGGCGTCGAAGCCCCTCGAGCTCGGTGAACAATCCTGGATGTCGCGCGCCTTCGACCGTGCTGCGGGCGCGAGCGTCGCCGGCAAGGCGGAGAAGTCGCTGTTCGAGCACGCGCAGGCCGAGTGCGAGCCGTACTACACGTCGACGGGCAAGGAGCGCGAGCCGCTGACGGCGAAGGCGAACGCGATCGCGGCGCTCGAAGCCGAGCAGCGCCGGCTGGAGGCGGACTTGCAGGCGCTCGAGAACGATCTCGCCGAGACCGCGCGGCTCGAGGAGGCGTTGAAGCACGGCGAGTCGGCGCTGGCGACCCAGAGCGAGGCGCTGCGGAAGCTCGAGGGCGAGCTGCTCGAGCTCGATCGCGCCCGTTCGACGCTGGGCGAACGCCAGGCGGCGGAGCGCGCGGCGGCGACGGATCTCGAGCGCGTCGATGGCGCGGCGACGGCGCGCGCGGAGCTCGCGGAGCAAGTGCGCCAGGCGCGGGAGCGGCTCGAGAACGTGGAGGCGCGACGGAGCGAGCTCGCGCCGGAGCTCGAAGCGGCGGCCGAAAAGCGCGCGGCGGCGACGGCCAAACGCGATGCGCTGGAAGCGCGCGCTCAGGCGGCGCGCGCACGGGCGAAGGCGGCGGCGGACGACGACAGCCTGGTGCGCGACGAGAACGACCTCCGCCTGCTGCGCGAGCGGCGCAAGTCGCTGGAGGCGCTCGACGAGCAACTCGCGGCTTGGCGCGCGAAGCTCGGCGGCGCACCGCTCGACGGTAAGCGCGTCGAAGCGCTTCGCGCCCGCGCGACGGAGGTGCTCGTGGCCGAGACGAACGCGGCGGCGGCGGCGGCGCGAGTGGTTCTGCGCGCGAAGCAGCGGCTGGAGCTCACCCTGGACGGCGAGCCGCGCACGCTGGAGAGCGGCGCGTCGCTCGAAGCACTCGCCGACAAGCCTCGCAAGTTGGAAGTGCGCGAGCTCTTCGAGCTCGAACTGCGCCCGGGCGCCGATGCAACGACGCTCGAACAAGCGCTCGCGAAGCGCCGCGCTGCACTGCGCGGCGCGCTCGACGAACTCGGAGTGCGCGACGTCGCCGAAGCCGAACGTAAACTCGCCGAACAGGACGAGGCGCGCGCCCGGATCGCGGCGTCGGAAGCGCGCCGCAAGGACTTGCTCGTCGACCTCACGCCGCAGTCGATGCTCGAGAAGCTCGCGCGGCTCGAAGCCGCGGTGGCGGAACTCCGCGGGCGCCGCAGCTCGGATGGCGAGCTGCCGGAGTCGACGCTCGCCGCGCGGCAGCGGCGCAGCGAGGCCGAGGCCCTGCGCGAGGACGCGCAGCGGCAGGTCGATGCGGTCCAAGCGGAGTTGAGCGACGCCGAGAAGCGCGCGAGCAAGCTCGACAGCGAACACCGCGCGCTCGCCGCTCGTATCGAAGCCGAACGCGGGGCCTTCGAGCGGACCGCGGCCGTGCTGAGCGCTTCGCGTGCGAACGAGAGCGACGAAGCGTTGAGCGCGCGGCGCGCCGCCGCCCGTGCGGCCCTCGAGAGCGCTCGTTCGCGCGCCGCCGACGCCGCGGAAGAGCTGCGCCGCCGCGATCCGGAGGCGCTCGAAGCGCGCTGCGCGAACAAGCGCGCCTCCGTGGAATCGCTGCGCCAGCGTCTCGCGGAACAGAGCCAGCGAAACCAGCACCTCAAGGGCGGGCTCGACGCACGGGGCCAGGAGGGGTTGGCCGAGAGGCTGGACGGAGTGCTTCGCGCGCTCGCGCTGGCGCGCGACGAACTCGCCCGCACGCGCCGGCGCGCCGAGGCCGCGAAGCTGCTCTTCGAAACGCTGCGCGAGGAGCGCGAGAGCGAGCGACGGAACTACGTCGCGCCGCTGAAGGAACGCATCGAGGGCCTGGCGCGGATCGTGTACGGCCCGAGCCTCGAGATCACGCTCGGCGAAGACCTCCGCATCGTTTCACGCACGATCGAAGGCGTCACGGTTCCCTTCGACTCGCTCTCCACCGGCGCGAAGGAGCAACTCGGAGTGATCGCGCGCCTCGCCTGCGCGCAGATCGTCGCCGAGGACGGCGGAGTGCCGCTGATTCTCGACGACGTGCTCGGGCACACCGACCCCGAACGCCTCGACCGCATGTGCGCCGTGCTCGCGCTCGCCGGAAAGCACTGCCAGGTGGTGCTCCTCACCAGTTCGCCCGAACGCTACGAGAAGATCGGGGGCGCGAAGTTCGTGGACGTGTCCCCGCCTGGATCGGTCTCCACGGCCGTGGCGAGGACGAGCTAACCGCGCCGCTCGCCACGAAGCGCCGCGTCCGAGCCCTTGCGGGCCCGGACGCGGCAAGTCGCGGTTCGAAGTGTGCGTCCGTGCGGCCCTCGAGGTAGGCGCACGGCCAGTTGCTCACCAGCGTGTCGCCAGACCCCACTCGACGTAGCCCGCGTCCGCCCACGCCACACGTTCCTCGCGCGTCGGATGCAGGATGGAATCGATGTCGCCGTCGCAATCCTCGTCGACCAGCGCCACTTCCGGGCTGGCGTGCGCATTCTCGTCGGTCGTCGCCAGGGTGGGCGCGAAGATGTAGAGGCATCCGAGCTGGCTGTGCCGCGCCGCGAATGTCGAGCGAAGATCGTCGTGCAGCAGATCCGCAAGCACCTGCGCGGAGGCGCCCGGCCGCGCGGCGTAGAGCAGAGTCAACGCGCTCGGGGACACCGAATAGTCGAGCTCGTACAGGTCTCGCGAGTCGTGGAACTGCACCAGCAAGGAAGCAGGCTTGCCGCGCACCTTCACCAAGCGCCGGACCCCGCGCCGGCCCGCGGTGTTCACGGTGAGGAGCGGCTGCTTCGCGCTCACGGTCGGCGTGCTGAGGGAATAGGTTCGCGACCCGCTCGCATCCACACTGGAACTCACCGTGGGCTCCGTGACGCTCCACAGCTCCACCACGGTGACGCCGTCGCTCCGATGGCCCGCCACGGCCACGTGCGTCGGGTCCACGACGGCGGCGACGGTCGGCGTGAATCCGTCGGCCTCGACGCGCAGGGAAGCCGTCGCCAGCGGGTGCTCACGGGGTCCCGTTCGGTTCGCCGAATACGCCAGATGGACCGTGCCCAAGCGCGCGGATGCGTCGACCCTTCCAACGACGTAGTACCGGCCGATGTGCTCCATCAAGTCAAACGTCTGGATCGAATGGAACTCGCTCCCGGCCGGGGGCCAGTTCGACTGCGGTGCGGGCGAGCGCGCGGCGGAAATCACGACGGTGGACAGCGAAACCGCCACGAGCGCGATCCCCGTCATCAAGTTGTGTCGATTGAACTTCATGGGTTCTTCCTCGTTGTTCGTCGGGGCGCGACTAGCACTCGCACGCGCAAGGTTCCGGGAACATCATCGCCGGATCCGGGACGTTCGCGGGAGGACAACCCGCTTTGATCGCGCGTTCCGCGGCGTCGAACATCGACTCCAAGGTGTCGTCGATCAGCACGCACAAACTCGCGTGCTCCGCGGCGCCGACGTCGCAACACGCCTCGCACGCTTGAGCGATCGTCGTCGCCTGTCCGGGAAGATGGGCCGTCGGCGCACAAGGATTCTGCGGTGTCGGCACGACGCGCGGATCGTTGTACGTGCCGCCCTGGCTGGGCCCGCCGCCGCACGCTTCTGAATGCCAGAGTTCATGCAACAAGACGATGGCGAGCGCGCTCGGCGCGCCCTCGCACACGCCTTTGTTGACTCCGATCGTGTTGAAGTCGTGGTAGCCCCAGTTGGAGCCGAACTGTTCGGGCAGCACGCCGACTTCCAAGGAACCGCTCGAAATCGCCGTGCGCCGTCGCGCGCCGGCCTGGGGATCGATTTGCCCCGCCTTGTCGAGGGCGTCCACCAAACTCTCGCGGTCGATGGAGCCGACTTCCAGCGGGCGCTGCGTCATGGGATCGAGTGTCCTCTCGAACACCCGGTCTCCCCCGACGGGTGCAGAAGCGATGACGACGAGCAACATGGGTGCGAACACGGACGATCGCTCTTCGATTGTCCGATTACGGGATCATGAGAACGCGCGCTGTTCGAGCGGGAAGCTCCCAATCGCGGTTGCGAGCGCGCGGCCGACTCCAACGTGTCGACTTCACGCACACTCGCCGCAGTGACGGTAAGTGCGATCTTCCAGGCGGTCAATCCCCGGCGCGTGACCGGCGCCGAGCACACCATCCCGATCTCGAGACTCTACGCCCCAAGCACGGCTCTCAGAGCACGTCCGGGGCCTGATAGGCGCCGAAGCGCTTCTCGAGCACCGCGCAGATCTCGCCGAGCGTCGCGTAGCACTCGACGGCGGGCAGGATCGCTTCCAGCAAATTCCCCTGTCCCGTGGCCGCTCGGTCGACGGCTTCGAGCGCCGCCGCAACGCGCGTCGAATCGCGCGTAGCGCGCACGCGCGCGAGATCGGCCAGCACGGCGTCGCGTGCGCCCGGGTCGGGCTTGAAGATGCGCGCCGGCGGCTCCGCGGCGGTGAACTGATTCACTCCGACGATCGTGCGCCGGCTCGCTTCGACGTCGCGCTGCCACTGCATCGCCGAACGGTGGATCTCTCGCTGCATGAAGCCCTGTTCGATCGCCGCGACCGCGCCGCCGCGCGCGTCGATCTCCCCCATCAGCGCCTTGGCGCGCCCTTCGATCTCGTCGGTCAGCGCTTCGACGTACGGCGAGCCGCCGAGCGGGTCGATGACATCGGCCACGCCCGACTCGTGCGCGAGAACCTGCTGCGTGCGCAAGGCGAGCCGCGCCGACTCCTCGCTGGGCAGCGACAAGGCTTCGTCGCGCGAGTTGGTGTGGAGCGACTGCGTGCCGCCGAGGATCGCCGCGAGCGCTTGCACGGTCACGCGCACGACGTTGTTGTCGGGCTGCTGGCTGGTGAGCATCGAGCCCGCGGTCTGCGTGTGGAAGCGCAGCATCCAGCTCTCGGGCTGCTTCGCGCCGAACTCCTCGCGCATGATGCGCGCCCACATGCGGCGCGCGGCGCGGAACTTCGCCGCCTCCTCGAACAAGTGGTTGTGCGCGTTGAAGAAGAACGACAGACGCGGCGCGAACTCGTCGAGCTCCAAGCCGGCCGCGAGCGCCGCGCGCACGTAGGCGCGCCCGTTCGCGAGCGTGAACGCGACCTCCTGCACCGCGGTCGAGCCGGCCTCGCGGATGTGGTAGCCCGAGATCGAGATCGTGTTCCAGCTCGGCGCATTCGATCGGCAGAAGCTCATCAAGTCGGTCACGAGCCGCATCGAAGGCGCCGCGGGAAAACGGTAGTTCCCACGCGCCGCGTACTCCTTCAGGATGTCGTTTTGAACCGTCCCGCGAATCTTGGCCGGCGCGACGCCCGCGCGCCGGCACAGCGCGACGTACATGCACAGGAGGATCGGCGCCGTGGCGTTGATCGTCATCGACGTCGACACCTCGCCGAGCGGAAGGCCGTCGAACAACAGCTCCATGTCCGCCAGCGAATTGATCGGCACGCCGACCAGCCCGATCTCCGGCGCGGCGAGCTCGTGGTCCGAGTCGTAGCCGATCTGCGTCGGAAGGTCGAAGGCCGTCGACAAGCCCGTCTGGCCGCTCTGCAGCAAGAGCTTGAAGCGCTGGTTCGTGTCGCGCGCGCTGGAGAAGCCCGCGTACTGGCGCATGGTCCACAGCCGCCCGCGGTACATCGTCGGCCGGATGCCGCGCGTGTAGGGGTACTCGCCGGGCATGCCGCCGTCGGCGGCCGCGCCGTAGAGCGGCTCGCATTCGAGCCCCGAGGGAGTCGCGAAGCTCTCGCGGCGTTCCTTCTGCTGGGCGCGCGCCGGCTTCCAGGTTTCATCGAGCCAGCGCTGGCGCGCAGCGGTCGTCGCGGACGGGGCGGCGCGATCGGGAACGCCGTTGGAGGGTTGAACTTGAGTCACGAGGGAAGGTTTACCTGAAATGTTGCGCGAGCACCCCGGCGGCGCAGGTCGAACTGCGCGAGTCTAGCGCTGAGTCCGGATCGAGACGGCGCGCTACCATGCGCGGACGGTCCACAGTTCTTCCCTCCAAATTCGCCAAGGCCCATGACGAAACTCCGCCTGCCCTTCTCCGCCCCCCTCTCGGTCCTTCTGGTCGCGAGCGCGGCCCTCGCCGCCGGCGCCTGGCGTTCGATGCCCGCCGCCCCGCTCGCGGCATCCACGCCGAGGCTCGAGTCCCAGGGCGACGAAGCGTCACCGATCGGCGAGCAGATGGAGACGATGAACGCGGCCATGCGCTTCTTCCTCAAGACCGGCGCGACCGCGGAGAACCGCGCGACGGCGCTGGAGTGGGTCGGCAAGTTCCAGGCGGCGATCGTGACGAGCAAGGGGCTGACCCCGCCGTCGGCGGCCAAGGTCGAGGCCGGTGCGCGGGCCGAGTTCGAAGCGGGCTACCGCCGGATGCTCGTGGACGTGCTCGCGGCGACCTGCCGCCTCGAGGCGGCGGTACTGGATTCCAAGTACGACGAGGCGAACCGCATCGCGCGCGAGGAGTTGACGAAGCTCAAGAAGGCCGGGCACGACAAGTACGAAGAGGAATGACCCGCGCGGCGGGTCGCTGCGCGGGCTAAGAGCGACGCTCGTCCCTGCGCGGCTCATTCCTGCGACCCGTCGAGCGCCTCGCGCTCAGTGAGCGGCCCCCAGCGCGCCGATCCAGTGGGCCGACGCCGTTCACGATGCAGCCCTCGGGGGCCGCTCCGATCAATGCAAGTTCGCTTGCAAAGCTTGGAGCAAGGACGTTGTCCGGCCCCCGACCGGTCCGTAGCATGCCGCCCACTCGAGTAAGTCCAGGAGCGCCCCACCGCCCCCGGAAATCCGCCTGATTCCCTGCCCCAGCGAGCGCCCAGCGCGGGCGCGACTTGTAATGCAAAAGCGCCGTGACCCGGACTGGATCAACATCTCGTTCCTGAGCATCGTCCACGTGCTCGCGGGAGCGGGAGTGTGGTGGAGCGTGACCCACTTTTCGTGGCCGACCCTCGCGCTGGCGCTGGTGTGGTTCGCCCTCTGCGGCCTCGGCATCACCGGCGGCTACCACCGGCTCTTCTCGCACCCGACCTACGAAGCGGCGGCGTGGCTGCGCTGGGTGTACTTGGTGTTCGGAGCGGCGTCGGTGCAGAACTCGGCGCTCAAGTGGTCGAGCGACCACCGCATCCACCACTCGAAGGTCGACCGCGACGAGGATCCCTACAACATCCGCCGCGGCTTCTGGTGGGCGCACATCGGCTGGGTGCTGTTCCGCGACCGGCGCCCGATCGAGCGCGTCAAGGACCTCGAAGCCGACCCGCTCGTGATGTGGCAGCACCGCAACTACGTGCTGCTCGCCGTGGTCTTCGGCGTCGTGCTCCCCATGGGCATCGGCGCGCTCTGGGGCGACGCGATCGGCGCGCTGCTCATCGCCGGCTTCCTGCGCCTCGCGCTGCAGTACCACGCGACCTTCGCGGTGAACTCGCTCGCGCACTATCTCGGCTCGCAGCCTTACGACACGACCACCAGCGCGCGCGACAGCTTCGTGACGGCGCTCGTGACCCTCGGCGAGGGCTACCACAACTTCCACCACCGCTTCCAGAACGACTACCGCAACG
>CALFYL010000363.1 GCA_937952135.1 uncultured Planctomycetia bacterium
TCAACCCGCCGCGTGGGAGCTCGCGCGCACCTCGAAGCCCTCGGCGCGCAGGCGCGAGTCGAGGTCGAGTCCGTGCGCGAGGTTGCGCGTTTCGACGAGGATCTCGACGTCGACGAAGCCCACGGGGACTCGCCAGCCGGCGCGGTAGTGCTGCACGTCGAGGACGTTGCCCTTGGCCTGCGCGATGAGGCCGAGGACGCGGTGCAGTTGGCCGGGCGCGTCGCCGAGCCGCAGCTCGACGAGGTGGTAGCGGCCCGAGTTCGCCATGCCAGCTTCGATCAGGCGCGCGAGCAGGTTCAGGTCGATGTTGCCGCCGCAGATCACCGCGCAGACCTTGCCGCTCGAGCGGATCTTCCCGGCGCCGATGGCCGCCAGTCCGACGACGCCCGCCGCCTCGACGACCAATTTCGACTTCTCCATCGTCTGCACGATGGCCTCGGCGATCTCGCTGTCGTCGACGGTGACGATCTCGTCGACGAGCTCGCGCACGAGCTCGAAGGTGCGCACGCCGACGTTGCCGACCTTGATGCCTTCGGCGATGGTGGCGGGGCGCTCGACGCGCACGCGCTCGCCCGCGTCGAAGCTGCGCTTCATCGCCGCGGCGCCGGCCGCCTGCACGCCGACGATGCGCACCTTGGGCGAGCGCGCCTTCACCGCGAGCGCGAGCCCCGCCGCGAGTCCGCCGCCGCCGATCGCGACCGCGATGCACTCGACATCGGGCAGGTCGTCGAGGATCTCGAGCCCGACCGTGCCCTGGCCGTCGATCACGTCCTGATCGTCGAAGGGATGCACCATCGTCATGCCGCGTTCGGCCGCGAGTTCGAGCGCGCGCGCCTGGCTCTGGTCCCAGTTCTCGCCGTGCAGCACCACTTCGGCGCCATAGCCTTCCGTGCGCTGGATCTTCACCAGCGCCGTGCCCTCGGGCATGACGATCGCAGCCTTCACGCCGCACAGCTTCGCCGCGAGCGCGACGCCCTGCGCGTGGTTCCCTGCCGACGCCGCGACCAGTCCTCGCGCGCGCGCCTCGTCGCTCAGCCGCAGCGCCTTGTTCAACGCTCCGCGCGCCTTGAACGAGCCCGTGCGCTGCAGGTTCTCGAGCTTGAGGTAGACGTCCGACCCCGTCGACTCGCTGTAGGTGTGCGAGTAAACGGTGGGGGTGCGGCGCAGGTGCGGCGCGAGCAGCTCGCGCGCGCTCTCGATCCGCGCGAGCGCGGCCTTCGCTTCAGCGCGTCGCCGTTCGTCGAGCTGCCCTTCGTCCGTTTGCATGGCGGCGGATTCTACGCGCCGCTCTGCGTGCCGCGGATCGAACCTGGGTTCAGGCCGACGCGTCGGCCGGCGCCGGCTCGACCGGCTTCGGAGCGCGCCGCCGGGGCGCCATCAACCGCGCCACGAGCTTCACTTCGCGTCCGACGTTCTGCGCGAGGTCGTCGAGCACCGTGTACGCGAGCGGCACCACCCACAAAGTGAAGATCGTCGCGAAGGCGAGTCCGCCCGCCACGCAGGTCGCCAGCGCGCGGTAGTCGATGCCGTCGCTCGACGGCTCCGCGATCGCGGTCGGGATCAGACCGATGACGGTCGTCATCGCGGTCATCATCACGGGCCGCATGCGGCGCGCGCAGCCCTCGAGCACGGCGCGGTCGCGCGGGAGGCCCTCGCCGCGCAGGCGCTGGATGCAGTCGATGAGCACGATGCCGTTGTTCACGACCACGCCCACGAGGATGATGATCCCGATCCAGCCCACCGAGTCCATCGTGGTTCCGGTCGCGTACAGCGTCCAGAACGAGCCGACGATGGCGTAGGGCACGGTGAACATCACCGACACCGGCAGGATCAGCGATTCGAAGAGCACCGCCATGATCACGTACACCAGCACGGTGGACAGGATCAGCGCGGCGAAGATCTCCTTGAACTCCTCCTCCTGGCGCGTCGAGATCAGGTCCTCGTCGCCGATCGAGTAGCCGCGCGGCAGGTCGAGCTGCTTCAACGCCGCGTAGCCGACGTCGGAGAGTTCCTTCTGTCGCAGCGGGTCGTCGACGCGCGCCTGAAGCGTGTACGAGATCTGGCCGTTGCGGCGCCGGATCGTGCGTTCGCCGCTGCCGAATTCGAACTGCGCGAAGCTCGAGAGCGGCACCGCGCTCGTGCCGTTGAAGATGCCGAGGTCGCGCAGCGTGTCGAGGCCCGCCACGCGCTCCTCGTCGAGCTCGATGATCAGCGGGATCTCGCGGCCGTCCTCCTGGTAGCGCGGCAACTGCCAGCCGCGCAGCGACCAGGCGATGTTGCGCAGGGCGGAATCGGCGCTGATTCCGAGACCCTGCGCGATGTCGGAGTCGAACACGACCCGCACTTGACCCAGCGCTTCGTCGTCCTCTCCGGCCTTCACGCCCGACAGGCCCGGGATGCGTTCGAGCAGCTTCACGCCCTCGGCGCCGAGCCGCTCGAGCTCTTCGGAGTCCTGCCCGACGAGGCGGAAGGTGAGCAGCGTCTTGCTGCGCTCCGCCGCCTGTCCCTCGTCGTCCCACAGCCGCGCCTTGTGGCCCGCGGGCGCCTTGAGGTCCGTGCGGATCGCGCGTTCGAGCTCGTCGTAGCGCTCGCGCGGCAGCGCCTGGTCCCAGTAGAGCGAGACGCGTCCGCCGCGCGAGTCGAAGCGGTTGGCGAGGTGGTCGAAGCCGAACTCGGCGCGCCGCGCTTCGAAGAATTCCTCGTAGTAGCGCATCTCCTGCTCGGCCTGGGCGAGCGTGAAGTTCTCCTCGAGTTCGATGGAGAGATTGATGCGCCCGGTGTTCTCGTCCTCGCCGAAGGGCGTGACGTTCATGTTGTCGCGCGGCCACAAGCCCGACAGCACCACGGCGAAAGCGGCAGCGGAAGCGGCGAAGCGGCGCCGCAGCGACCACGCCATCACGCCGTGGTGAACGTCGACCATGAAGTCGATCATCGTGCGCCACGGCCGCGCCCTCAGCACCATCGGTTTGTGCGCGAGATGCCGCCGTTTCGCGAAGCGCGGCAACACGAAGAGCACCGCGATCAGCGCGACGATCGGCGCCACGAGGTCGGCGGCGTTCAGCAATTGTTCGCGGAGCGTGAGCGCCGGCGACCACGAGAAATCGCCGGCGAGCCGGCCCTGGAGCTGCTTGGCGCTCCAGACGCGCGAGCCGCTCCAGGCCGCGAGGGCTACGACGGCGAGCGCGGCGATCCAGCGCAGGCGCGCGAGGGGCGACGACAGGGCGAGGACGATCGGTCGCAGCACGCGCGCGGCGCGATTGGCGAGCGCGGCGAACACCGCGACGGTCCACGCGGAGAGGCGCGCGGGCGCGGCCGCGAGCGGCGCGAGCCAGGCGGCGGCGCGCGCGACGGCGGCCGGGCGTTCGCCGACCACGCGGCTGGCGATCACGGGCAGGAACACGAGCGCACCGACGAGGCTGAACGTCAACGTCAAGCACAGCGGCTTGCCGAGCTCCCCGAACATGATGCGCAGCATCGGGTTCTCGGTCATGAAGATCATCGGCAGGAACACGACGATCGTGGTCAAGGTCGAGAGCGTGACCGCGAGCGCGACTTCGCGCGTTCCGCTCGCCGAAGCCTCGAGCTGGCTGCGGCCCTCGGCGCGCAGGCGCGCGATGTTCTCGATCACCACGACCGAGTTGTCCACCAGCATGCCCATCGCGAGCGTGATGCCGGTCATCGTCAGCACGTTGAAGGTGCCGCCGCCGAAGTAGATCCACGCGATGCCGATCAGCACCGAGAAGGGGATCGAGAGCGCGACCGCGAAGGTCGTGCGCACCCGGCGGAGGAAGGCGAGCAGCACGATGGCCGCGAGTCCGCCGCCCCACAGCGCGGCGTCGCGCAGTTGCGAGAGCGAGCTCGAGATGAACTGGCCCTGGTCGAACAGCACCAGGAACTTGAAGCCGCCTTCGAGTCGCGGGTCCTGCTCGAGCTCCTCGAGCGCGGCGCGCAAGCGCTCGCACGTCTCGACGACGTTGGCCGTGCTCTCCTTCTGGATCTCGCCGTAGAACGAGTAGCTGCCGTCGATCTTGAACAGCCGGTTGCGCACGCTCTTGACCTGCTCGACGCGCCCGACGTCGCCGATCGTGAGCCCGCCGCCGATCGGAAAGGCCTCGATCTCCTCGGGCGAGCGGAAGCGCATGTCCGAGCGCAGCATCACGCGCCGGCCGCCGTCGGTGACCTCGCCCAGCGGCAGCGCGAAGTTGTCCTGGTTGAGCCGTCCGATCAGCCGGCCGAGCTCGAGGTTCGCGCCCTGCACGCGCTCCTCGTCGAGCAGGATGCGCATCGAATCGTCGAGCACGCCCCACACCTCGAGGTTGCCGACTCCGTCGACCGCTTCGAGCCGCCGCTGCACGACCGTGTCGATCAGGAAGTCGGTGCGCGAGCTGTCGCCCGGGTGCAGGATCGCGAACCACAGGATCGGCATGTTCGCGTTCGACCATGAGTACACGCCGATTTCCTCGACCGTGTCCGGCAGGAGCGGCCGGGCGCGCTCGATGCGGTCGCGCACCTCCGCCTTGGCGAGCGTCATGTCGGTGTTCGCGTCGAACTGCACCCACAGCATCACGTTGTCGTTGCGCGTGACGCTCTGGATCTCCTCGATGCCCGCCAGCGTGCGGACCTGTTCCTCGAGGACGCGCGTGACCTTGTCCTCGTTTTCCTGGGCGCTCGCGCCGGGGTGGAAGCACATCACCTGCAGGCCCGGCTCGACGAGGCCCTCGGGCATCATCTGGATCGGGATGCGCGCGTAGGCGATCAAGCCGACCACCATGAGCGCGGCGAAGATCACCAGCAGCGCCACCGGCCGGCGGACGAGCCCGTCGTAGAAGCTGCCGGAGGAGTTCGGTTCGCGTTGCATGGGGCGCGTGGACTTTCAGCTCGTGCGGCGCTCGAGCGCGCGCTCGGTCAGCCAGTAGACCACGGGGATCACGACCAGCGTGAGCAGCGTCGAGGCCGCCAGGCCCGCGACCACGGTGATCGCCATCGGTGCGCGGATCTCGGCCCCTTCGCCGGCGCCGAACTGGCCGATCCACGGCAGCGGCGCGAGCCAGCCGGTCATGGGGAGCAGTCCCATGATGCTCGCCGTGGCGGTCATCAAAATCGGACGCAATCGCGTGTTGCCGGCCTCGGTGATCGCGGCGCGCAGCTCCATCCCGCCTTCGCGGTTCTGGTTGATGCGGTCGAGCAGCACGATGGCGTTGTTGACGACGATGCCCGCGAGCAGGATCAAACCGATGAACACGACCACGGAGACGGGGATCGCGAGTCCGAGGAGCACCCACACGACACCGACGAGCGCGAGCGGCACGGTGAGCAGGATCACCAGCGGCTGCATCAGCGACTCGAACTGGCACGCCATCACGACGTAGACGAGGAACAGCGCGAGCGCGAGCGCTCCCGCCATGCTCGTGCGCGCCTTGTCCATCTCGCGCTTCTGGCCGCCGAGCTCGACGGTGATGTCGTCGGGCAGCTCCAGGTCGGCGAGCTCTTCCTCGATGCGCGTCGACAAGCCGCCCAGGTCGACGCCGACGCCCGTCGCGGTGACCACCACGGCGCGCGTGTTGCCGATGCGGCGGATTTCGGCCGGGCCCTGGACGGGCGTGATCTCGGCCACCGAGCGCAACTCGACCGGCGTGGGGGAGCTCGGGTTCACCACCAGCCGCATCACTCGCTCGACGTCGTCGAGCAGGATCTCGTCGCCGCGCACGCGCACGTCGATCTTCT
>CALFYL010000364.1 GCA_937952135.1 uncultured Planctomycetia bacterium
CTGACCGCGAAACTGACCGCCAACTCGGCTGCGCACCTGACCGTTGAGCACCCGCCACACCTTCTCGAGCACCCGTCAAGAAGTCCTTGCGGCGAGCACGGGCACGCACGGACGCGCGCCTACCGTCCTCGCCATATCCCCTACGTCGCAATCCGTGCTCCACTCGCCACGAAGGCCACGAGTTCTTTCAGTCGCAGCCGCCGCGCTCCGAGCAGAACGTTCGCGAGCGGCGTTGGCGATCGCTGAACATCGACAACGTCGCTGCGACGCCCAGATGAGGCGGAAACCCAGGGGAACTCATGTACATTTCCCGTAGCGCGCGGTGACACCCCGAGTCGGCGAGCGGCGTCCGCGCCCCGCGCGACTCGTCGTCACGGCGCGAAACGCAACGGGGGAGTGGCGAAACCGGCAGACGCAGCGGACTTAAAATCCGCAGCCCGCAAGGGCGTGGGGGTTCGAGTCCCCCCTTCCCCACCCGCTTCAACCGCCCGCGAGACTTCGGAGGTCGCGCGCTTCACGCTGGCGCACGTCCCGCGAACGCAGTTCAGGCACGGCGCTCGAGCCAACGAAGAAGCAGCCGCACGCCCACGCCGGAACCCATCGAGCCCCCGACGTAGTCGCGGTTCAGCGAGCCCCAGGCGGTGCCGGCGATGTCGAGGTGCGCCCATTCGGTGTTGCCGACGAAGTGCGCCAGGAACGCAGCGCCCTGGCTCGCGCCGGCGCCCGGGTCGCCGAGCGCGATGTTCTTCAGGTCGCCGACCTCACCCTTCATCAGGTCCTTGTGGTGGTCGGCGAGCGGCAGCGGCCAGACCTTCTCGCCGACCTCGTCGCCCGCGGCGACCAGCTCGTCGCGCAAGCGCTCGGAGCGCGTCATGACCCCGGTGTATTCGTGGCCGAGCGCGACGACGACCGCCCCGGTGAGTGTCGCCAGGTCGACGATCGCGTCGGGCTTGACCTTCTCGACCACGTACGAGAGGGCGTCGCACAGAATCAGCCGGCCCTCGGCGTCGGTGTTGAGCACCTCGATGGTCAACCCGTTCATGGCGCGCACAAGATCGCCGGGCTTGACCGCCTTGCCGTCGGGCATGTTCTCGCTCGCGGGCACGACCCCGTGCACCTCGAACGGACAGCCGAGCTCGCCCAGCGCGTGGAACACGCCCAGCACCGCCGCTCCGCCGGACATGTCGTACTTCATGTCCCACATCTTCCCTGCCGGCTTGATGGAGATGCCGCCGGTGTCGAAGGTCAGGCCCTTGCCCACGAGCGCGATGCGCCCGCGCGAGCGGCCCTTGGGCACGTAGCTGAGGTGGATCAACTGCGAGGGCTCCGACGATCCCACGGCCACGCCGAGCAACGCGCCCATCCCAAGTTTCGCTTGCGCCGCGGGGCCGAGCACCTTGCAGCGCACCTTGCCGCCACGCGCGAGCTTCTGGGCCGCCGCGGCCAGGTCGCGAGGACGCATGAGGTTCCCGGGCTGATTCTGCAGGTCGCGTGCAAAGGCATTGGCTCGCGCGTACGCGAGGCCGCGTTGCACGCCGGACGCGAAGTCGGGACCGTCGCCGCAGAGCACGACGCGCTCCAGCTTTTGCGGCTTCGGCTTGCTCTTGTGCTGTTGGAAACGATAGCCGCCGAGAAACGCACCCTCAGCCGCGGCGGCTCCCGCGGATCGTGCTCCGCCCGCGGCCGCGCCGGCGTGCTTGGGGATCCAGATCGCGACGCTCGCGCTCTCCAGCGCTTCGGCTCGCTGCACGGCGATCGCGCAGACTCGGCGCAAGCGCTCCGCATCGAACTCCGCGGCTTTGCCCAGGCCGATCGAAAGCACCCTCTCGGCGGCGCCGTGCGCCGTGTCGGTGTGCTTGACCTCGCGGAAGTCGCCTTTGATCGAGCCTGCGAAAGCCGGCGCGAGCTTCAGGCCTTTGGGAAGTTGCGGTTCGGCGCCGGCGAAGGCGAACACGACCAGCAACTGGGGATGCGCAGGCGGGGACGCGAGGTCCTTGGTGATGAACTTCATGGAGGTAGTGCGGCGACGGCGTGGAACGCGCGGCGCGGTGTGCGGCGAAGGGGCGACGTGAAGGCTGCCAGCCGCCGGGGACAATGGAGCGGGCGGTGCTCGCGTCGAATCGATCACATGTCGACGTACTTGGGACCGCCGCCGGCTTCAGGTGCGATCCATTCGATCACCTGGTACGGGTCGGCGATGTCGCACGTCTTGCAGTGCACGCAGTTCGAAGCGTTGATGATCGGCCCGGACTTCTTGTCGCCGTTCACGGGATGGCCGGCGGGCCATTCGTACACCGCCGCCGGACAGAAGTGCTGGCACGGATTGCCGTACTCCTTCGTGCAGCGGTCGACGCAGATCGACGGGTCGGTGACCACCAGGTGCGAAGGTTGGTCCTCTTCGTGGATGGCGCCCGACCAGTACACGTCGGTCAGCTTGTCGAGCGAGGTGCTGTCGTTGTAGGTCGGCTTGCTCAGCCGCGACTCGCTCACAGGGCGCGTGGACTCGTGGTCGCGGTGACTCTTGCGGCGCGCCACGAGCCCGCGCCCGCCGGTGACCATCTGCACGGCGGCGTCGATCACACCCGCAAAGAAGCCCGCGTCGAAGGCTTGATGGAAATTGCGCACCTTCCACAGCTCCTCCTTCGCCCACGAGGCCTCGAAGAGCTCCGTGTAGCGCGCGAGAGCCGCGCCCGACGTGTCGTTCTTCTCGAGCGCGCCCGCGATCGCCTCCGCGGCCAGCAGCCCCGACTTGATCGCGAGGTGCACCCCCTTGAGGCGCGCGGAGTTCAGGAAGCCGCCCGAGTCGCCGACCAGGCAGAAGCCGTCGCCCTGGAGCTTCGGCATTGCGAAGTAGCCGCCGTAGGGCAGCGTCTTCGCGCCGTAGCGCACGAGCTTGCCGCCCTCGAGCAGTTGGGCGACCGCGGGGTGTTGCTTCCACCGCACGAACAGCGCGTGCGGGTCGAGCTTCGCGTCGTGATGGTTGAGCCCGATGACGAAGCCGATCGACAGCCGGTTGTCCTTCTGTCCGTAGATCCAGCCGCCGCCGTACCCGTCGAGTCCGATCGGCGCGCCGAGCGTGTGCACCACGTGGCCGAGCATGGCCGCGCCGCGCTCTGCCGGCACTTCCCACAGCTCCTTGATGCCGGTGCCCCACGTCTGCGGGTTGTTCGCGTTCTCCAGACCGAGGCGTGCGATGAGGTGCTTCGCCAAATGCCCGCGCGTGCCCTCGGCGAACACCGTCACGCCGGCCTTGATGTTCATGCCCGGCTGGAAATTCGCCTTCGGCTGCTGGTGCTTGTCGATGCCGGCGTCGCGCGTCTGCACGCCGACGACACGCGAGCCGTCGAACAGGATCTCCGCGCCCGCGAATCCCGGATACACGTCGATGCCCAGCGCTTCCGCCTGCTCCTTCAGCCAGCACACCACCTTGTAGAGGCTGATGATGTAGTTCCCATGGTTGTGCAGCGGCGGCGGGGTCATGAAGCCCGTCAAGCGCGTCCGCTTGCCGCTGTTCCACAGCACGTCGAGGCAGTCGAACTTGACCTCGCTCTCGACGGGGCAGCCCTTCGCGATCCAATCGGGGAACAACTCGGCCATGGCGCGCGGATCCATGACCGCGCCCGAGAGGATGTGGCGCCCGACTTCCTCGGCCTTCTCCAGCACGAGGATCGACTTGTCGCCCAGGCCGCGCTTCTCGAACTGGCGCTTGAGCTCGATCGCGGTCGCGAGGCCCGCCGGGCCGGCGCCGACGACCAGCACATCGACCTCGAGTTCCTCGCGCTCGGGAACGGAGGCCTGCCAGGAAACTTGCTTGGGGGAAGACATGATCGGCGCGGAGCTTAGCGAGCCGCGCGGCCGCCTCCAAACCGCGCTAGGAGCGATCGCCGACCCAGGATTCCCCGTCCTCGTAGATCTCCTTCTTCCAAACGGGCAGAGAGGCCTTCAGCTCGTCGATCAGGAAGCGACAGGCGCGAAAGGCGAGGTCGCGGTGCGGGCTCGTGACGGAGATCACGACGCTCGGCTCGCCCACGCCGACCACTCCGACGCGGTGCTGGCAGAGCATGCGCAGAGCGCGCGCACCACTGTCCGCTTCGAGCTCCGCTCGGCAGCGCTCGAAGATGCGCGCCATCTCGGGGCCAGTCATCGCCTCGAAGGCTTCGTACTCCAGGCGCACGACTCGCTGTCCGCGGCTGTGCTCGCGAGTGGCGCCGACGAAGGTGCAGATCGCACCGCAGGAAGTGTGCGCGACTCGCGCACTCGCGCTTGCCGCGTCGAGCGCGCCGGCGCAGAGCTCGAACACCCCGCGTGCGAGAGCTTCGTCCGTGTCCGCGTGCGACTCCGCGGCGCCGCCCGAGACCGGCGGCAGCAGGCTGACGACTTCGCCGACCGGCACGCGCGCGTCGTCGCGCACGTAGTTCGTGCCGATCACGCCGCGCACGTGCTCGAGCGAGCCGAGCTCGGGATGCAGACGTGCGAGCTCGCGCTTGAGCCCAGCCACGTCGAGACCTTCGGGCAGTCCGCGCAACTCCAGCGTCGACGCTCCCGCGCGCGCGCGGAGCGCCGCGAAGAGTTGCACTTTGAGGTCCATGTCCGTGCGGCGCCGTGCGCGCGCGGTGCGGGGTCAGAACGGCGTGTCGTCGATGTCCATCGGCGTCGGCTCGGGTGCGCCGCCTGCGGACGCTCCGTAGCCGCCGCCCGAACCGCCGCCGTATCCGCCAGCGCCGGTGCCGCCGTCGTCGTGGCCGCCGCCCTCGTCCGCGCCCATGCCGCGGGGTGCGCCCGCTCCACCGGCGCCGACGAATTGCCACTCGTCGCCGACCACGTACAGCTTGGAGCGCTTCTCACCGCTCTGCTTGTCGTCCCACGTGTCGTAGCGCAGCGAACCCTCGATGAAGGCCGGCTTGCCCTTGTCGTGGTACTTCGCGAACGCCTCGCCCCGCTTGCCGAAGATCGTGACGTCGACGAAGGTCGGCTCTTCCTTCCATTCGCCGCTCTGGTCCTTGAACCGGCGGTTGATCGCGAGCCCGAACTTGCAAATCGCCATCCCACCGCCCGTGAACCGCAGTTCCGGCTTGCGGGTGAGGTTGCCCATCAAGATCACTTTGTTGTAGCTGGCCATGTACGTTGCGCTCCGCGCCGTGGATGCCGCCGGCGAAGCGCCGCCAGCGGAAAGTGCGCGGAGTATACGCGCGTGGACGGCTCCGCGACGCCGCAATAGGATGGAGCCATGACGCACCATCCCTCGCCGAGTGACCCGTCCGGTGGAGCCTCCAAGGAGCCGGTGAAGGAGAAGAAGGGCGCAGAACGCCGTCGCTGGCCGCGCGCGAACGCGGACCTGCCCGTCAACATCGCGCTCGACGGAGCGACGCACCGCGCGCGCGTGCGCGACGTGAGCCGCGCGGGAGTGTGCTTCTACCTCGAGCGATCGGTGCCCCTGATGACCGTGCTCGGCGTCGAGCTCGATGCGTCCGCGGTCGCGAGCGGCCGCAAGATCCGCGGACAAGGCGCGGTCGTGCGGTGCGCGAAGATCAGTCCGCACGTTTCGCACTACGAGATCGCGGTGTTCTTCCACGACATGTCGGACACGGACCGAGCGTCCCTCGACGCATTGGTGCGCGTGCGGCTCGCTGCGGTCTGACGCGCGCGAGCACCCCGCGGCCGCGTTCAGGCGCGGCGCAGTTCGAGCACGCGCTCGATCCCGTCGTAGTCCTTGTGCGTGCGCGCGAACAAACCGCGTTCGCGCGCGATCTCGAGCGCGCGCGGCGCCTGTCGATGGCCGAGCTCGATCAGTGCGAGCCCGCGTCCGAGTCCCCCGTCGAGCTCGCGCCCGGGAAGCCGCGCGAGCGCGGTGTCGGCGAGGCGCCGCAACCAGTGCTCGGGATCCTGCGCCGGCGTGAAGAGCGCCACGGACGGCTCCCATTCGCGCACGTCGGGCGAGAGACCCGGCGCCTCGCTGGGTTCGATGTAGGGCGGGTTCGAGACGATCAAGTCGAAGGGCTCGCGCTCGCCGAGGCACTCCGCGCCGTCTCCCTCGACGAACTCGACGTCCGCACCGAGCTGGGCAGCATTCTCGCGCGCAACGGCGAGCGCCGCGGCGCTGATGTCGACAGCGGTCACGCTGGGCGCGTCGAGTTCGAGGAACAGGCTCGCGGCCAGGCAGCCGCTTCCGGCGCCGATGTCGAGCACGCGCCCGAGGGCGTGCGTGCGGTGCGCCGCGCGGGCGAGGTCGACGATGAGCTCCGTCTCAGGGCGCGGCACGAGCACGTCGCGGGTCACTCGGAACGGCCGGCCGTAGAACTCGCGCGAGCCGGTGATGTAGGCGACGGGCTCGTTCCTCCCGCGCCGCACGAGCAACTCCCTCGCACCCGCGACCTCGAGCGCCGTCACGGGCCGGTCGAACTGCAAGAACAGCTTGAGGCGGTCGAGACCCAGCGCATGCGCGACGAGCAACTCCGCCTCGAGCCGCGGCGAGAGCGTGCCCTTGCGGGCCAGGAACTCCCTCGCGCGGGCCAGCATCTCGCCCGCGGTGCGCGGGGCCTGGGGAGCGACGCTGCTCAAGCTTTCAGCCGCGCGCTGTCGCGCGCTACGCGGGCCGGGCGCTTCCCGAGCCCGGGCCCTTCTTGCGACGCTCGGCCGCGCGCGCTTCGACGGCCGCGCGCTTCTTCGCCTCGCCGTGCGCCTTGGCTTCCTTCATCGCGAGGAACATGGTGTAACCGCCGAAGCCGCCGGCGCCCGCGACGCCGAGCGATCCGAGGATCGCGAGCGCCTTGTTGAGTCCGCCGACGTCCAGGCCGAGCACCACCGCCACGTTGAGCACGCCCGCGAGCCCGAACATCGGGATCACCAGCGCCATCATCGGGTTGAACTTGCCGCCGCGGACGTAGCCGTGCACCTGGCACCACGTGACCACGCCGACCGCAAGCGCCGAGGCTTCGATCATGCCCTGCCACTGGCCGGCGAGCATGGTGAGGCCGATGCCCGCGAGTGCGAGCAGGTAGCCGAGGAGCGGCAAGGCGAGCTTGTGGGCTTTCCCCAAGCCGTCGAGCGGTGTCTTGCCGCCGTGCGCGAACTCGACGCCGCAGTACAGCACCCACGCGCCGACCAGGATCACGCACTTCGCGCCGAGGCGCACGAGGTTGAAGCCCTCGGGCACGAGCCAGGGCAGCAGCGCGGCGAAGATCAGGATGAGCGCGGCCTTCTGCAGCATGAGCGGCGCGACCTCCGGCCCACCGTCGGCGGCCGGCGCCGGAGCGCTGCTCGGCGCGCGGCCAGCCGGGCTCGCGCTCCCGCCGGCGTCTTCGGGCAGCGGCTCCAGTTCCTCGAGCGGCGCGAGTTCGTGCAACTCTTCCAACGGCTCGAGTTCGTGGAACTCCGGATCTTTGGCGTTCGACATCGCAGGCTTGGGTGGTGGTTCGGATCGAAGGTCGCGGGGCTGCGCAGGACGCAGCTAGCCACGCAGGGTTCACGGGTTGCCGAACGGAGTGCTCACAGATCCTTCAGGCGCTCCTCGCGCTCCAGCGAAAGCAGCGCCTCGTGAACGGCCGAGAGCTTACCCGCGAGCACTTGCTCCAGGGAGTAGTTCTCGTTGACACGGTGGTCGGTCACGCGGTTCTGGGGCCAGTTGTAGGTGCGCACGCGCGAATTGCGGTCGCCGCTGCCCACTTGGGTCTTGCGCATGGCGGCCCGCTCGGCGTGCTGACGCGCCCGCTCGGCCTCGAACAGGCGCGAGCGCAGCACGCGCATGGCGCTCGCGCGGTTCTTGTGCTGGGACTTGTTGTCCATGCAGATCGCGACCGTGCCCGTCGGGACGTGCGTGATCCGCACCGCGGACTCGGTCTTGTTCACGTGCTGCCCACCGGCGCCGCCCGCGCGCATGGTCTCGATGCGCAGATCCCCGGGATTGATTTCGAGCTCGACTTCCTCGGCCTCGGGCAGCACCGCGACGGTGGCCGCGGAGGTGTGGATGCGGCCCTGCGATTCGGTCTCGGGCACGCGCTGCACGCGGTGGCCGCCGGACTCGAACTTCAATCTGCGCCACACGCCGTCGCCTTCGACCGCGAGCACGAGGTCGCGAAAGCCGCCGACTTCCGAGGGCGTGGCCTCGAACACTTCGTGCTTCCAGCCCTGGAGCCCGAAGTAGTACTCGTAGAGCCGGTACAGGTCGGAGACGAACAGCGAGGCTTCATCGCCGCCGGTGCCCGCCCGGATCTCCATGATCACCTTGCGGCGTTCGTCGTCGGGCTCCGCGATCAGCGCGTCGACGACGTCGCGCTCGAGCGCTTTGGACTGATCCTCGAGCGCCTCCAGCTCCTCGCGCGCGAGCGAGCCGAGCTCGGAGTCGGCGAGCATCGCATTCGCATCCGCGCGGCGCGCTTCGAGGGACTCGATGGCCGCCAGCAGGTCGACTTGCTTCTGCAGCGCGCCGCGCTCGCGCATGAGCAGCGGAACACGACGGCCCGCGCCGGCGCCCGCTTCGCCCGAGAGCTGCTCGGTGATCTGCTCGTAGCGCCCGCGCGACTCGCGCAGCTTTCGCAGGAGTGCTTCAGCTAGCGCCACGGAGAGCGTCGCTCCTCTGCACGCGTGGCTGCGCACTCACGAGGAAGTGAGGACACAAGCGGGTCGAGTGGAACCGCGCGCGCCGCGCATCGAAGCGCGCGCCGGGAACCTCAAGCCTTCGGCGCGGCCGGCTTCTTGCCGTAGCGGCGCATGAAGCTGTCGATCCGGCCGGCGGCGTCGACGAACTTCTGCTTGCCCGAATAGAACGGGTGGCAGATGTTGCAGATTTCGACGCGCAGCTCCTTCACGGTCGCCTTCGTGAGGAACGTGTTGCCGCAGCCGCAGTGCACCTTGCACTCGAAGTACTTGGGATGGATGTCGGACTTCATGGGGGTCGTGGGTTGCGCCGGTCTTGGTCGGCGGCGGAGGAGGTCAGCGGCAGCGAGGGTCGGCGGGATGCGTCGACCGCGGGGCGTTCGTCCCGTGGCGCGGCTCGCCTCGCGAGGCCAGCGGCGCGCTGCGGGGCCGATACGGGGGCGAAGAGGTTAGCGGGACCCGGGCGCGCCGGCAAGCCGAGGCTCGCTGCGCGCCCCGCGACGGCGCGGCTCAAGGTGCGTCCGCGACCGGGAGTGCGCCGGCAGCGGCGAGCAGACGCAACGTGAGCGCGACCGGCAGTCCGACGACGTTGTCGAGGCCGCCTTCCTCGAGCGACGTGACGAAGCGGTCGGCGCTCTCCTGGATCGCATAACCGCCCGCCTTGTCGCGCCATTCGCCGCTCGCGACGTAGTCGCGCCGCTCCTGCTCCGCGATCGGTCGCATCGTCACCCACGTGCGCTCCGCGGCCGCGTGCTCGCGCTGGTCGCGTCCCGAGATCACGCACACGCCGGTCACGACCTGGTGGCGAGACTCCGAGAGCGCCTCGAGCATGCGTTCGGCGTCTTGTTCGTCTTCGGGTTTGCCCAGCAAACGCCACTGGGCGCCGTCGCTCACGGCCACGATGGTGTCGGCGCCGACGACGCAGCAGTCCCGGCTCTCCCGCCCGAGCGCCGTGAGCCCCGCGAGCGCCTTTCGGCGCGCGAGCTCCAGCGCCGCCTGCGCCGGATCGTCGAACTCTCCGAGGTCTTCGTTGACCGATGCCGGCCGCACTTCGAAGGGCACGCCAGCCGCCGCGAGCAACTCGCGCCGACGTGGCGACGCCGACGCAAGCACGATCCGCTGCGCGCTCGACGGCGTCTCCACCGCCGCGCCTCAGGCCTTCTTCGCCGGCTTCTTCTTCGGCGCGGGCTTCTTCTTCGCCGCCGCAGCCGACTTCTTCTTGGCGGCGGCCGCCGCCTTCTTCTTCGCCGCCGCGGCCTTCTTCTGCTCTTCGAGCTTCTTCTTCGCCGCAGCCTGCTTGCGCGCGGCCTCTTCGGCCTTCTTGCGCGCCGCCTCGGCCTCGCGCTGCTTCTGCGCTTCGATCCTGGCCTGCTCCTTGGCAACGCGCGCGTTGTCCGCCGCCTGCTTGCGCGCCGCGACCGCCGCCAGCCGCTCGGCTTCCTTCGCGCGGCGAGCGGACTCGAACTCGGCCTTCTTGCGCTGCCGCTCGGCCTCCCTGCGCAAGCGCTCCTCTTCCTTCTTCGCGAGCACGGCCAGCCGCGCGGCCTCGCGGGCGCGCTGCTGTTCGAGCCGCTCCTGCTGCACCTTCCAGTCGCGGAAGGCCTTCTTGCCGAACTTGCAGTCGTCGACGAGCACGCACTGGTGGCAGATCGGCTTGCGGGCGTCGCACCACCTCGTCGCGATCTCTCCGAACTTGTAGGCGAACTCGAGCGTCTTGCCGTCGGGGATCAGCGGCTCGATCGAGGCGCGCGCCTTCTTGATCGACGCGGTGCGCGACATGATCCCGAGTCGATCGAGGACGCGCACGAGCGCGGGCGTCACCGGCAGCTCGCCATTGCTCGCGAGGTACAGCAGGTGGTGCGTCATCGCCATGCCCATGTACGGCAGGATCGACACGAAGCGCTGCGTCGACTGCGGGTCGTCGCGCAGGAACTCGAGCGACATGCCGTGGCTGCGCTGGAACACCTCCTGGAGGTACTCGCGCACTTCGCGGGCGACCGCGATGCCCTTCGGTCCGAGCTGCAGAACCCCGTTGATCTCCTGGGCCTGGCTGACCCGCAGCTCGTTCCAGTCCGGGTAAGCCTCGATCAGCTTGCGCAGCGCGGACTTCGATGCGTCCGCGCCGATCCGGCGCCGCAGCGCGAAGTACAGCCCCTGCTGCACCAGGTTGACGTCGGGCAGCGCCTCGGGAAGCGGATGCTGCGGCTCGATCTTGGCCAGCAGCTTGGAAGCGATGTCGGACTTCTTGGCCACGCGGACGTACTTCTGGAACGGGACGGCGGAAGGATCAGGGACCCGGGAAGGCAGGCGAAGCGTCGGCGGCCTGAACGCGAGGGCGAATCCAGGCGCGAATCCGGCGCTTCGGGAGGCGCGACGTCGTGCGTCGTCGCCAACGGGCAGCAGGACGCCGCGAGCGCGAGGCGAGGTCCGTCGTGACCGTTCGCACTCGCGGGCGCGCAGCGCCGCGCTACTTCTTCTTTTCTTCGACCTTCGGCTTGCGGCGATGCGCCGGACGCGCGGCCTTGGCCGTCGAGCGCGCCGACTTGCGGGCTTCGCGGCGTTCCTTGGTCTTCGTCGTCTTGCTGCGGCCCGCGCGGTCGCGGACCGGCTTGGCGCGGAAGGTCGTCACGCCGGCGTCGCGCAGCAGCGTGCGGCAGGTCGGGCTGAGGCGCGCGCCCTGGGAGATCCAGTACTCCGCGCGCTCTTTGTTGAACTGGACCTCCTTGTCGGCGGCCTTGGCGCGCGGATCGTAGAAACCGAGCTTCTCGATCACCGCGCCATCGCGCGGCGCGCGGGGGTCGGAAACGGAGATGCGGTAGGACGGGAGGTTCTTGCGACCTTCGCGCTTGAGGCGGATGACGACGGACATGAGGGTTCGGAGAGCTTCGTGGGGTCGCCCGCGTACGGGCTGGGACGCACCGGCCCGGAGCGGGACCGACCGCGCGCTGCGGCCGAGTCGGCGCCAGGAGACGGCCGGAGTCGGATGGGTGAACGGGTTCGAGAGAGCGTGTACGGAAGAGTGGTCGCGCGGAGCGTGGCGGAGGCCGCGGAACGGCTCGCCAGCGCGATCGCGACGACCTGCGACGCCAAGGCGGCGGCTCGGGCCCTGCGCGGCGCTTCGAAAGGGCGGAGAGCATAATGGCCCGCGCGCGCCCCAACAAGCGCGGCGCGCGACAAGCTGCTCGGTTCGGCCCGCTCGGT
>CALFYL010000365.1 GCA_937952135.1 uncultured Planctomycetia bacterium
GTCCGCCGCAGCAACGCCAAGCACGCCAAGAAGACCGGCTACCGCACCCGCCAGCGCACGAAGGGCGGCCGCAAGGTCAACGCCCGCCAGCGCCGCAAGCACGGCAAGATCTGAGCGTCGCGCGGCCCGGGAGGTCGCGCGTTGCACGCAGGTTGGGAAGGGCGGGATCGAAGGGACGCGAGAGCTGCGGGGCAGCTCTCGCCGCATTCCGGCCCAGCAGTCCGTTGAAGAAGTGCTCCGTGTGCGATTCCGACCCGGACGCGTCGAATCAAGGAGGCCGGACCGGAGCTGAATCGCGATTCAGCGAGGATCCGCCGACGCAGAGTCGGCGCATCCGGGCGCGGAAGCGCGCCGGATGACTTTTTCAATGGGCTGCTAGGGTCCCATCAGGAACTGGAGCCCGGCCGACAGGTGCGAGCCCGTCGGCGCGCCGGCGTCGCGGAACCACGCCTGCACGAACACGGCTCGCCCGGCGCCGTAGTTCGCCGCGAGCGGCGGGTTCGCCGCGAGGTGCGCGTTCCAGTCCCACAAGTACAGGCCGTCGCACGCGCCCTGCACGCCACTCGAATTCTGCACCGGCAGGCGGCCCGCGGAGCTCATGCACAGGTAGCTCGTGCTGCCCGCGGCCCATGGCGTCACGTTGCCCGCGCCGAGGTTGAAGAACGCCCGTCCGACGCGCTGGCCTTCGGTGTTCGCAACCGTGATCGCGAAGCCGCTGCCGCTCGAGGCGCTCGGCGTTCCGGCGCCGTCGATCAGGGGTGTGCAGCCGTTCGACGTGAGCGGCGCCCGACAAAATCGGCAGGCCGGGCCCGTCGTCGGCACGTTGAAGTCGCGCAGGTACAGATCCGCGGCGTTCTCGACGTCGTTCTCGACCAGGGTCGTCGAATAGCTCGCGAACGCCACGCGTTGGCCATCGGGTGAGATCGCCGGCGAAATGCTGGACCAGTAGCCGCCGCTGGTGAAGCCCGCACCCGCGACGCCGCAAGCGGAGGCGCTCACCAGCTCCGTCGCGCCGCTGTCGAGGTCGCGCCGGTACGCTTGCGGATGGTTGCTCAGCAGCTCCTGCGGCACGAAGCCCGTCCGGGTGCCCACGAAGGCGACTTTGCGCCCGTCGTACGAGAGCGACGCGCTGGAGCCGTATCCGATCGCCGCGCCGGTCGGCGAGTTGCTCGCGCACACCGTCGTCTGGGTGAGGAGGTCGCGCACGAACACGTCCGTGCCGGCTGCGTCGACCCCGGGCGTCAAGTTGGATGCTCCGCTCTCGAAGCCGACGTAGCGCCCGTCCCCGGAGATGGCCGGCCGCAGGGCGCTCGCGTTCGGGTATCCGCCGCTCGGCGTGGCGCTCACGAGCTCGGTCGTGCCGAGCAGCATGTCGCGAACGAAGACGTCCCAGCCGTTGCCGCCCGCCGCGGGCAGCGCATCGCCGGGGACGAGGTTCGTCGACGCGCTCTGGAAGGCGACGAAGCGTCCGTCGGCGGAGATCGCGGGCTCGAAGGCGCCGAGCGAGCTGAGCGCGCCGGCCGAACTCAGGCTCACGACGACGGTCGTGCCGAGCGTGCGATCGCGCAGGAAGATCTGGCCGCCGCCCGCACCCGCGACCAGGTTGCTCGAGTGGCTGTTGAACGCGACGAAGCGTCCGTCGGCGGACAGGACCGGATCGCGCGAGTGCGTGTTGCCTTGGACTCCGCTCGACGAAGCACTGACGAGCTCCGTTGCACCGAGCAGGCGGTCGCGTACGAACACGTCGCTCGCGTTGTTCGTGTCGCCGGCCACGAGCTCGCTCGAGTTCGACGAGAACGCGACGAAACGCCCGCCCGCGGAGATGGCCGGCTCGTAGCCGCCGAGGCTGGCCTGCGAGCCGTCGTTCGCCAGGCTGGCGCGCTCGACCGTTCCGCTCGACAGCTCGAGCACGAAGATGTCGACGGCTGCGTTGGTGTCGCCGGGAACCACGTTGGCCGAGGCGCTCTGGAACGCGATGTGGGTCCCGTCGGGCGAGTAAGCGTTGGCGAGCGTGCCGTCGAAGTTCGGTCCGGTGTGCAAGCCGACCGAGAGCCTCTGGATCGACTGTGCCGGGGCCGCTGCGACGAGCACGCACCAAACTGCGAGAGCCGAAAGAGTTCTCACGATCCGTCTCCTCTTGCGTGGGGAGTCCTTGGGGGTCGAGTCCGAGCCGCCCGTCAGCCCGGCCACGGCGGGGCGCCGAAGACGCGGGGGACGCCGCTCAAACTACGGGATGCCGCCGAGGACCGAAACGGCGCACGCAGGCGCAAAAAAGTCGCCGCAGGGCAGGTCAGCGCGGGCGCCGAAAACAGCGTGCCAGCGTGAGGTCCTGGTCGACGTAGGAGCTCTTGGCGCGACCCTGCGCGTAGAGCTTCTCGGGCGTGCCGCCGGTGCGGTAGAAGCGCAGGCGGAAGAAGACCTGACCGTCCTCGACGAGGAAGGGCACGTCGTGCGCGCGCACCTCGAGCACGGCCGCGGTGCCATGGCGCGTTCCCGGCGCCTCGCCGCGCCAGCCGAAGCCGTTGTCGAAGAAGCCCGCGTAGTTGTTGCGCATCTCGCCGACGTCGACGTCGACGGGCAGCATCTCCGCGGCGAGGTGCGGCGGGATCACGACGCGCTCGCGGCTCGCGAAGATGTAGAAGCTCCCCGGCGTGAGGATGCAGTGGCCGCGTTCGGCGTGCACGGGCTCCCAGAACTCGCGCGGATCGTGCGCGCCTTCGCGGGCGAAGTTCACGACGCCGGTGTGGTGCTGCGCGCGCCAACCCGCGGGGTCGCGGCCCGCGAGACCCAGGCTCAGCGCGATGCCGCCTTCGTCGTCGAAGCGCACGTCGTCGATCGGCGTCGGCTCGTCGCCGCGCCAACACAGCGGCGTGCGCGCGTATTCGGCCCGCAGCTCTTCGCGCGACAGCGTCGGATCGCCCTGCGCGAGGCGCAACTGGCACAACCGATCGCCGCGCTTGATGCGGACGGGGAACGAGAGCGGCGAGACCTCGAGCCACAGTCGGCCGCGATAGCCGGCGGGAGCTTCGTTGAAGCGCGGGTGGCCCGGCACGAGCACGCGCGTGAACAAGTCGCAGCGGCCGGTCGAGCTGCGCGGGTTGAACGCGGCGCGCAAGTGCGCGGGCAAGTCGAGCTCTTCCTCGAGCGGCAGCAAGTACACGAGGCCCTTCTCGAGCACCGCACCTTCGCCGCCGAGCCACAGGCGGCTCGTCTCGAGCTCTTCGAGGCGCGCTTCGAGCGGCGTGCGGCCGGGAAGGAATCCGGCGCGGATGCGCGATGCGAAGGGGCCGACGCGCAAGTCGAGGCTCGCGGCCTGCAACTGCGGCTCGCCGATCGCCGCGGCGCCCGGGACCGTGTTCAACGCGCCGTCGAAGAGCGCGCGGAGCTGGCGGTCGACCAGCCAGTGCCCGCGCGGCGCGGTGGGGGAGCGCTCGGGCGCCGAGGCGGGCTGGGCTTGGATCGCGGAGGCGGGCTCGGTCGAGCTCATCGCCACGAGGATGACGCGCGCAGCCGCCGCGCGAAAGTCCCGCGCGCTTGGGCCCGTCTGCCCGTTTCGCCCGCGGCGCCGCGACCCTACACTCTCCGCCCTCGTACTTCCGCCGCGCTTTCCGGCCGCTGACGCGGTCGCCCAAGCCCCATGAAACTCCACGAATTTCAGGCCAAACAACTGCTCCGGCGCTTCGGCGTCGCCACCCCCGAAGGGCGCGAGGCCAAGAGCGTCGACGCCGCCGTCGCCGCCTACGGCGAGCTGAAGTCCCCGGTCGCGGTGGTCAAGGCGCAAATCCACGCCGGCGGCCGCGGCAAGGCGGGCGGCGTGAAGGTGTGCAAGAGCGCCGACGAAGTGCGCGCCGCTGCGCAGTCGATCCTCGGCCGCACGCTCGTCACGCACCAGACCGGGCCGGCCGGGCAACTCGTGCGGCGCCTGTGGGTCGAAGCGGGCAGCGCGATCGCGAAGGAGTACTACATCGGCATCGTGGTCGACCGCGAGCGCC
>CALFYL010000366.1 GCA_937952135.1 uncultured Planctomycetia bacterium
GCGCCTGGCAGTACTCGCGCGGGGCGTCGCTGAAGTCGAACTTCGCCACCATCGAGACCGGATCGAAGAAGCTCGACCCGCCGGGCAGGTCCTCGGAGCGGCCTCCGACAACGACGGTCTGGCCGGGCCCGAGTGCAGCGCATTCGAGCTGTTTCTCGGCGCCGCCTGCGTCGAAGGACGCGCCGAGCTCGGCGCGCGGGCTTCCGTCGAAGTCGAGTTGGAACGCTCCCACCTGAATAGGCGCCCCGAGCTCGAGGAAGTCAGCGAGCGCCCACATCTGTCCCGGGCCGCCGACGACAAGGCGCCTAGCCTGCGACCAGACGACACCCGGAGGGCTGTTCCAGAGCCGCCGCGCCGGAACACTGGCGCCCGCGGGGAAGCGCAAGCAGAACGACACGGTCTGGCCGGACGAAAAGGTGAAGCCCGAGACCCAGAGCGCGCCGTCGGACGAATATTCGATGTCGGTCACCGTCTCCGCGGCGCCCGCCCCCGCGTCGATCGCCGCGGACCACAACTCCACGCCGGACGGATCGAGCGCGGTCACCCACACGTCGCTCGAGCCCGCGATCGTCGTGTTGCCAGCGACGGCGAGCTCGCCGTTCGCGCCTCGTGCGAGCGCCTCGTAGTGCGCACCCAGGGCGAGCGCGCCGGCATTGATCTCGCTCCACGCCAACTGACCGGTGGTCGTGCTCAGCCCGGCGACCATCGCCCGCGTGTCCACGCTGCCGACGACGACGATCTCGCCGTTCGCGCCGAGCGTCGCTTCCTGCACCGCCTCCGACGCAGGTCCCAGATCGAAGTCGTGGCTGTAGGTCGCCGCGCCGGCTGCGGTGAACCCTCGAACCAAAGTGCGCCCGAGGGTCGAGTCGACACCGACGAGTGCGACGTCGCCGTTCGCGTCGAACAGGGCTTCCACGCGTTGAAAACTCGTCGCTGCGGGGACCGCTCGGCTCCACAGCAGCGCGCCGCTCGACGAGAGCTTCACGAGCATGAAGCCCTGCGCGGGGGGCCTGGCGACGCCTGCGAAGTACACCTCGCCACTGGGCGCGAGCAGGCTCTTCGAAAAGATGTAGGGCGCTGGCGCGAGCACAGATCCGAGGATCGCGCCCGAAGGGCCGTAGCGCACGAAGCGCGACGCCGCGGAGAAGTTCGTCCGCACGGCCGCGACCACGCCGCCGGTGGCGGTCACGGCGACGGAGTGGGTCGAGCTGTCCCCGTCGAACGACTCCGGCAGGTCGTACGCGTTCCACCACGCGACTTCGATCTGCGCGGATGCGTTCGTCGTGAAGGCGAGTGCAGCGAGGACGAGACACCGGATTCGGTGGCGGAGCATGGAGTGAAGCTACCAGCCCCGGCCGCGGCGCGGGCTCGGTGGCGCCGAATCCGCCCGAGCGTCGGCGGGCTTCACCTGCCGGGCTCGCGCGAGTACATGCCGATGCCGAAGCCGCCGCTGACGGGCAGCGCGGCGCCGGTGATGTAGGAAGCGCGCGGGGAGCAGAGGAAGGCGATCGCGAAGGCGATCTCGTCGGGCGTGCCGGCGCGTTCGGCGGCGGTGTTCGCGAGGATGCGGCGGCGGAAGCGGTCGTCGATGCGTTCCTCGACCCGCTCGGTGGCGACGAGTCCGGGCTCGACGAGGTTGCACGTCACGCCGAAGGTCGCGCTCTCGGCGGCGATCGAGCGCGTGAGGCCGAGCAGGGCCGCTTTGGAGGCGGCGTAGGCCGCCTGGCCGTCGGCGCCGACCTCGCCGGCGATGGTGCCCACGTTGACGATGCGGCCGAAGCGGCGCGCCTTCATGCTCGGAAGCACGCGGGCGCACAACTCGAGCGGCGCGCGCAGGTTGGTCGCGAGCACGTCGTCGATCTGCTCGCGCTCGACCGCCTCCAGCGGCGCGTAGCTCGCGAACGACGCCGCGTTGTTCACGAGCACGTCGACCGCTCCGCAGGCGGCCACCAAGGCGTCGAGGAACGCAGGGTCGCGCAGGTCCCCGACCTGCGTCCGTGCTTCGCCGCCCGCGGCGCGCACGAGCCGGGCCGTCTCCTCGAGCCGCTCCGAGTTGCGGCTCGTGACGACGACGCGCGCGCCGAGCCGCGCCAGCTCGAGCGCCGTCGCGCGCCCGATGCCGCGCGACGCGCCCGTCACGAGCGCCGTGCGCCCGGCCAGCTCCCTCGCCGCGTTCATCGGTACATGTCCGGCCGCACTTCGAACTTCGACTCGCGCAGCAGCACGTTGCGGTAGCCCGCGAGGTCGCCCTGCGGAATGCGCTCGCTCAGGATCTCGCGCTTGAGCTCGTCCTTCACCGCCTCGAACTCGACCGCGCGCGACTCGAGCACCTCGAAGATCCCGAACCCGCGCCCGGTGTCGAGCGGCGGCGTCATTTCGCCGACCTTCAGCCCCATCACCGCCTCGGCCACCTCCGGGGGCCACTGGTCGGGACGGAAGCGGCCGGGCAACTTTCCGCCGGCGAGCTTCGTGGCGTCGTCGCTGCTCAGCGCGCGCGCGAGCGACGCGAAGTCCTCGCCGTCGTTCAAGCGCTCGCGCACGAGCTGCGCCTCGATGCGCGCCGTCTCGCGCGCTTCGAGGATGCGTTCCTCGAGCAGCTCGCGCGTCATGTTCTCGCTCAGGCGCGGAGGCGGGATGGCGATGAGCAGCATGCGCGCCTCGACCCAGCGGCCCTGTTCGCCGTACTGCTTCTTCCAGTGCTCGCGCAGCGCGTCCTCGTCCACGCGCCGCTCGAGCATCATCAGCTTCTCAGCGAGCAGGTCGATGCGCTTGCGGCGTTTCCACTCGCGCTCCCAACCGGCTTCGTCGCGGCCCTGCTTCTCGAGCTGGAGCTTCCACGCCTCGCGGCTGCCCTTGTATCCGCGGTCGACGATCCACTGCTGATGTTCGGCGAGCCGCGCGTCGAGCTCGGCGTCGGTCACCTTCACGCCCATCTGCTCGGCTTTGCGCTCGACGAGGTAGTGCTCCGCGAAATCGCGCGCGTAGTGCTCGCCGCGCGAATGCAAGAGCCACAACGCGAACTCCGCGCGCGCGACGGGCTGCCCGTTGATCAGCATGCCGATCACGGGCTTGTGGTCCTCGGGCGAGGTCGCCGGCGCCTCGAACATCGCCGGCAGGATCTCGACCTGCATGCCGTCGACGATCGACTTCCACGTGCCCGCGACCTCGAAGCTCTCGGGGCCGAGCTCGACCAGGCGCTGCGTGATCTCCGCGCGCACGCTCTCAAGCGGCGTGACGACGACGTCGTCGACACGCATGATCCAGTAGCCGCCCTTGGCGTAGATCGGCATCGACAGCTCCCCCACCGGCACGGTCGCGAGCGTCTTGACGAACAACTCGTGCCAGCCCGGAGGCCGGAACTTGCCGGTGAAGCGGCCGCCGCTCGCGCGCGTGAGCACGTCGTCGCTCTGCGCGCGCGCGAGCTTCGCGAAGTCCTCGCCGTCCAGGATCCGCTCGCGGATCTCGAGCGCTTTCGCCAGCTTCTCCGCGAAGGCCTTCTTGCGAGCTTCCTCGTACTCCTCGCGCGGCGCCTTCTCGCGCGGCATCGCGACCTCGACCTCGACCTTGATGCCCGACAGCGTGTACTCGCGGCCATCGGGACCGTAGAAGAGCTCCCAGTCGCGCACGACGAGCTCCTCGGGCACCACGCGGTCCTGCTTGCAGATTTCCGTCGCGAGCAGTTCGGGCTCGAGTTCGAGCCCGCGGCGGCGTCGATAGCCGTCCTCGCTCGTGGCGAGCCGCTGCAGCTCCTCGAGCCAGTCCTCGCGCTTGCCGAGGAACGCTCCTCGGATGCGCTCGGAGATCTCCGAGTCCATGCGCGTGTCGACCGCGTCCGGCGCGAGCGCGACCCCGCGCGCCTCGGCCGCGCGCCGCACCAGCCACTGCTCCGCGAAGCGGTTCGCCATGCGCGAGCCGAACAGATCGAGCATCCAGCGTCCGAACTCGTCGCCGGAGATCGGCACGCCGTCGATCACGACCACGTCGCCGGGCTGCGCGGGACGGATCGGCGCGGGCGCGCCCTGCGCGGCGCCGAACGCTGGCGGAGCTTGCCGAAACGCGGCCGATGCCGGCGCTGAAAGCAGCGTCGCGAGCCCCACGAGACCCAAGAGCACCTGGTACATCGCCTCGATCCTAACGTGTCGGGTGGGACGGCCTACGCCCGGCGCGCGACCGACGTAGGATGAACGCGCGAAGCGGACCGCGCTCCGCGCATGCCCATGCTCCACGTGCTGCTCTCGATCCTCCTCGCCGCGCCGATGGCGCAGACCCGCGAGCCCAAACCGGCCGAGCCCGCGCGCGTCGCGAGCGCCGTCGCGGCGTTGAAGACCGCCTTCGAGAAGGGCAAGCCCGAGGAGCGCGTGGCGGCCATCGTCGCGGAGCAGGAGGTCGTCGAGCCGAGCGTGCTCGCGTGGTTCGCGAAGGGCTTGAAGGACCCCGACTCGACGGTGCGGAATGCAGCGGCGGAGGCTCTGCGCTTCGCGCGCCATCCCGCTGCGTTGTCGGCGCTGGAGGACGCGCTCAAACGCGAGCGCAAGGCGAGCAAGGACGTCGAGTGGCTCACGAAACTGACCAAGTGCGTGGGCCAGCACCAGAGCGCGAGTTCGGTGCCGCTGTTCGCGGAGAACGCGTTTCAGCCCCAGGCGCCGACGTTGATCGACGCGCGCATCTTCGCGCTCGCGAACACGCGCTCGCGGCCCGCGCTCGAGGAACTCATCGGACTGATCCGAACCGTCGGACGCGAGCGGCTCCAGCCCTACATGCCCACCCTGCGCCTCGCGCTCATGGTCGTGACCGGCGTGGACAAGGGCGTGTCGCAGGACGCGTGGATGGCGTGGTGGAACGACCACAAAGCCAAGTTCGAGATCCCCAAGGACATGCCGGCGCTGCCGAAGGATCTGCTCAGGCGCTGGAACGTCTTCTGGGGCCTCGACGTGGTGCGCGAGCGGCCGAAGAAGCGCGGCGAGCGCGGCGACGATCCCGAAGCGGGCGGATGAGCGGCGCCCAGGCGGAGCGCGACGCGCACATCGGCCTCGAGCTGAGGCGCGCGGCGGAGCTGTTCAACGCGGCGGAGTTCCACGCAGCGCACGAAGTGCTCGACGAACTGTGGGACGCGGCCTCGCCGGCGGATTCGGACTTCTTCAAGGGCCTGATCCAAGCCTGCATCGCGCTGCACCACTACCGGCTCGGCAACCCCGAGGGCGCGCGCAAGCTCTACAGTGGCCACCGCCAGTACCTGGGCCCGTACCTGCCCGCGCACCGCGGGGTCGACATCGCGCGCTTCCTCGCCGACATGCAGAGCAGCTTCGGACCGCTGCTGCGCGCGCGCCCCGGCAGCGAGCCGCCCTACGCAACGCTCGCCCTGCCGCGGCTCGAGGTCGCGGCGAGTTAGGTCGGCGCCGAAAAAAAGTCGGGTCGAGCGCTACTTCTCGGCGCGCGGTTCGGTCCGTGCGTGCGTGGAGAGGCCGAAGCTGCACCTGACGCCCGCGAGTGCGAGCTGGCCCGCGGCGCTGCGCGAGATCGAGAGCCCGCCGGAGCAGTTGTGGCTGCGCGGCGCGGTCGAGTGGCTTGCGCGCGGGCCGAAGGTGGCGATCGTCGGTGCGCGGTCGCCGACGGCCTATGGCGAGGCGCAGGCGCGGCGCTTCTCGCAAGCGCTGGCGGAGGCTGGCGCGGTGGT